>JBPCXI010000203.1:0-4874 GCA_051008895.1 Gammaproteobacteria bacterium | reverse complement strand
CCTACAACTTCTCGGTAATACCGCTGTTCCTGCTGATGGGACAACTTGCCGCGCGCTCCGGCCTCGGCCGCAACCTGTTCGATGCAGCGAACGCGTTCCTCGGCCATCGGCGCGGCGGCGTCGCGATGGCCGCGATCGGCGGCTGCGGCGCGTTCGGCGCGATCTGCGGTTCGTCGCTCGCCACGGCCGGCACAATGGGCAAGGTCGCACTGCCGGAACTCGAGCGCTACCGGTATTCCGGGGCGCTCGCGACCGGGGCGCTCGCGGCCGGCGGCACGCTCGGCATTCTGATACCTCCGTCCGTCGTGCTGATCGTCTACGCGATTGCGGTGCAGGCGAACATCGTGCGCATGTTCGAAGCGGCACTGATACCGGGGATCCTCGCGCTGCTCGGCTACCTCGTGACGATCTCGCTCTACGTGCGCGTGCAACCGGACGCAGCGCCGGCGAAAAGCCGCGCGTCGCGCGCGGACCGGCGCCGCGCGCTTGCGGCCAGCTGGCCCACGCTCGCGCTGTTCGTGCTCGTGATCGGCGGCATTTATTTCGGGGTCTTCGATCCGACCGAGGCGGCCGCATTCGGCGCGCTGGGCGCAGCGTTGCTCGCGCGCGTGCAGGGCAAGCTCGACATCGCCGGCTTTGTCGAATGCCTTAAGGCGACGGCGGGCACGACCGCGATGATCTTCATGATCCTTCTCGGCGCCGATTTCATCAACATCTTCCTCGCGCTGGCCGGCTTCCCGGCATGGGTATCGAACCTGGCCGCGACCAGCGGCTGGGATCCGTACCTGATCCTCGTCGCGATGATCGCGTTCTACTTCGTGCTCGGCTGCTTCATGGACAGCCTCGCGATGATCTTCCTGACCGTTCCCGTGTTCTGGCCGGTCATCGCGGGGCTCGACTTCGGCATGCCGCCCGGCGATCTGCAGATCTGGTTCGGCATCATCGTGCTCGTCGTCGTCGAACTCGGGCTAATCACACCGCCAATCGGGCTCAACGTACTGCTGATCAATTCGCAAGCGCCGAACACGCCATTACGCGAAACCTTCGTCGGCGTCGCGCCGTTTCTCGCATCCGATGTGCTCCGCGTCGTGCTGCTCGTCGCGTTTCCGGGCATCACGCTATGGCTGCCGCACATGCTCGCCAGACTCGGATGACGACGTTCGTCGACACTCTGCGACGACAACCGGCGCTGGCGTATCTGCTGCTGGTCGTCTGCATGCTGTTTCTCGCGACGAACCACATCATCGGCCGCTTTGTGCACGGCACGCTGCCGCCCGTCGGACTTTCTTTCTGGCGCTGGCTCGCCGCCGCAATCATGCTGCTGCCATTCGTGGCGCCGCGTTTCCGCGCGAACCTGGCGGACTACCGTGCCAACGCCCGTGACTTTTTTCTGCTCGGCGGCCTGATCGTCGGCAGCACGACCGTGATCCTGGTGGCACTGAATTTCACGACCGCGATCAACATCTCGCTGATCAACGCAACGCAGCCGACGATTACCGTGCTGTTCATGTGGTTGTTTTTCAAGCAGCGCCTGTCGGCGCCGCAGGCAGCCGGCATCGTGCTGGCGTTCGCCGGGGTCGCGATCATGCTCGTGCGCGGGCGACCGGAGGCGCTGCTGGCGCTGGAGCTGAACGGCGGCGATCTCGTCGCACTGTTCGCGATGACCGGCTTCGCCGCGTATGCGGTGAACATCAGGCGCCTGCCGCCTTCACTGAACCCGGTCGAGTCGCTGTTCGGCGTGATTGTCGCCGGCACCGTCGCCCTGCTGCCCTTCTACGTGGCCGAGTCGGTGCTGTTCCAGCCGATGCCGATCACGTGGCTCGCGGTCGGCGCCTCACTCGCGCTCGCGCTGCTCGTATCGTGCCTCGCGATGCTGATGTGGAACGTCGGCAACCAGGCCGTCGGCCCGAGCCGCGCGAGCGTTTTCATGAACCTGATCCCGGTCTTCGGCGCCGGCATGGCGGTCGGCTGGCTCGACGAGACGCTGCAGTGGTATCACCTGGCAGGAATTGTGCTCGTCGGAATCGGGATCGTGCTCGTCGTCGGCCGCGCGATTAAAAGTTGACCCTCAGCCGAACTTCGGCAATTTCTCGAGTGATGCCTTAATCGCCTCTTCCGGATAGTCGTAGTCGGTCAATTCGTTCGCGAAATACCGGTCGTACGCGGACATGTCGAAGTGTCCGTGGCCCGACAGGTTGAACAGGATCGTGCGCGACTCGCCGGAATTTGCGCAGCGTTTCGCATCCCTGATCGCGGCCGCGATCGCGTGAGTTGACTCCGGCGCGGGCACGATGCCCTCGGTCCGCGCGAACAACACGCCGGCCTCGAACGTCTCGGTTTGCGCCACCGCCTCGGCAGACACCAGGCCCTCGTTGTAAAGCTGGCTGATCAGCGCCGAGTCGCCGTGATACCGCAAGCCACCGGCGTGAATACCGGGCGGCACAAAGTCGTGACCGAGCGTGTACATCTTCATCAGCGGCGTGAGGCCGGTCGCGTCGCCGTGGTCGTAGGTATAAACGCCCTTCGTCAGTGTCGGACACGACGTCGGCTCGACCGCCACGAGATCGATTTCCTTGCCACCCGCCTTGTCGGCGAAAAACGGGAACGCGATGCCGCCGAAGTTCGAACCGCCGCCGCACGGCGCGTAGATCGCGTCCGGATAGTCACCCACTTTCTCTAGCTGCTTGCGCGCCTCCAGACCGATCACGGTCTGATGCAGCAGCACGTGATTCAGCACGCTGCCGAGTGCGTAGTTCGTATCCTCGCGCTGCACGGCCTGCTCGACCGCTTCCGAAATCGCAATACCGAGCGAGCCCGGGCAGTCCGGGTCCATCTCGAGAAACTGGCGGCCGGCTTCGGTCAGGTTGGTCGGACTCGCGTGCACCTCGGCACCCCAGGTCTTCATCATCGAGCGTCGGTACGGTTTCTGCTCGTAGCTGATCTTGACCATGAATACGCGCACCGTCATGTCGAGCAGCTGACCGGCGAGCGCGAGCGAGCAGCCCCACTGCCCCGCGCCGGTCTCGGTCGACAGCGTATTGATGCCGGCCACCTTGTTGTACCAGGCCTGCGCGATCGCGGTATTCGGCTTGTGCGAACCGGCCGGGCTGACCGACTCGTTCTTGTAATAAATCTTCGCCGGCGTTCCCAGCGCCTTCTCGAGGCGATGCGCCCGATACAACGGTGACGGCCGCCAGAGCGACAGGATCTCGCGTACCTCGTCGGGAATCGCTATCCAGCGCTCGGCGCTGACTTCCTGTTCGACGATGCCTTCCGGGAATATCGCGAGCAACGCCTCGGGACCGATCGGCTGGCCGTCCGGGCCCAGCGGCGGGGTCGGCGGATTCGGCATGTCCGCGACGACGTTGTACCAGTGCGTCGGAATGTCTTGCTCGTCGAGGGTAATCTTGGTCTGCATTTGTATTCTTCTCGGCGCCGCGACTCGGCGCGGCCGGCCCCGTATGGTACCGAAGTCTCGCCTGCAGTACAGTAGTTCACACGCAAGCACCTGAATCTCTAAGGATAAATACATGAAAATCGAGATCCTGCTATACGACAACGTGACCGCGCTCGACGCGATCGGTCCGTATGAAGTCCTGCACTTGATGCCGGGTGCCGAGATTAGTTTCGTCGCGACGACGGCGGGACCGATAAAGACCGACGCCGGGATCGCAATGCTGAACGCGGACACCGCCGTTGCCGACGCCGGCAATGCGGACATCATCGTCGTGCCGGGCACGCCGACGCCTTCCGTCGCCATGGGCGACGAGGCGGTGCTCGACTGGGTCAGGCGGAGTCACGAGAACACGAAGTGGACGACGTCGGTCTGCACCGGCGCCGCCGTGCTCGGCGCGGCCGGCCTGCTCAACGGCATAGACGCGACGACGCACTGGATGGGCCTCGACCTGCTGAAGAACTTCGGCGCAAATCCAACGTCCGAACGCGTCGTCCGCCAGGGCAAGATCGTAACGGCGGCTGGCGTATCGGCCGGCATCGACATGGCGCTGACGCTCGCGGCGATCGAGTGCGGGCAAGCGGTTGCCGAGGAGATCCAGCTCATCATCGAATACGATCCGCAACCGCCGTTCGACGCCGGCTCGCCGGCCAAGGCCGGCCAGGCGACTGTCGACAGTATTCTGTCGAAGTTCTCGCTTGGTTAAGGGTGGGTTTCGGCGGGGACACACCTCATTTCCCGTGGTTAAGGGTGGGGACACGCCTCATTTCCCGGCGGACTTGGAACGATTTTTCGAGGGCCTTGCCGGGAAATGAGGCGTGTCCCCTGTGCATGAATTCGATCTCGTCGCGGCCGACGAACTGATCGCTGCGCACACCGACGCGTCGTCGTTTGCGTGCAAGGTCGGCTGCAGCTGGTGCTGCCATCAACTGGTCGTGATGACGAACCACGCCGACGGCAAGTCGATTCTCGATGCGGCTCGAAGCCGCATGACCGCGGCGCAATTCGCCAACTTCGAGGCCACCGTGCGTGACCAGGCGGCGCGAATCGCGGCGCTACCGTACGAACAGGCGGAAGCGATGCGGTGGCCGTGCCCGTTGCTCGTCGACGACCGCTGCAGCGTCTACGAGCTGCGTCCGGTCGCCTGTCGATCCGTATTCAGCACTGACCCGGAATGTTGTCGCGCGATGGCCGAGGCGGACGACTTCGCCGAGCTCACCCAAGCGCACCAGGCTCTGGCGACCGACATCGGTGAGCGCGCGCTCGCACTGCAGATCGCGGTCAACGACCGACGGCCGATCGATAGGCCGATCGAGCTGCGCGAGCTGCTGTTGCGTTGGCTCGATGACCCGGCCGATTGACAAATCATTAACAGATCATTGACAAAGAGATGTACTGATGTATATTTATACCTCTAACA
>JBPCXI010000202.1:0-2750 GCA_051008895.1 Gammaproteobacteria bacterium | reverse complement strand
GATCTGGAGAATGGCGTATTCCAATTAAGAACGGACGCCCCAGCCCATGTACGTGGATCACTTCAAGCTGTCTGACAGACCTTTTTCCAATGGCCCGGACACCGGGTTTTTCGTACCTAACACCCAGGTCGAAACCGCTGTAGCGCGACTGCGCGAGGTTATGCTGTCGCACGACTCGATGGCGATTGTGACGGGCGGACCGGGTGTCGGCAAAACGGCTTTCATCGCTGCTGCGCGGGCATCGATCGAGGACAAGGCGGCCGTCGTGAATGTCGATCTGCGGCATTCCGACGCCGAGATGCTCTCCGACATGTTGCTGCTTGGACTCGGCGGCAACACGGACAGCAACGCAACCGAGGCAGGTAGCCTGCATCGGTTACGCCTGGCAATCCAGGAACAGAATCGTAACGGTCGTCGAGTGACGGCCGTGGTCGACGTGTCGGGGATGACTGTCGAGCGTGCGAAGCGGATCCTGCAACTGGTGCACCTCGCCGGCGCACCCGGCGGTCAGCTCAATATCATCCTGCTCGGGCCGCACGCGCTGCATCGCTTGATGAATGCCCCCGGGCTCATCCACCTGCGCCAGCGCGTCGCGTACCGTCATCGGGTGCGACCGCTGACGTTCGACGAAGTGAACTGCTACCTCGAGGAGCAATTCGAGCGCGCCGGCGGCAACATCGGCTCGATTCTCGCCGAAGGCGCGGCCGACACGGTATTCAGATACGTCGGCGGCGTGCCGCGACTGATCAACACGCTGATGGACGCGGCGCTCAGCGAGGCGGCCGTCGCCCATGCAGATCGTGTCGATCCGGGCCTGGTCAACCAGGTGGCGAAAGAACTCGGCTGGAAACAGCTGTCCGGCAACCGGCCGGTTGCGCCGGTCCGTCCGGCCGCCGCAGCGGCGGCGAAACCGCCCGAACTGACGATGGATCAGGGCGTCGGCAGTGCGCCGGCCGCTTCAGGGCCCAAGCCGATGTCCGAGGCCAGCGCAGCGATGCTCCTCGACTCGCCGTTCGACGGCGGCGACGACGCGGCGGCACCCGAGTTGCCGAAGGCAACCGACAAGCTTGGCGACAGCGCGGCCGTGATGCCCGAAATGAGCGCCTCGGATACGAGCGCGACCGGCATGCTGCGACTCGAAGACCTCGACTCTCGCTTCGCCGAGACCATATTTGGCGAAGACGCTAACAAAGCAGCATCCGACGCGATTGCTGCAGCCGCGCCGATGCTCGAAGACGAGCAACTTGCGAGCTGATTAGCGGTCTACTGTTTCACAGGGACGTGCACGGGCCAGGGACGGCCACCTTCACGGCGCAGTACTAAGCCGCCAGTTGCGCCTGCGCGGCGCCCAGCGTGTCGACGTTGATCGCGCCGACATAGTCCGCGTCGTGCCCCGACACCTTCAGCGTCTTCTTGATGATGCTCTCGAGGTTCGGCCGTTTGGCCGACGGCTCGTCGGTCTTGCCCAACCCGCCGCCGAATTCGACAAACGTATCGATGCCCTGCTCCACCGCCGTCCGCAGGCAGCCGACCCAGTCGACCGGCTTGAATAACTGGAAAAACAAGCGCGTACGAATGCCCGCCGGGTCCGAATCGTGCGCCGCCGCCGAATAGTTCGATAACACCTGGACGCTCGGCGCCGAGAACTCGGTGGCGTCGAGCACCGCGCGAAACTCTCGCGCCGCCGCCACCATCAGGTACGTGTGGAACGCGCCCTCGGTCGCGAGCGGCACGGCGCGCTTGCGGGGATAGTGCTCGCCCATATACGCAACCAGGCGCTCGAGATCGGCATCGGCACCGCCGACGACGGTCTGCTCGGGCAGGTTGCAGCTCGCGACCTGGCAGTAGTGCATGTCGGCGATCGGTCCGGCGGTCTCGGCGTCGACCGTCAATGCCACCATGCCCCCTTCACCGTGCTCTCCCATCAGCTCGCCGCGTTTTTGCACCAGGCGCAGACCGTCGGCCAGCGTCAGCACGCCGGCCGCGACCAGCGCGGAGTATTCGCCGAGGCTGTGGCCCGCGGCCAGCGACGGTGCGACCGCGCCACCGGTCAACTCCGAGAACACTCGCAGGCACGCGATCGAATGCGTGAGCAACGCCGGCTGTGTGAATCGCGTCAGACCGATCTCATCCTGAGGATCCTCGAACGACAGCTGCACCATGTCGTATCCGAGTGCATCGCTCGCCTCGGCATAGACCTCCCGCGCGACCGCGAAATCGGCGTGGATGTCGCTGCCCATGCCCCGGTACTGGGACCCCTGCCCCGGAAATACGAACATGATGTCGCGGTCGCCCATACCCACTCCTCGCGCAAAAAAAAACGGTGGCCCAGCATACGAAGACGCGGGCCACCGGACAAGGCGCTGCGGCGCCGGTGGGGGATGGAATGGCGAATTAAGCCGCAGCGCGCTGCGCTAACCACGCGTCGAGTTCGTCGGCGCCGCCGATCAGCTCGCCGTCGACGAATATCTGCGGCAGCGTGTCGACGCCGGACACGGCGCGAATGACCCGATGCGGGAAGTCCTTGTGCAACTCCAGTTCGGCGTATTCGATGCCGTGCTGAGCGAGCCGCTGTTTCGCGCGCGCGCAATACGAGCAACCGGGGCGGCTCAGGACCGCGACGTCGAGCGGGCGTTCACCGCCGGGGGCGACGTAGTCGAACATCGTGTCGGCGTCGGACACGTGGAACGGGTCACCGTCCTCCTGCGGCTCGATGAACATCTTCTCGATCACGCCGTCGCGCACCAGCA
>JBPCXI010000201.1:0-2959 GCA_051008895.1 Gammaproteobacteria bacterium | reverse complement strand
TTCATCGCGTTCTCCCGCTTCCTCGGTGATACCGGCGGGCAGGTGTTCGTATTCTTCATCCTGACCGTCGCCGCCGCCGAAGCGGCGATCGGCCTCGCGATCCTGGTTGTGTTGTTCCGCGCCAAGCGGACGATCAACGTGCAGGACCTCGATGTGATGCAGGGGTAGGGCATGCCGAGTATCTACCTGATCATCGTGCTCGCTCCGCTGTTCGCGTCCATCGTGGCCGGATTCTTCGGCCGCCAGATCGGCCGGGCCGGCGCGCACTGGATCACGATTATCGGCGTCGCTGTCTCGTTTGTATTGTCAGCGGTTGTGCTGAAGGGCCAGTGGTTCGATGGCGACCCGGTCTTCAACGGCACCGTCTACACGTGGATGGTGACCGACGGCGTCAATATGGAGATCGGCTTTCTCATCGATCGGCTGACCGCGCTGATGATGACCGTCGTGACGTTTGTCTCGCTGATGGTGCATATCTACACGATCGGCTACATGCACGACGATCCCGGTTATCAGCGTTTCTTCAGTTACATCTCGCTGTTTACGTTCTCGATGCTGATGCTGGTCATGGCGAACAATTTCCTGCAATTGTTCTTCGGCTGGGAGGCGGTCGGCGTCGTGTCCTATCTGCTGATCGGATTCTGGTATACGCGCCCGACGGCGATCTTCGCGAACATGAAGGCGTTTCTCGTCAACCGTGTCGGCGACTTCGGCTTCCTGCTCGGCATAGCGGCCGTGCTGTACTACGCCGGCAGCCTCGACTACGTCGAGGTGTTCGGCAAGGCGCGGTCGATGCAGGCCCAGACGATCGAGATCTTCAGCGGCACGGCGTGGTCCGCGCTGACGGTCGCGTGCATCGGCCTGTTCGTCGGTGCGATGGGCAAGTCCGCACAGATGCCGCTGCATGTCTGGCTGCCGGATTCGATGGAAGGCCCGACGCCGATCTCGGCCCTGATCCACGCAGCGACGATGGTGACGGCCGGCGTTTTCATGGTCGCGCGAATGTCCCCGCTGTTCGAATACTCAGAGGCTGCACTGTCGTTCGTGCTGGTGATCGGCGGGACGACGGCGCTGTTTACCGGTTTTCTCGGTATCGTGCAAACCGACATCAAACGCGTGGTTGCGTACTCGACACTGTCGCAGCTCGGTTACATGATGGTGGCGCTCGGCGCATCGGCGTACGCGGCGGGTATCTTCCATCTCGTGACGCATGCGTTTTTTAAAGCGCTGCTGTTTCTCGCGGCCGGCTCGGTGATCATCGCGCTGCACCATGAGCAGGATATTCGTCGCATGGGCGGGCTGAAGAAGTACCTGCCGATCACGTACTGGACGAGTCTCATCGGCTCACTCGCGCTGATTGGCTTCCCGGGCTTCTCGGGGTTCTTTTCCAAGGATGCAATTATCGAGGCGGTGCACCTGTCGGATATCCGTGGCTCGACCTATGCGTACTTCTGCGTGCTGATCGGTGTATTTGTTACCGCGTTGTACGCGTTCAGGATGTTTTTCCTGGTATTCCACGGCGAGGAGCGCATCGACGACGACGCGCGCGGCCACCTGCACGAGCCGCCGTGGGTCGTCACCGGGCCGCTGATTCTGCTGGCCATCCCGTCCCTGACGATGGGCTGGTTTGCGATCGGTCCGGTCGTCTTCGGGGATTTCTTCGCCGGGAGCCTGTTCGTGCTGCCGGTACACGACGTGATTCTTGAATTGCTGCCCAAGTGGCAAGGGCCGGCAAATTTTGTGTTGCATGGCTTCCAGTCGCCGGTGCTGTGGCTCGCGTTTGCCGGCGTCGGCGTCGCATGGTTCTTCTATCTGAAGCGACCGGATCTGCCGGAGGCGATCCGCGCCCGGATCGCGGCGGTCCACACGGTGCTGATCAACAAGTACTACTTCGACACGCTGGTCGAGAAAGTCATTCCGGGCGGCAGCACCGGGGTCGGCAAGGTGCTGTGGCGCGTTGGTGACGCCGGGCTGATCGACGGTTTGCTCGTCAACGGCAGCGCGCGCGTCGTCGGCTGGTCGGCGACGGTTATCCGGCACATCCAGACCGGCTATCTGTACACGTACGCGTTCGCGATGATCCTGGGCCTCGCCGCGTTGGTCGGCTGGCTGCTGTGGGCGTCGGCATGACCATGGCCGACGCAACCATCGCCAACGTGAACACGGGGAGCTAGCGTGGGTCTGCTGAGCGTATTGATCTGGTTACCGATCGTCGGCGGAACCGCGGTGCTGATGACCGGCCGCGCGAATCCGGACGCGCAGGGTTTTCGCGCCGACCGCTGGCTCGCGCTGGCCCTGGCAGTTCTCACCTTCGTTCTCAGCCTGCCGCTGTACGCCGGCTTCGAGGCCGGCACGGCCGCGATGCAATTCGTCGAGCGCGCCCCGTGGATTGCCGCTTTCAATGTTGAATACTTCCTCGGCGTCGACGGTTTCTCGATGCCGCTGATCATGCTGACGACGTTCCTGACGCCGCTGGTCGTGATCGCCGGCTGGGACGTGATCAAGAAGCGCCCGGGCCAGTATTTCGGCGCGTTCCTGATCCTCGAGGGCCTGATGGTCGGCGTATTCGCCGCGCTCGACGCACTGCTGTTCTATGTCTTCTGGGAAGCGATGCTGATCCCGATGTTCATCATCATCGGCGTCTGGGGCGGCGAGCGACGGGTCTACGCGACGATCAAGTTCTTCTTATATACGTTCCTCGGCTCGGTATTCATGCTGATTGCGCTGATCTACCTGTATTTGCAGACCGGCAGTTACAGCATCCTCGACTTCCACCAGGTACCGCTGAGCCTGCAGCAGCAGATCCCGATCTTCCTCGCGTTCCTCGTCGCGTTCGCGGTCAAGGTGCCGATGTGGCCGGTGCATACGTGGCTGCCGGACGCGCATGTCGAGGCGCCGACCGGCGGCTCGGTGATCCTGGCCGCGATCCTGCTGAAGATGGGCGGCTACGGCTTCGTGC
>JBPCXI010000200.1:0-18550 GCA_051008895.1 Gammaproteobacteria bacterium | reverse complement strand
GGCCGATACGCCGGAGCAAAAGTCGTTACGCTCGATGAGCGCGACCGACAGGCCGCGCAGAGCAGCGTCCCAGGCTGCGCAGGCGCCGAAAATCCCGCCGCCGATGACGAGCAGGTCGAATTCCCGGGACGTCAGAGCTTCTATGCTGCGCTTCATGAATGATTAGATGATCGGCCTGGTGCAGGCCGCATCGGGCGACTATCCCTCACCAGGCAATTCCTTCGTAACCGTCAGCGTCATTGGCCTCGTTGCCGATGCGCACGAAATCGATGACGTGCTGATCGGGAGTTCGTTTGGCCACGATTTCCGCAAACTCCTCGTCGCCGTTGCCGATAATCAATAACTCCGAGTGCGCCATGAGTTCGTCCGGCGATTCGACCATCAGTGCCGCGAGGTGCGGAATGTGGTGGAGGATGTAATCTTTGTTCGCGCCGACGAGTCTCGCGAGGCTGACGTTACGGTCATAAAGCCGCAAGTCGTAGCCTTTGCCTATGAGCCTTTCGGCCACCTCTACGATGGGACTCTCGCGCAGGTCATCCGTTCCGGCTTTGAAGCTGAAACCCAAAATGCCGATCTTGCGCTTGCCGCGGCCGACGATCAGATCAAACGCACGCTCGATCTGAATTCTGTTGGTTTCCATGATCGATTCGAGCAGCGGCAAATTGAGATCCAGTCGCTTCGAATGAAACGTTAGCGCGCGCACATCTTTTGGCAGGCATGAGCCACCGAAGGCAAATCCCGGTTTCAGGTAATAGGGCGACAGGTTGAGCTTTTGATCCTGGCAAAAGATGTCCATGACCTCGTGGCTGTCGACGTTTATTTGTTTGCAGATCGCTCCGATTTCATTGGCGAAAGAAACTTTAACGGCATGCCAGACGTTGTCGACGTATTTTACGGTCTCTGCGACTTCGATCGTCGTCACGATTTTCGGGCCGGGCAGATCTTTGTAGAGATCCGAAAGTCTCGCTGAGCTCTCGGCGTCCATGGCGCCGATCACGGTCTTCGGCGGATGGTAGTAGTCGAAAACCGCGGTGCTCTCGCGCAGGAACTCGGGATTGTTGCACAGGCCGAAATCCTTGCCGGCCTTCTTTCCGGACGTATTCTCCAGCGCCGGGATGACCAGGCTGTTCATGGTGCCGGGCAGGATCGTGCTGCGAATGACGACCGTGTGGTACGAATCGTGATCTTTGAGGGCCGCTCCGATTTCACGACAGACCAGTTCGACGAAACGCAGATTCAAGCTGCCGTTCTCCGCGGACGGCGTGCCGACGCATACGAGGGAGAGGTCGGATGCGCGCACCGCGGCTTCGGCGCCGGTAACCGCATTGAGTCGGCCGCCCGCGACGGCCTCGCGGATCATCTCGCCCACGTCCTTCTCGATAATCGGTGGCTGCCCGCCGTTGATCAGGTCAACCTTCGTTGCGTTCGGATCCACGCCGATGACGTCGTGACCATCCATGGCGAGGCATGCGGCAGAAACCGTGCCGACGTATCCGAGTCCGAAAACTGCGATTTTCATAGATATCTTCCGCGTGCGATCGTGCCAGCCGCCGATGACGGCTCGCGGCAATCCGATCCCAGGTAATGATTATTGTCGCCGCCCGGTCGCCCGAGCACACCGTTGTTGAGCCGGCCTACGATTTTATGCAACTAAAATAGTCAATTTATATAGCTATCTTCACATTATTTGGCGTTTGTTACGTGTCGCATGACGACCCTTGCACCTGCGGGTCCGTGAGTGGCGCCAGCGCTTGCGACATCGTCTTCCGGGCCGGCTGCCGCACCAGGGCGGCTGCGTCGGTGCGGGCGATTTCGCGCCTCGCTCGGGCCACTTCGCATCGTTGGCATTGCAGCGAATTACCCCCAAATTAGTGAGTCGAATTACCTTACATAACCCCCAATCTTGGTGGTGTTAATCGTTGGTTTGACGGGGGTTTGCCGGTATAATGTCGGTACTGAATTGCATCGTCCGGCCGCGAGTTGCGGGGACGATTCGGGTCCGGTGAAAGAGGTTTATGGGCTGCTCGAGTAGCCCTAGTCAGGATGATGTCATGACCGATCGAAACAGTAAAAAAGAAAATAGTGTCGCAACCTCTGCATCCTCAGTCGAGCAACAGGAGTCAGACACGTTAGATACGTTGAAGGGCCGACGCGCGCTCATCAAGGGTGCTGCGGGCGCGTTGCCGATGATCCTGACGTTGCAAAGCGGTGCCGCGCTGGCGCGATCCAGCAACCTGATTTCCTCTGCTTCCGCCGAGAGCGCGAAAGACCAGTACGGGCGGACTTTGTGCATGGACGGCAAGTCGGTGTATCCCGTCGACAGCGGGCCCGCCAACGTTTATGACATGGGGGAGCCACCGGAGGCGGTCGTCAGCGTCATCCGGGATCGCAAATACTATATCTGGTCAGAGGGCGATGGTCTCGGCCAGGTCACGACCGAGGAGATGTGCGATCGTGGCGGCTATTACTTCGTCAAGAGACGCTGGGGTTGGCGCAAGGTCTACGTCAAACGCGGGATGCTCGTGTCGGCCACGGCGCTGTCGTCGTTCGCAGGTCATATCCATCTGATAGATGTCTGACTAGGCGCCGCAGTCATCGGCGAGCCGCCTCCGCGGTCATTGCGCAGTGACCGTACCTATTGATTATTCCGACGCAAAATGGCTCGCTGCCAGCAGCGACGATCTGCTGTGGGCGGAGTGGGGCGGAGATCACGTCGCATTTCACCGGCCATCCGGGAGCACCCACCTGTTGAACGCGGCGAGCCGTCACCTGCTGACGAGCGTGCTGACAAAGCCCCTCAGTGCCAATGAGATTGCGCGCGTTCTCGCTGAAGGGGATGAGTCTGACCTTGACTCGCAGTACGTGGACGACATCGAGGCGATGCTCGACCGCTTTGAGCAGCTCGGACTGGTCGATCGCACGTGACAGCGGCGCTCATCGAGCCGGGACGAATTGTTGGCGATCTTTCCCTGGATGAATTCCGGGCGCTGATTCGAGGCGCCGGACTACCGGTCCGAATAGGGCCGTTCGATGCCCGCATCCGGGTCGTCGTCGAGGCGCTCAACGAGCCGCTTTACCGGTTGTATCGTGATTACCCGTTGCTCGATCACAATCGGGTCTTTAATTTCCACGTTGATCTGCGCGAGCGCAGACGATATGGCCTGGTTGGCGACAGGATGGTTCGATTTACCGTTGACGGTCGGGCGCCGCATGAGGACATGCCGGCGCCGCAGGCGCTTGCTGTGCTCGAATGGGGCATCAATCTGGTTATCGCGCTGCGCGCGCATCGTTACGTGATGCTGCACTCAGCCGTGCTCGAGCGCGACGGCCGCGCGCTGGTCATGCCGGCGTCGCCGGGCGACGGCAAGACGACGCTTTGCACCGGGCTCGCCCATCGTGGTTGGCGCCTGTTGTCTGACGAATTCGGGCTCATTTGTCCCCGATCGCGAGAGGTGGTCCCGATTCCGCGGCCGATGGCGCTAAAAAATGAGTCGATCGACGTGATTCGCGCTTTCGCTCCGGACGCAGAACTCGGTCCGGTGATACCCGAGACCCGGAAAGGGACGATTGCGCATGTAAAGCCGCCGCGCGACAGCGTCCTCAAAGCCAACCGCCGCGCCGCCGTCAGCTGGATCGTATTCCCGCGTTGGATCCGGGACGCGCATCTATCGCTGCAGGAGGTACCGCGGGCCGACGGGTTTATGGTTCTGGCAAGCAATGCCTTCAATTACGAACTGCGCGGCGAGCATGGTTTCGAGGCGCTGCGCAGCGCGATCGACAATGCGCGCTGCTTCGATCTGATCTACTCGGATCTCCGGCACGCCGTCGCGGCGCTGGACGAGTTTGCCGATGGCCGATTTGACTAGCGCTGCAAATCCCGCCGCCGAGGTTCGCCGTTTGCTGCTGGCGGCGCTGGCGCGACCGCTGGAAATCGGCTCGCTTTCGCACCGCGAGTTGGACCTGCTACTGAGGGCTGCGCGCCGCGTGCGACTGCTCGGTTGGTTGGCCGCGCGCCTCGAAGAGGGCGGGTGCCTCGATGACTTGCCCGATGCCGCAGTCGAGCAGCTCGAGAGTGCGATGGCGGTTGCCGACGCCCGGGCCATGATGGCGCGATGGGAGCTCAACCGCATTGCATGGGCATTACGTGAGCATGGGTCCTTTGCCGTCATTGCGCTGAAAGGATCCGCCTATCTGCTGCACGACCTGCCGAATGCGAACGGTCGACTATTCGCGGACGTGGATCTGCTCGTATCCGAACGAGATCTCGCGATCGTTGAGACGCTGCTGAAAGACCATGGCTGGCAGGGAACGAAGCTGTCGGACTATGACCAGCGTTTCTACCGCGAATGGTCCCACGAAATCCCGGCGATGGTGCACGATGAGCGAGAGATCGAAGTGGACGTGCATCACAACATCCGGGGGCGTTTCGCACCATTCAGACCGGATGCGCAGTTATTGCTCGACGCGGCTCAGCCGATTGCGGGTTCGCGTTTCAGCTCGCTGGCGGACGCGGACCTGGTTCTGCACGCGATGACGCACATGATGTACGAGGGCGACCTCGCGGACGGTTTGCGGGACCTGGTCGATATCGACGCGATGCTGAGACACTTTTCCACACGCGACGAAGCATTCTGGGACCGCTTCGCGGAGCGGTCCACGCAGCTGAATCTGCGGCTGCCGGCGTTCTACTCGTTGCGCTATGCCCGGCGTATTCTCGGCACCGACGTGCCGGATCGCGTGCGAGCCGTGCTGTCCGTCGGCGCGCCCGCACGGCCGGTCGTCGCGTTGATGGATCGTCTCGTGCCGCTCGCGCTGTTCCCTATGCACCCGGATGCGCCGGGTATGCCGGCCGGCGTTGCCCGCTGGCTGCTATACGTACGATCGCACTGGGTGCGCATGCCGCCACTCGTGTTGCTCCGACATCTGACGTATAAGGCCTACGTGCGCTACGTCCAGCCGGGCATTCAACGGCTGCGGCCGGGCGCTGCCTGACGCGCTATCTCGGGTGGCTGGCCACTTTGCCGGATGCTTCCAGCGATCCAGGTTCACTTTCGGCGGCGAGTGGCCGAATCTTGGCCGGCGATGCATTCGTGCTCGCGGAGGCGTCGGCTTCGGCATCGACTTTCGCTGCAGCGACCTCACGGCTCTTCTGGCGGCGTTCCTCGGCTTGCTTGCCCGCATGCCCGCGCGGCGATCCGGCCATGCTGATGGCCTTGCCCCAGACGACCACCTCGATCGTTTCGAGGAAGATTCGCAAGTCGAGCAGAATGCTTGCGTTCTTGATGTATGCGATGTCGTAGCTCAGTTTCTCCCGGGCGTCCGAAATCGACGCGCCATACGGGAAATTCAGCTGCGCCCACCCGGTCAACCCCGGGCGCATGTTATGCCGGACGCCGAACATCGGGATTTCGGACGCCAGTAGTTCGACGAATTCCGGCCGCTCCGGACGCGGCCCTACGATGCTCATTTCCCCGCGCAGCACGTTGAACAGCTGCGGTAGTTCATCGATGCGGAAGCGGCGGATAATCTTCCCGATGCGCGTCACGCGATCGTCATTCTTGCCGCCTGCCCAGCGCGGGCCGCTGGCATCCTCCGCGTCCCTGCGCATGCTCCGGAATTTCAGCAGTTCGAAGTCGAGGTCCGCGCGTCCGACGCGTTTCTGTCGGTAAAGGATGGGGGCGCGCAATCCGTCCTCGATCCAGATCAGCAGGATGACGCTCAGGAATATCGGGGACGTAAGGGCCAGCACGAGCGTACTCAGCAGCACGTCCACGACGCGTTTTGCCGCCCGGAACATGCTGTCCGTATAGCCTGCCTGCGTGTACAGGAACCACGACGGCGAGAGGAGGTCGAGGTCGACGCGGCCGGTCTCACGCTCGAGAAAATCGATGATATCGACTACCGGAATACCGCGGCCTTTCAGCTTCAGCAGCAGTTCGACCGGCAACGTTCCGCGTCGCTCGTCGAGCGCGACCACGATTTCATCGACCCCGGGAAAGCCCATGACGTTCTCAATCGGAATGACCGGCCGCAGCTCGGGGTATTGCTCGGCGGATGCATGATCGCGCTCCGTCGCAGCCGCGTAACCGATTACCTCAAAGCGTCGCCGATCCGACGCGCGTCGCAGGCGGCCGATTTTAAGCGCACTCGGACCGGTGCCGAGCACGAGCACTCGCGTTTTGACCGGGTTACGATCGACGAAGCGAAGCAATATGAGGCGGCCGGCCGAGATCAGCGCGCAGGCTGAGACGAGCGAGCCAAGGAGCACGCCGCGACCGGAAGCCAGGTACGGCAGCATGTAAAACAGCATGATGAAGCAGACGGTGCCGACGGCGACCCCGGCGATAACGCGGGCGACCGTCTCCCAGGTCCGTGGCCGCTGACGCGCCCGATACAGCCCCATGGCCATCAGCCCGATCATGACCAGCACCGCAAAGCTTATGGCCCGCGGCGCGAGTGGCCCGATATAGCGGCCTGCCGCATCGAGGTCCAGTTCGAACAGCCACGCTGATGCAATCCAGAATGAAGCCGCGGCGAGCGCGAAATCAACGCTGGCGAACAGGAATGTCGGATTCAGGAATCGTCTGCTCAACCGATGTCAGCCGTTGTTATCATTGTTGCCGGCGTCGACAGCGCACGTCGGGCGCGACTGGCGACCGGACGAGGTTACCCTGTTTGCTGCTCCGCTCCTGTGATCCAGATCCCAATACCCGCTTAGTATTGCTATTGGTATCGCTTAGAGAAATTTGCAAAAAACCCCCGCAACGGCCGGATAATTATGTAAAAACCCAAGTGCCGATGCGCGGTCTGATTATATTTCATCGGCGACGGCGGCGCCATGGGCCTCTGTCGCCAAGCGGCTTCTGTGGCCGATTGTGACCGCTGACCTTTTGCGGACCGGCCGTTGATGGTCCAATTGACGCCGCGCAGTGCGGGCATGACCCGGAAATGCCCGCGGGCCGGGCGCTGCGAGACCGCGACAGTGGGGGCGTAAATAACGACAAAGAATATGAAAGTACGGCATTTAGAACAAAGTGATGTAACCGCCTGGAACGATTTCGTCACCGGGCACGAGAACGGCACGTTTTTTCACCGCGCCGAATGGAAACAGGTTTTCGAGTCCGCGCTCGGCCATCAGGGTCACTACCTGATCGCGGAGTCAGAAGGGACGATTCGTGGCGTGTTGCCGCTCGTGCACATCCGCAGCCTGCTGTTCAGCAACCAGCTCGCGTCCGTGCCGTTTCAGGCCTACGGTGGCGTGCTGGCAGCCGACGACGACGCCGCTCGAGCCCTCGAGGCGCAGGCGATCAAATCGGGCGAGGAATTGGGTGTCGATTTCATCGAGTTTCGCAATCGCGAGCCGGTCGGCAACGACTGGCTGACAAAGTCGGAGTATGTGACGTTTCGCCAGGAGATTCCGGCGACGCCCGATGAGTGCCTGTTGTCGATTCCGCGCAAGCAGCGAGCGATGGTCCGCAAGGGCATCAAGCATGAGCTGGTGTCACGAGAGGAGGGCAACCTCGACAATTTCTACGCCGTGTTCTCCGAGAGTTATCGCAACCTCGGCACGCCCGTGCTGGCGCGAAAGTATTTCGAAGCGATTCGTGACGCCTTCGGTGCCGATTGCCGCGTGCTGACGGTATTCAAGGACGACGCGCCGGTGGCGAGCGTTATGAGCTACTACTTCAACGACGAAGTCATTCCGTACTACGGCGGCAGCCTCGCGTCGGCCCGCTCGCTGATGGCTAACGATTTCATGTACTGGGAGTTGATGCGCCGCTCCTGCGAGGCCGGGATACGGATATTCGACTATGGGCGCAGCCGGGAAGGCACCGGTTCCTACCGCTTCAAGAAACACTGGGGCTTTACGCCGCAACCGCTGTATTTTCAGTATCGGTTGATCCGTCAGGAGTCGATGCCCGACATGAGTCCCGGTAACCCGAAATATCGAATGGCGATCGCTATCTGGAAGAAGCTGCCGACGTCGCTGACCCGTGTGGTCGGTCCGATCATCGCGCGTGGCTTGCCCGGTTAGCCCGGGCAGCGCGAACTAGAGCTGGTATTCGTGGCTGCCGGTCGGGTCGTCCGGCTCGGCCTGCGCCGACTCGGCTGCAGGCTCTGCTGCGGATTCCGGAAAGACAATCGTTTCGCTGTGTTCGCTCGGTTGCAGGGTCTTGATCCCGTCGGCACCGGTTTCCGCTTCGCCCATCTGGAATGAGATATCCAGCTGTCCGAGCGTAATCGTGTCACCGGTTCGTAGCAGCGATCGCGAGCGGCGCTTGCGGTTGACCAGGATTCCGTTCTTGCTGTTCAGGTCTTCGATGACGAAGATGCCGCTGATGCAGTCGATCAGCGCATGCCGGCGACTGACCTGCTTGTCCACGATGACGAGGTCGTTTGCATTGCTGCGGCCGATAACGATCGGGAAGTGCTCTGCGCGGAGTTGTTCGACGAACTGGCCGGCCCGGAATACGGTCAGATTGACCATCGGATCTGTCGGCCTCGCGGTCGGCAGCGGCTTCGGCATCGACTTCTCCTGGTCGCGGTCTTCGAACCACTGCCAGCGCAATTCCTGCACCACCGCGTCAACACATTCGACGGTCACTTTATCTTTCTCGTCGACCATGCACGACATTAGCGCGGTGTCGCATAGTGTGTTGATCAGCCGCGGTATGCCGAATGCGAGCCGGTGGATCTCGATGATTGCGTCGGGTTCGAATGCCTCGTCCGCATCACCTCCGGCAACTTTCATGCGGTGGCGGATGTAGTCGAACGACTCGTCCTCATTCAGCGCATCCAGTCGCTGGCGCAATCGTGAGCGTTGGCGGAGTTGAGCGAGCCCCGGCGAATCGACGACGTCGTCGAGGCCGCGTTGGCCGGTCAGCACGATCGATACGATCTTGCGATCCGCCGTATCGATGCAGGACAGCAGGCGCAGTTCTTCGAGCGCCGGTGCGCTGAGGTTCTGCGCTTCGTCGACGATGATGACGACGTGCTTGCCCTTCGTGTTCTGATCAAGGAAGAATTCCCGCAGTTTGTCGAGCAGCAGAACTTTCTTCTTGGTGTACATCGGCATGCCGAACGCCGACAGCAGCGCTTGTAGCAGTTCAATGTGCGAAAGGGTCGTGTGCGTGAGCTTCGCGGTGATGAATTCGTCGCCGAGATCTTCCAGCACCGTATTGAGCACGGTCGTCTTCCCGATGCCGATTTCCCCGGTGATGATCACGAAGCTGTCACGGTTCATCAGCGCGAACTTGATGTTCGCGACGGCCCGGGCATGCTGCGACGTCATGAACAGGAAGCGTGGGTCGGGGGAGAGGTCGAAAGGCCGGCAGTCGAGTCCGAAGTGTTTTTCGTACATTATTTATTCTGTGTTCGTCATGTTGGCATCCGGCGCCGGATGGGGCTGAGCGCGGCGACGGACGGGCAAGCTGATTATCCTAGTATACGGCGGGCGCGAATACCCGTGCCTGCTACCGGGATTATGTCACAGTCGCCGGCCCCGACACGTCGGCCAGGTTTCGGAATGCCCGGTAGCGCGCTGCAGTTGGTCTAGGCGGCTCGAAACGCGTTGTGTATGATTCCGGCCGGGCGGGCGATTAGCTCAGCTGGTTAGAGCGCCGTCTTCACATGGCGGAAGTCACTGGTTCGAATCCAGTATCGCCCACCAGTCACCCACCAGTCACCAGCGCCAGCGATCGGAGCTGAATACGATTCCGGCAGAGGCGAAGTGATTTCGTGCTGTTCTGTCGCTCGACAGCGTGAGTCGTTGATCGTCGAACGTGTATGCGTAGCTGCCGTAGAGCGCCCAGTGGCGGGAGAACTTGTAATTCAGTCGCACTTGCCCGCGGATGTAATCCCGGTCAAAGGCGTTGCTGGAGTCTCCAACGTCATTCTGCGTAAACGCGATTATCCCTATTTTGCCGGACAGGCGACCAGAGAATCTTTTCTCTGCCGATGCGTCGATGCTGAAGCGGAGCACTTCGGCGCCGTTGGAGTTCGGCGTTATCGATTGGCCGACCGTGACGACGTAGTCGACCGTCTCGGATTTCTTTCTCGCCTCGATGTTCCCGACAAAATTGGTCGAGTCGTTCTTGACCTCGCAGGGGAAGATGAAGACCAGCGAAGGATTGCAGAACGGCCCGGTGACCGGGTCGAGTGCATTCGGTCGCGACACGGTGTTCTTCGTTCGGGCTGCGCCGAGGTCCACCGTGACACGGGCGGTCTCCGACCAGTCGTATTCATAGACGAGACTCGCGCTGTTGGTCTCGCTGTCGTTCTCCGTCGCGAGATCTTTGTTGAGGCCGTCGTACTGTGTGAATTGAAGTCTCAGCGCCAATGTGTGACGTCGGGCGACCGCGCGTCTCAACGTCGCGGTCGCGAAGGTGTAGTCGTAGTCAAATCGCGTCGACGTGAAATCCTCGTCGTATCTGACCTCCTCGTAACCGCCGTTCAACGTGATGGAATTCTTCGGGGTGAATTGGAACAACCAGTAGGGCTGTACGTACCAGCGATCCTGTTTGTCTTTGAAGAAAATCCGCCCGGTGCCGGACCCGCCGGCCGAAGAGTCTCCCGCCGACTGGAGTTCACTGGTGCGCAGGCTCAGGTCCGTGTAGCCGAAGCTGACCCCGGTGTCCGACCGCCTCGTGATGCGATTGGCATCGCCGAGCAAAAAGTGGTCGCGGTCCTCGAGGTCTTCATCGTCGCTGTCGGGATAAAAGCTGTAGACCGCGCGCGGCCTTAACGAGAATTTGCCGCGCGGTGATTGATAAATCAGCGGCAAGCGCGCGTCGACGATTGTGCCCAAAGCGGATTCGGGATCGAGTCGACTCGACAGGTAGCGGGGATTTGAGTCGAAGCGGGCGCCGCCGGCCACGTAGGGTTCCAGGCGCCACTCCGCGGCGGCGGGGACTGCCGATAGCAGCATAGAGAACGTCGCGGTCAGGACAAGCAGTCGCCTGGACTTGCCCATGGCTGCCGGCGCTGCCGCTGACCAACTTGTTGTCCTGGATTCGGTCATCCAATCGTGCAGCTATAGGTTATCGGCGATCTACGGCTATCAGAGATCTAAGGCACAACGACGACGTCGCCCGGCTCGAGCAGGATGTTCTGTTCGAGGCGCTTGCCTTTCTCGATATCCTTGTAGTCGAACCGTATCGCGATCAGTCTGCCGTCGATCCCGCGGCGCAGTATGCGGATGTCGCCGGTTTGCGCGAACGCGGTCATGCCGCCGCCCATACTCAACGCCTGCATGACGTCCATTTGTCCCGCGGCGCGGAACTCGCCGGGCCGATTCACCTGGCCGATGACATAGACCTTGTTGCCGCCGAGGTCGTCGACCGCGACGGTGACCACCGGATCCGGTATGAACCTTTCGAGCCGGTTCGCGACGGCCTGACGAATCTGTTCGACGGACTGGCCCTCGGCCTGGATGTCGCCCGTCAGCGGAAATGAGAACGCGCCGTCGGGTCGCACGATGACCTGGCGCTGCAGGTCCTCTTCCTTCCAGACCGTGATCGACAGCACGTCGCCCGGATTAACGGTGTACGGCGCGCGCATCGCGGTGGACGCGGTATCGTCCTGCGCCTGCGCGGTGGTCAGCAGCAGCAGCGCGGCGCACGCCGCCAGTGCGGACGGCCAGCTGATGATTCTTGTTGTGTTTTGACTCATGCCATGGCTCCGAAATTCGTCCGGTACTGAAACGGCGACTACCATGCCACGAATTGGCGCGGATGGACACAATCTGTCCGGCGGTTATGTCAACCGGCGCTGTCCCGCGGGGCACTCAACCGTTACGACAGAAAGGCAGACGTGACGAGCAGCCCGTCGGCTCGACCGATGCGGCCGCGCAGGCGCTCGAGCAGATCCGCCGGCAGCTCGGTCGAACGGGCGCTTGCGGTGAATGCATTACGATCGAGGTCCAGCTGTACGCTGACCTCCTGGAAATCCACGAACCGCCGTACCGACGGCCAGATGCATTTGAAGATGCTCTCCTTGGCGCTGAATATCAGTTTGGCGATGCGCAGCCGCGCGGCGCTCGACGCGAGGTAGCGTTGTTCTTCATCGCGGCAAATCATCGGCACCAGCGCTTCGTCAAGATCCTCGCCGAGCTCGATGTCCAGCCCGATACCGCCGATCGCGTCGACGCGGGCAACGACCGCGGCGGCCTTTTCGCCGCAGTGCGAGATGCTGCCGACGACGCCGTCGGGCCACAGCGGTTCGCGATTCGCGCCGATCGGCACCGGGCAGTCCGCGAATCCGAGACGGTTCAGCGCGAGGCGCGCGCAGGCTCGACCATTGAGAAAGTCGCGCAGCCGACGATCCGGCATGGATTCCGCGCAGTCGCGTTCCTCGGCCAGCAATTCGAAGTCGTGCGGTCGCCGGGACGAAAACGCGCCGCAGGCCGCGGTCGGGAGCAGGGCCTGCAGAATGTCGGACGGGTCGGTCATTGGTGGGGATTGAGTCGGGCGGGGACGGGACCAGTGTGCCAAGCAATTCACGCGCGCGCCACCGCGCACGATGCGGTGCGTTAGAATGCCCGCCGAGATGACGATCAAGACACGATTCGCGCCCAGTCCGACCGGATTCCTGCACATAGGCGGGGTGCGCACGGCGCTGTTCAGCTGGTTGTTTGCGCGCCATCATGGCGGCAGTTTCGTGTTGCGGATCGAGGACACGGACCGCGAACGCTCGACGCAGCAGTCGATCGACATCATATTGCAGGGCATGGAGTGGGTGGGCCTCGACTGGGATGAGGGGCCGCACTATCAGAGCCGGCGCGGCGAGCGTTATCGCGAAGTCTGCGCCGCGCTGCTCGCGGATGGCCACGCGTACCATTGCTATTGCACGCCGGAGGAGCTGGAGGACATGCGCGCCAAGCAGCGCGCTGCCGGCGAAAACCCGCGTTACGACGGCCGGTGCCGCGCACGCACGGCGCCCGTCGCCGGTGTCGATCCCGTCGTGCGGTTCAAAACGCCGCGCGACGGCATCATCGAGATCGACGACGCAGTGCGCGGTCGCGTCGAGTATGCGAACGCGGAACTCGACGATCTCGTTATCATGCGCAGCGACGGTTCGCCGACGTATCACTTCAGCGTCGTGATCGACGATGCGGACATGGGCATCACGCACGTCATCCGCGGCGACGATCACCTGAACAACACGCCGCGCCAGATCAACATGATTCAGGCGCTGGGCCTCGAGCGGCCGACGTATGCGCACCTGCCGATGATTCTCGGCGAAGACGGCGCGAAGCTGTCGAAGCGACATGGTGCCGTCAACATACTCGACTACCGGGATCAAGGTTACCTGCCCGAGGCGATGCTGAATTATCTCGTCCGGCTCGGCTGGTCGCACGGGGACCAGGAGGTCTTTACCCGGGACGAGATGATCGAGTTATTCCGGCTCGAGGACGTCAACGCGGCGGCGTCGCGCTTTAGCCCGGAGAAGCTCACGTGGCTGAATCAGCAGTACATCATCGCGGCGTCCGCAGCCGAGCTCGCGCCGGGGCTAGCGACACAGCTCGCTGCGATTGAGCTGGACCCCGCCGACGGTCCGTCGCTCGAGGCGGTCGTGGACGCGTATCGCGAACGCGCGACGACGCTGTCCGACCTTGCTCAGAGTTGTGTGTATCTGTTCCGGGATTTCGAATCCTTCGAGCCGAAAGCCGCGAAAAAACATTTGCGGCCGGTCATTCGCGGGCCACTCGCCGACGTGCGTGACGCGTTCGCGGCACTCGATGCGTGGCGCGCCGACGATTTGCACGCGGCAATCGAGGCGATCGCGACACGTCACGAGCTCGGCTTCGGTAAGCTCGGCCAGCCGCTCCGCGTGGCGGCGACCGGCGCGGGCGTGTCGCCGCCAATCGATGTGACGATCGAACTCGTCGGCCGCGAACGGATGCTCGCGCGCCTGGGAATGGCATTGGAGTTTATCGACGCGCGCGCCGCCGGATAGGTGGCGTCCCCAAGGGGGTTCGAACCCCTGTTGCCGCCGTGAAAGGGCGGAGTCCTAACCGCTAGACGATGGGGACGTGATTTTCTGGTGGAGCTAGGCGGGATCGAACCGCCGACCTCTTGCATGCCATGCAAGCGCTCTCCCAGCTGAGCTATAGCCCCGAAACTGCGGCGAGACTGTACGCGAGGCCAAAAAGTGTGTCAACAATGGCCCAAGCGCTTGAAAAAATTCCGAATTCCGCGATTTTTTGCCGGGCGTCACGCGGGGCGCGAATGCGCTAGCCGGAGTTGAGATAGCGTTGCTAAACCAATGCCTTTAAATGAATTATCATCGTCGGCGACGCGTGACGAGAGCGCGGGGGTGATGCGGATATGACTCTGAATGGAAGCCAGCGCGACGGGCTGACGTGATCGACGGCCTCGTAAATCCGATGTCCGGCTACATCGTCGTGGCCGCTGCATTCCTGCTGCTCGGGCTATATGTCGGCGTCACCGCCGGCGGCGGCGTGCTGAACAAGCAGCTGCTGGCAATCGCGATCACGGGCACGGTCTGGGGCCTGTATTTCGCGTTGTCGGTGCGGCCGCCCGGCGATTACTGGCTCGACGCGCTGACCTTCGCCGTCGAGACTGTGTTCTTGTTCGCCTGGTTTTTGTTGCTGTATTACCTGTTGCGCGGCCCGTATCGGCAATCCATGCCGGAGACCGTGCGGCGCAGCCTGTACCTGTTCTGGTTCGTCGTCGTCGGCGCGGTCGCATTGATCGCATGGGTCGTGGTGTCGCGCGACGGCGATAGCGACAGGGCGGCGAGCTATTTTCACGTGATCGGGCTCAGCGTTGCGCTGATGTGCTTCGCGCTGGCCGCGCAGCTCAATCGCGACGCACCGGTCGAAGATCGTGGCACGCTGCGAGCACTCGCCGCGGCGACCGGCGTCATCAGCGGCGCGCAGGCAGTCACTTTCGGCGTGGCGACTCTCGCTGGCGCCGCGCCGCCGTGGCTGCTGATCCTGCGCATGGTCGTCGTGGTCGGGGCCGTCTGCATCACCTGGTATGCGGCCCGCCGGCGGCCGCAGTGGTCGCTCGAGATCTTCGTATCGCCGCAGGGCCGAGCCTACGTGCCGCGCTTTCTGCCGATGCTCGGCATTCTGATCATCGTGCTGGTGTTGACGCCTCTGTATCGCTCCATGGGCGTCGATCGCGCGCAGCCACTCGCGGCGCTGCTGATGATCGCTGCCGGTGCGCCGATGGCGCTGTTTTTGTTTTCCGAGAACCTCAGTGCGCGGCTGCGGGTATTCGTCAGCAAGCACTTCCTGCCGTTTCGCTTCGACTACCGCGAAGAATGGTTGCGCCTGATCGACACGCTCGCAGCGCCGGAGCAGTCGATGCCGCTGCCCGAGCGTGCGATCAAGGCCGTCGCGCAGATCGTTGGCGCGCCGGCCGGCCTGCTGTGGTTGCGTGCGAACGAAGATGATCCTTACGTCTGCACGGCGTCGTGGAACACGCGCACGTTGTCGGACGCCGAGGTCGCACGGCACGATCCGGCGCTGTCGTTCATGTGCGAGCGTCAGTGGATACTCGATACGGCGGAACTGGATCGTGATCCGGAGCTGTACGAGGGTCTGCGCCGGCCGGCCTGGATGGAGCATCTACCCAATGCGCTGCTCGTGGTGCCGTTGATCAGTCACGAGGACCTGCTTGGCTTCATCGTGCTGTTTCAGGCGAGCTCCGCGTTTCGGCTCACGTTCGAGGAGATCGACCTGTTGCGCACGTCCGGCCGCCAGGTCGCGGCGCATCTCGCGCAATACCAGGCCGACCAGCAGCTCGCCGAGGCGCAGCAGTTCGAGGCGTTCAACCGGCTCACAGCGTTCGTCATGCACGATCTCAAGAATCTGATCGCCCAGCAGTCCCTGATGGTCAAGAATGCGGCCCGGCACAAGGGCAATCCCGCGTTCTTCGAGGACGCGATGGCGACGATCGAGAACTCGGTTGCGCGCATGAACAAATTGCTGCGGCAATTGCAGAGCGGCGATACCAGCGGACCGCGTGAGCGCGTCGGGCTCAGCGACGCGTTACGCGATGCGATCGCGAAAACCGAAACGCGGCAGCCCGAGCCCAAATTCGAGAACAAGGGCGAGACGCTGAGTGCGCAGATCGACCGTGAGCGTTTCACCGCGGTGATTGCGCATCTGATCCGCAACGCGCAGGAGGCGACGTCGGCCGAAGGCTCAGTCATGATCCGGCTGCAGGAACGCCAGGGCAACGCGGAGATCAGCATCCAGGACGACGGCTGCGGCATGCCGGCTGAATTCATTCGCACGCGCCTGTTTCGCCCATTCGACAGCACGAAGGGCAGCCAGGGCATGGGGATCGGGGCCTACCAGGCGCGGACGTTCGTGGTCGAGTCCGGCGGTTCGCTGGAAGTCGAATCGGAGCCGGAGCACGGCACGAGCGTGGTGATTCGATTGCCGGTCACGCAGTGACGGACTGCGACGCGCGACCGGACTCGCGGCGACAAATCGGTTAAATTCGCGACATGGCCGCATCCCAAACCAAACGCAACCTGCTCGTCGTCGAGGATGATCCGGGTCTGCAGAGTCAGCTGCGCTGGTGTTTCGAGGACTACGAAGTGCTGGTCGCGGAAGACCGCGAGTCAGCGCTCGCGCAGCTGCGGCGCTTCGAGCCGCCAGTCGTGCTGCAGGATCTGGGCCTGCCGCCGGACGCAGAGGGCGTCAGTGAAGGCCTGGCGACGCTCGAGCAGACGCTGAACATCGCGCCGTCGACGAAAGTCATCGTCGTAACGGGACACGGCGATCAGGAGAACGCGGTCAAGGCGGTCGGCCTCGGCGCGTACGATTTTTACCAGAAGCCGGTCGAGACCGAGACGTTGCAGCTCATCGTCGATCGGGCGTATCAGATCCACGAGCTCGAGAAGGAAAACCATCGGCTGTTGCGCAAACAGAGCACTTCGCCGCTGGACGGCATCGTTGCGGCCAGCGACCAGATGCTGCAGGTCTGCCGGATGATCGAGAAGGTCGCACCGACCAATGCGACATCACTGCTGCTGGGCGAGAGCGGCACCGGCAAGGAGTTGCTCGCGCGAGCGCTGCACTCATTGAGCCCGCGCGTGGACAAGTCATTCGTCGCGATCAATTGCGCGGCGATTCCGGAAAACCTGCTCGAGAGCGAGCTGTTCGGCTACGAGCGCGGGGCCTTCACGGGGGCGGTCAAGCAGACGAAGGGCAAGGTCGAGATCGCGGACGGCGGTACGCTGTTTCTCGATGAAATTGGCGACATGCCGCTCGCTTTGCAGACGAAGCTGTTGCGCTTCCTGCAGGAGCGTGTGATAGAGCGTGTCGGCGGCCGTGAGGAGATCCCGGTCGATGTGCGCGTCGTTTGCGCGACCAATCAGGACCTCAAGGTCGCGATAAAGGAGCAGCGTTTCCGCGAGGATCTCTACTACCGGATCAGCGAGATCACGATCGACATCCCGCCGCTGCGCGAGCGGGAGGGGTGTCGCCTCGTGCTTGCCCGCACGCTGCTCGAGTCCGCAGCCGAGAAGCAGGGTCGTGCGTTGAAAGGCTTCACTCACGACGCGCAGACGGCGATCCACACCTACTCCTGGCCAGGCAACGTGCGCGAGATGGAGAACAAGATCAAGGGCGCGGTCATCATGGCAGAGGGCAAGCAGGTGACGGCGTTGGACCTCGGCCTCGCGGACGAAGACAACCAGGGGCCAGACCTGAATCTGCGCGAGGTACGGCGCGGCGCCGAGTCACGGGCGATCCGGCGCGCACTGGTCTACAGTTCCGGCAATATTTCCCAGGCGTCGAAGCTGCTCGGCATCACGCGTCCGACGCTCTACGATCTGCTCGAAAAGTACGAAATCAAAGCGGAAAAATAGCGTGTCAATCGACCGGATGATCGAGCAGGCGTTTTTCCCAGTTCAATGACGTCGTGACAATCTGGTCGAGATCGTCGTAACGCGGCGTCCACCCGAGTGTCTGCCGTGCGCGGTCGCACTTCGCGATCAGCATCGCCGGGTCGCCGGCGCGGCGCGGCCCTTCCTCTATCGGCAGCGTCTTGCCGTGCGCGCGCTCGACGGCGGCGAGCACCTCGCGGACACTGAAGCCGTGCCCGTAACCGCAGTTCAGGGTCGTTGATTCGCCGCCGCCCCGCAGGTACGTCAGCGCATCGAGATGCGCTGTCGCGAGATCCTCGACGTGAATGTAGTCGCGGACCCCGGTGCCGTCCGGCGTGTCGTAGTCCGTACCGAAAATGAAAAGCTTGTCGCGTTTCCCGACCGCCGCCTCGCATGCAACCTTGGTTAGCAGTGTCGCCTTCGCGGTCGACTGACCAATGCGACCCTCGGGGTCGCTACCGGCGACGTTGAAATAGCGCAGCGTTACGTGCGACATGTCGTTGACGGCGCACACGTCCCGCAGCATCCATTCCGTCATCAGTTTCGACGTGCCGTACGGATTGATCGGCGCCAGCGCCGAGTCCTCGGCGCAGACGCCGGTCTCCGGCTGACCGTAGACAGCTGCGGTTGAAGAGAACACAAAGTGTCGGACGCCGCCGTCGAGCGCGCACTCGATCAG
>JBPCXI010000199.1:0-9412 GCA_051008895.1 Gammaproteobacteria bacterium | reverse complement strand
GGCGTCGAAAATCTGCAGGTGCAGTTCGGTATCGACCGCAATGACGACGGCCAGGCGGACGGCTATGTCGATGCCGATCATATCGCTGCGAACAATCCGGTCGTCGCCGTACGCCTGTGGATGCTGGTGCGCGGCGACGCGAACGAGACCGCACAGGGCTTCGCGGACGACAACGTGTACCTGACGCCCGATGCGGACGGCTTCGCGATCACACCGGACAACGGAGTCGCGTATCCGGCCAGCCATCGTCGATTTGCGGTGACCAAAACGATATTGCTCAAGAACCGCGACAGGGGCGAAACGTGATGCCCAATTCGAGCCACACGCCGCGCGACTCGCAAAGCGGCGCGGCGCTGATCGTCGGACTCGTGCTGATGATGGTGCTGACAATCCTCGCGGTCTCGACGATGCGCACGTCGACACTGGAGCTGTCAATGGCCGGCAACACGCAGTATTACGAGAAGGCGCGGCAACTCGCCGAGGCCGGCCTTGCCGACGCCATCAACCAGATCGATAACAAGGTCTATGACCCGGACGCGATTAACCCGGGCAACTGGGATGCCGGCGTGTTCGCCGGCAACCTCGCAGATGGCATTCCCGGCGACGCCTATAGCGTCGACATCCGGTTTCTGCACAACGGCCCGCCGCCGGCCGGCAATTCACAGGCGCTCAACGCGAACTATTTCGAACTGCAATCGACCGGCATGACAGGGGCGCGCAACGCGCGGGTCATATTGCGCCGGGGCTTCTGGAAATACCCGGATACATCGGGGCCGTAGGCCGAGTCTTGCGAAACGAAGGCAAAACGAAGACGAAACGAAAATATGTATACAAGAACAACCAACACGCTGATTACGATGATGATGCTCGCGGTCATCCTCCTCGTCTGGACGCGTGCGTCACAGGCGGCGCTCGAGATCACCGTGCGAACCTACGAGCTGGACGCGTCACTCGTCGAACGCTGGCCGCTTGGCGACGTCGGCACGATCGTTTTCCGCAAGTGCGATGCCTGCGAACAGATCATCCTCGCGGTCGACGGCACGACACAGTACAAGCTCGAGCTCAGCGGCTCACCGATCGGACGCGACGAACTGCTGCGCATCAAATCCACGCTGGCCGACCCGGCAGCCGCAGATGTCTATATCTCCTACCGCGTCGCCGACGACATCGCGACGCGTATCGTGCTCGACGCGGACTGACCAATGAGCCCCCGACCCAAACAATATAGCGCCATGAAAACCCGTTCCCTGCTCGCCGCCGGCGCCCTGCTCGCCGCGCCCGCATTCGCCGACGACATCGAGTTGTTCGTCAGCACCAACAATCAGCCGTTCCAGTGCGAAGCGCCGAACGTCCTGTTCCTGATCGATACGTCCGGCAGCATGGACGATCCCGTCAACACCCAGGCAGACTGGGACCCGGCACAGTCCTACTCCGGCTGCTTCGCAGCGGACAGCTTCTATTTCAATACCGCGGGCACGCCGCCGGAGTGCGGCGCGACGATACTATTCAACAAATCAGCGAACCGCTGCGACGCGATCAACAACACCGAGTACTCGGGCGAATTCCAGGCCTGGGACGACGTCGCCGAGCGCTGGGTCAAACTCGCTGACGCCGACTCCGACTTCTATGTCGAATGCAAAGCTGACGAGGGCAATCACGGCAGCGGCGCTAACGACGAGACCTACGGAATCGATGGCAGCGAGGGTCCCTGGTCCGCCGATGGAACCAATCGGATCGCGTGGGGCTCGGCCGCATCGGTCGGCACCGTCTATGACGGCAACTGGCTGAACTGGCTCGAGAACCCGCCAACCGTCAGGAAGTCCAGGCTGCAGATCGTCAAGGAGGTGACGAAAGCGACGCTCGACAACCTGACCGGCGTCAATGTCGGGTTGATGGAATTCAACGATGACCACGGCGGCCAGATGCTCGTCGCGGCCGAGGATATCAAAGTTTCGCGCGACGCGATGAAGCTGGCGGTCGACGATCTAAGACCCGGCGGCGGCACGCCACTGTCCGAGTCGCTTTACGAACTCGGCCAATATCTGCGCGGGGGGCTCATCGACTTTGGCACGGCGCCAAACGGCGAGAGTGTCGCGGAGTCGCGTATCGGCGGCGTCCTGACGTCCGGCCAATACCAGACTCCGCTCACGTCGCCGGGCCAGAATACGTACATCGTGCTGCTGACGGACGGCGATCCGTCGAGCGACGACAAAAACGCGAACCGGCTGATCGAAGGCCTGCCGGGCTACAACACGCTGGTCGGGGAACCTTGCGACGACGCCGATCCTGGCTCGTGCCTGGACAGCATGGCCGAGTACCTGTTCAAAGCGGATCTGCGCAGCGACGTCGAGGGTCAGCAAAATGTGATCACGCACACGATCGGGTTTCAGATCGATCTCGAACTGCTCGAATCGACGGCCGAGCGTGGCGGCGGCAAGTATTTCATCGCCGACAACACGGCCAGCCTGACGAGCGTGCTGTCAAACCTCGCCGAAGACTTTGCGCGCACGGCGAGCCTGCTGACACCGCCGCAAATCCCGGTGAACTTTTTCAACCAGTCCGAGTTATTGAACGATGTCTACGTGTCGCTATTCAGGCCCGAAGCGAGCCAGCACTGGCCCGGCAATCTGAAACGCTATCAGCTGCAAAAGACCGCGAACGGCACTATCCTCGTGGACGCAAACGGCAACAACGCCATCGACCCGAGGACCGGCTTCTTCGCCGAGGGGGCGGTCAGTTTCTGGACCGACCCCGAAGTCGATGGCGGCCTGGTCCGTCTCGGCGGCGCCGCCAACAAGCTGCCGGATCCGACGTCGCGCAATCTCTACAGCAACCTCCGCGGAACGGGCGGCCTGCAGTCCGTCGACACGGCCAATACCGACGTAACCGCAGCGCTGGTCGGCGCACCCGCCGCCGAGCGCAACGCAACGATCGATTGGGCGCTGGGCATCGACTCCAGAGACGCCGACGAGGACGGCGATACGACCGAATTGCGCAATGCGATGGGTGACCCGCTGCACGTGCAGCCGGTGCTGGTGCCGTATGGCCCCAACGAGCAGAGCCCGAATGCGGTGATCTTCGTCGCCACGAACGACGGCTACCTGCACGCGGTCGACGCCGTCAGCGGCGTCGAATTGTGGGCGTTCATTCCGCGGCGGCAGCTGTCACGCCTGTACGGGCTGTCGCTGGAAACGCCTGCGGTCAACAAGGAATACGGGCTCGACGGCGAACTACGCTACATCGAAATCGGCAGCACCAAACTGCTCGTATTCGGCATGCGCCGCGGCGGCGACGGCCTGTACGCAATGAACATCACGAATCGCACGACGCCGACGCTGGAATGGGTGATCGACGGCGGCGACCCCGACTTCCAGGATCTCGGTCAAACCTGGTCGCCTGTCGAGGTCGCAAAGGTCGCGGTCGGCGGGTCGTCCGGCGACGTACTGATATTCAGCGGCGGTTATGACGCCGGCCAGGACAATACTGACTTCCGCGTCGACGCGAAGGGCAACGCGATCTATATGGTCGACGCGCTGACCGGCGACCTGTTGTGGAGTGCCGGCGACGACAATGCGCTCGACACCCACGACCTCGAACTGGACCGGATGGAATTCTCGATCCCTGCCGGGGTCCAGGTACTCGACACGAATCGCGACGGCCTCGCCGATCGGATGTACTTCGGCGACATGGGTGCGCAGGTCTGGCGCGTCGACCTCGTCAACGGACAAAGCCGCGCGAACCTCGGCGAAGGCGGCGTGCTCGCATCGGTCGGCGCGGCGGACTCGGGTACGCCGGCGCGAGCCGACGCGCGGCGGTTCTACAGCAAGCCCGACGTCGTCAACGTCATAGCGGACGACAAGATATTTGTCGCGATCAATATCGGATCCGGCTATCGCGCTCACCCGCTCGACACCGAAATCGACGAGGAGTTCTTCTCGATTCGGGATTTCCGCTCGCAGGAGGTCGTGCCCACCGCGGACTACGGCAGCCCGGCACAACCGATCATCTCGCGTGCGGACCTGCTCGACATCACCGACGACCTGCAGCCGGTTCTGCTGCCGACGGATCCGGGCTGGCGCCTGCGCATGGAGGGACCAGGCGAGAAGATTCTGTCGTCGGCACTGACGATATCGAACACGTTGTTCTTCAACTCTTTCACGCCGACCGGGAACAACAACACATGCTTGCCGGGTGGCGGTCGGAATATCCTGTACGTCGTCGATATCCTCGACGGTTCTGCGCTGACCAACCTCGATCAGTCGTCCGATCCGGACAACCTGACGAAGGAAGACCGCTCGACGCCGGTCGGCCGCGCGCAGGACGTGCCGCTCGACCTGACGCTCGGACCCGATGCCGTGCCGTGCGTCGGCCTCGACTGCTTCACGCCCGACGACGGCGACGACGATGGTGACGATGACGATGACGATGGAATCGGCGGCGTGCTCCCCGACAGTCGAGCAAAGAAGACCTACTGGTTCCCGGTCGCCCGCCCGTAGTCGATGCCCGCGCCGAGTAAAACCCGGAGAGCATTGACCCGGAAGTGCAACGGCGACCGGCGGCGTGGTTTTACGCTGATCGAGTTAATGGTCGTCGTCGCGCTGTTCTCGATCGTCACGACCATTGCTGTGGGTGCGTATCGCGGTTACATCCAACGCGTTAACCGCACCGATGCGACGCAGCTGCTGCTGCGCGTGTCCGCGGCCCAGGAGCGCTACTACCTCGAGCAGAACCAGTACGCGCTGCAGGGCGATCTCGTGGATCTCGGGTTCGACACCGGAAAAAGCGAGAACGGCTACTATAACCTGACGATCGCGGTAGGCCCGTCCGGCAATCGCGCCATCGACTACATTGCGATCGCGGACGTAGTCGGGGGATCAGGCCAGGCAGATGACGCCGCGTGCCAGCAGTTCATTATAGATGTCAGAGGCGTACGCAACAGTCAGCCGGAGCCTCCCGAAACCTGCTGGCGATGACGCCGGCTCAGGCTGCGGCGCGTGCCCTGCGCCGTTCGAGAATCAGGCCGTCGTAGAGGATGAAAATCACGCCCACCGTTATCGCGGAATCCGCGACGTTAAATGCCGGATATGACCATGCCTCGTAGTGGAACAGGATGAAGTCCACGACATAGCCGTACAGCGTGCGGTCGATGACATTGCCGATCGCGCCCCCGAGTACCAACGCCAGGCCGAACGCGAGAACGGCCCGCCCTTTGCGCGGCAGCGTCAGTATCCACCAGAGGATTGCGATGCTGACGACGATCGCAACGCCGGTGAACAACCATTTCTGCCAGCCGGACGCATCGGCGAGAAAACTGAATGCCGCACCGGTGTTGTGCAGGCGCACCAGGTCGAGTACCGGCAATAGCGGGATGCGCTGATACAGCGTCAGGTTGTCGATGACCGCGATCTTCGTCACCTGGTCGCCCACGATCACGATCGCCGAGATCAAAAGCCACCAGGCGTTGCGACCATTGAAGCGTATCTCAGACATGCTCGCGACTCATGCGAACGCCCGCGACTCGCCTGGACCGTCGACATTGCCGACGCAGCGACCGCAGATCTCGGGATGGCCGTCAACCGAGCCGACGTCCGCGCGCCGATGCCAGCAGCGGATGCATTTCGGATTGTCAGTCGCTGCTACCAACACCCCGACCGCGGCGGAGCCTGCGGCGTCGTCCGGCCGCTCGGCGGCAGGCCGCGCTTCGGCGGCGGAGGTAATAAACACGAAGCGGAGCTCGTCACCGAAGCGCTGCAAATCTTCGAGGAGATCACCGTCCGCGAAGACCTCAACGCGCGCATCGAGCGGCGCGCCGATAACCTCGGCGACACGCAGGTCCTCGAGCGCTTTCGCAACCGTGTTGCGCACGTCGATGAGCCGGTCCCAGTCGACGGTAAACTCGAGCTCGGCGGGAAATTCGTGCCAGGTTTCGAAAAATACTGACGCGTCACGCTCACCGGGCAATTCAGCCCAAATCTCCTCGCCGGTGAAACTCAGAATCGGGGCAATCCAGCGCACCATCGCCTCGGCGAGATGCATCATCGCCGTCTGCGCGGAGCGGCGCGGCCGACTGTCAGTGCCGGTTGTGTACAGGCGATCCTTGATCACGTCGAGATAGAACCCGCCCATTTCCACGACGCAGAAGTTGTGCAGCTCCTGGTAGATCAGGTGGAACTCGTAGCGTTCGTAAGCCTCGAGAATCGATTCCTGCAGACGCGCCGCCCGCGCGATGGCCCAGCGGTCGAGCTCGACGAGCTCATCGATCGGCACCGCGTGCTGCGCGGGCTCGAAGCCGTGCAGGTTGCCGAGCAGGAAGCGCGCCGTGTTGCGGATGCGGCGATACGAATCGGACATGCGCTTCAGGATCTCGTCCGACGCCGACATCTCGCCGCTGTAGTCGGTCGCCGCAACCCACAGGCGCAGGATATCGGCGCCGAGCGCGTTGATGACCTTCTGCGGCACGACCTGGTTGCCGAGCGACTTCGACATCTTGCGGCCGTTCTCGTCGACGGTGAAACCGTGCGTCAACGCGGCCCGGTACGGCGCCCTGCCCTCCATCGCCACCGACGTCAGCAGCGAACTCTGGAACCAGCCGCGATGCTGGTCCGAGCCTTCGAGGTACAGGTCAGCCGGCGATGCGATGTCATCGCGTTCGATCGCGACGCAGTGATGTGCGACGCCGGAATCCATCCACACGTCCATCGTGTCGGTGACCTTGCGGTAATCATTCGCGTCATCGCCGAGCATTTCGGCGGCATCGAGATCGAACCATGCGTCGATTCCGTCCTGCTCCATGCGCCGCGCGACCTCTTCGAGCAGTCGCGGCGTGTCGGGATGGATATCGTCGGTCTCGTTTTGCGTGAACAGCGGTATCGGCACACCCCACGTCCGTTGCCGCGATATGCACCAATCGGGACGGCCCGCGACCATGCCTTCGATTCGCTGCTTGCCCCAGCCAGGTATCCAGTCGACCTTGTCGATTTCGCGCAGGCTGGCGTCGCGAAGCCCGTTCTGGTCGAGGCTGACGAACCACTGCGGCGTCGCCCGAAAAATGACGGGCGACTTGTGCCGCCAACAGTGCGGGTAACTGTGCCGGAAGCTGACGTCGGCGAGCAGGTGCGACGATTCGCGCAACATGTCGACGATCAACGCGTTCGCTTTATATATGTGCATGCCGCCGAGCTTTTCCGTGCCCTCGACGTAGACGCCGCGACCGTCGACCGGGTTGTCGAGCGGCAGGTCGTTCGTGACGCCAGCCGCGAAATCGTCCTGCCCATGGCCGGGCGCGATGTGTACCGCACCGGTGCCGGCTTCGAGCGTGACGAAGTCCGTCAGGATCACCGGCACGTGACGGTCAAAGAACGGATGCCGAAGCTGCAAGCCCTTGAACAAACTGCCTTTTATCTCAGCCAGGCGCTGTACATCGGCAGCGCCGTAGCGCTCCAGCGCCGCGTCGGCAAGCCCGTCGGCGAGCAGCAGGCGTTCGTCACGCCCGTCGATCGTCGCCGCGACGAGCACGTAATCGATGTCCGCCCCGAGCGCGACCGCCTGGTTCGCGGGCAGCGTCCACGGCGTCGTGGTCCAGATCGGAATCGACACCGGTCCGGCGGGTGCAATCCCGGCGCGTTCGTAAAACGCTGCCGGGTCGACGACGTCGAACTTCACGTCGATCGCGGCGGATTTCTTGTCGTCGTACTCGACTTCGGCTTCGGCAAGCGCGGAGCCGCAGTCGAGACACCAGTGCACCGGCTTGTAGCCGCGGTGCAGGTGTCCGTTGTCGATGATGCGCGCCAGTGCACGCACCTGCTCGGCCTCGTATCGAGGGTCGAGCGTCAGGTAGGGACGATCCCAGTCGCCGAGCACGCCGAGGCGCTTGAAGTCTTCGCGCTGCGCATCGACCTGCTTCAGTGCGTATTCCCGACACGCGGCACGAAACTGCTTCGCCTCGAGTTTGTCGCCGACCTTGCCGCGCTTCTTCTCGACCTGCAGCTCGATCGGCAGACCGTGGCAGTCCCAGCCAGGCACGTACGGCGCATCAAAGCCGGCGAGCGTGCGCGACTTGACGATGATGTCCTTCAGCACCTTGTTGACGGCATGGCCGAGATGGATCTGCCCATTCGCGTACGGCGGCCCGTCGAGCAGCACGAACTGCGGCCGACCCGCCGCCCGCTTGCGGATCTCGCCGTAAACGTCGCGCGCATACCAGTCCGCGAGCATCTTCGGCTCGCGCTGGGCCAGGCCGGCGCGCATCGGAAACGCCGTCTTCGGCAGGTTCAGGGTATCTTTATAGTCGGTCATTGGGACGCGAGTATAGTACGTGCCTGCGCCGCGTCGATACGCATCTGCGCCGTCAGGCTCTCGAGGTCCGGGAATTTGACCTCGTCACGAAGCTTGGCGACGAAATCCACACGGATATGTTCGCCGTAGATTTCCCGGTCGAAATCAAAAATATGCACTTCGAGGATCGGCTCGGTGCCGTCGACCGTCGGGCGCGTGCCGACGCTGGCCACGCCGGCCAGCAAGCTGCCGCCGAGTCCGGCTACGCGGACCGCGAAGATGCCGTGGACCGGGCTGGCGCGACGATTCAGCTTGACGTTCGCCGTCGGGAAGCCGAGTTCGGTGCCGAGCTTCTGTCCACCGACGACCCGGCCGGTCATGCTGTACGGCTCGCCGAGCAGCAACCCGGCGCGCGTCATGTCGCCGTCGGCCAGCGCTTGCCGGATTTCGGTGCTCGAGACGCGGACGCCGTGCTCGATGACGCTGTGGACTTGCTCGACGGTAAACCCCTGCCGCGCCCCGGCGGCGTGCAGATGCTCGACGTTGCCGCTGCGCTTGCGCGCGAACACGAAGTCGTCGCCGACGACGAGGTGACTGACGCCGAGGATGCCGATCAAGAGCCGGTCGATAAACTCGTCCGGTTCGAGACGCTCCATCTTGCGATCGAACGGCGGGCAGAAGAACCAGTCGATGCCGAGCGCATCCAGCTTCGCGAACTTCTCGCGAAACCGCGTCAGGCGCGCCGGCGGCGTGCCACGACTGAAGAACTCGCGCGGCGTCGGCTCGAACGACAACACGACCGTCGGCAACGCGCGCGCCGCCGCCTCGGCGCGGACGCGCTCGAGTATCCGGCGGTGGCCGACGTGCACGCCGTCGAAAGTACCGATTGTCGCGACGCAGGCACCCGGCAGGCCGGTGGCACCGCTCGCGGGCCGGCGCATTAATCGCATTGCGGTTGAAATCCCGTGACCAGATGAACCGATAAATTATAAGCGTGGCCCGGGCGATTACCCGGGAGTTTGCCCCGAAGATTGCCCCGAATATTGCATGCGCAGCGCAGACGGGCGCACGCCGACAGCCAGCAGCGCCGCGCCGTAGGCGACGACACCCCCGATGACCGCGGCGGCGAGCCATGCGC
>JBPCXI010000198.1:0-14461 GCA_051008895.1 Gammaproteobacteria bacterium | reverse complement strand
CGTGCAGGCCAACGTCGAGCTGCAGTAAGCAGGAGCCGATAGCGGAAATGCGTAAGACGACCAAAGGCATGACAGAACTGGCGACGGGTGGGCGCGAGAGCGCCCGCCCGCTCGCCCGTTCGTCGTTTGTGTTTGCCGTCGTCGCGCTGATGTTCCAGGTAACAACGGCAGCAGCTGACGAGCCGTCCGAGTTGACGGTTTCGACTGATGAGGCGAGCGCTTCGTCCGAGATGCTGGAAGTATTCGCTGACAAATCACCGCTCTCGGGCGACGAGCTGAATACTCAGCGGGCCAAGGCCGTCGAAGTCGACAGGGTCCAGATCAACGATCAGGAAACCGTGGGCGGTGTCTGGAACAACACTGCGACCGGCAATGACACCGGTAACAACATCATTAGCGAGGGAGCGTTTACGGATACAGCCGGTTTCGTCGGCACTATTCAGAACACGGGTAACAACGTTCTGATACAGAACTCGACGATTATCAATGTTGCGGTAGAACCGTAGTGCTGTCGGCTTGACCTCCTCGGAAATGAGTAACAGGGGATCAACGAAAAACAACTCGCCACGGCGCTCCGCGCTGTGGGGGGTTTCGTTGATTCTGGGCTTTGCGGTTTCGGCCGTGCAGGCGGGCCAGGTCTGGTTTCCGGAAGGCGGCGGCATGAGCAGCAGCGTCGATGTTCAGAGCATCACAGAGAAGAAATTTGCTCAGGTCGTTCGGCAACAGTACGACTTCAGCTGTGGTTCGGCGGCGCTCGCGACATTGCTCACCTATCACTACGAAGATCCGACCGACGAAGAAACGACGTTTCGAAAAATGTTCGCCAAGGGCGATCAGCAAAAAATTCAACGTGCCGGCTTCTCGCTGCTCGACATGAAAGGCTACCTGGAAAGTTTCGGCTACCAGGCAGAAGGTTATTCCGCCGATCTCGACACGTTGTCGAAGGCCGGCGTACCTGCGATTACATTACTTGATGTCAACGGATATCGGCATTTCGTGGTGGTCAAGGGCGTTGCGAACGATGAAGTACTGGTCGGCGATCCTGCGCTCGGCCTCAAGTACTTCTCGCGCGAAAAATTCGAAGAGATGTGGGGAAATGGAATCCTGTTCATCATCACGAATCGGCCCGACAAGGGCAAAAAACATTTCAATAAATCCAGGGAATGGAACTCACTGGCGCGCGCGCCGATAGGCAAGGGCCTTTCGCGCGAGGGGCTTTCGGATTTGATTATCTCCGTACCCAGGCTCGGTGAATTCTAAGTGGATTCCAGGGAAGGCGTTTAGAAGTGACAGCACAAAATAAAAAACCGAAGAGACTTGTATCCAAATCCCTCAGGAGACGGTCCCTGATTACGACGCTCGTCGCGCGACGCGACTTCGATATGGCGTCGGGGTCCGGGGGCAATCTCGGCAACCTCGTCGATGCCTACGCGAAAGTCGGGATGCGGCGGCGCCGCGAGCGCGCGTCACTGATCGTGGCGGTCGCGCTGTTGGTGCCGATCGCGGCGCTACTCGCGGCGCTCGCCTGGAATCAGGGAGTGGGCACCGTCGGCTTCCGGCCGGTCGCAAGCAGCCATCAGCTCGAAGAACTTGAGCGACTGACGCAGTCTCTCGCCACCGAGGTCCGCGCGATCAGCGGCCAGCGCGAGCAGTTCACCGCGCAGCAGGAGTTGTTCCAGCAACAGAGCTCGCTCCTTGCCGAGGAGCTGTCGGCGATTACCACGCAACGCAACGATCTCGAGGAGCAGCGATTCGCGTTCCAGAGCCAGGGTCGTCGAATGGCCGACGCGATCGCGAACATCGATTCGAGGCGGGCGACGATCGAGAAGCAGCAGCAAGAAATCGATCGTCAGGCGCCGATGGTCGATCGGGAACTCGCCGCGATGCGCGCGGAGCGTGACCGACTCGAGGAGAGGCGCAGGGAATACGCAGAGCAGGGTGAAATGCTGTCGGTCGAGATCGCGGCAATCAATGAACAGCGCCGCGAACTCGCGAAACAGCGTCTCCAGGTCGAGAAGCAGCGTAAGGAGATTCAGATCCTGCTCGAGCAGACGCGCGAGATCCAGAGCCGGCTCATGAATCCGGACGGTTACGGACAGGGTCCGGACAGCCCGATGCTGGCGCAGGAAGACGTCGCCCCGGCCGATATCGCGCCGGACGATATTGCCCCGGTCGATATTCAAGTCGACGTGACGGAGGCCGCCACGGTCGCCGTTGCAGAATCCCGGCAACAGCCGACGATAGACGGCCTGACCGCCGTCGAGGACGGCCAGCTCTCGAACATGCGCGGCGGTATCGACATCGGCGGCGACATGGTTATCGATATCGGCGTAACGCGGTCGGCGAGTATCAATGGCGTCGAGCAGTACTCCAGCACATTGCAGTTCGAGGACATCGCCGGAGGGCAGCTCAGTCCATCCGACCTCGCGGCCGTCGGCGGCGTGCTGATCCAGAGTGGCGCCGGTAACGTCGCCCCGGTCGACTTGATCGACTCGTCCACCGGTAATTTCCTGATCATTCAGAACAGCCGGGACTATCAGGAAATCGCAACAGAAAACGTCTACGACATCTCGGTCGACAACGTGTCGAGCACCATCGAGGGTATCGCCGCAGGTCAGGCGATCGATAGCTCGCTGCTGCTAGCCAATTGATCACCAAGCTCAACCGGACATACCGATGACGACCAGACTCAATTCAATCTATCTCCTCTTACTGACGTTCGTTGCAGCGGGGCCGGCTTTCGCCGCCCCGAGTCCGCAGCAGGATGCGGCGGATCTCGCGAGTCTGTATGCGGAGCTCGACTCCAAAATGCAGCAAGTCGATGAACAGCAACGCGAACTTATCGACAAGATGAAGGAGGTCGAACAACAGCGCCGCGAGCTCGAGGCCGAAGTTTATCGGGTCGAACCCGATGGCGGGCCGCGGGGCGATGGGCGGGCTGCGAACACCGACGCCGGCGAGCGCAGCGCGCAGCAGGCCGGGAGCGCGAGCGGAGCAGCAGGTGCGGCGGCAGCGACGAACCCAACGAGGGTCGGCGACGAGCAGAAAGCAGAAGTCGAGGCGCAGCAGGAGACGATTCCCGATCTCCCTCGAATCAGCGACACGATCGGTGGCGTTCTGACGCCGCGTGGCCGGCTCGTGCTGGAGCCGTCGCTAAGATATCTCCACTCGTCCGTCAACCGGGTGTCGATCGAGGGACTCACCATCCTGCCGGCATTACTCGTCGGCGTGATCGACGTGCTGGAAGCCGACCGTGACACGTATAGCGCTGGTCTTACCGCGCGTTACGGCCTGACGAGCCGGCTCGAGTTCGAGGCGCAGGCTTCTTACCTGTGGCGGCAGGACAGCACGAGGACCCGAAAATTCCTCGAGTCTGCTACCGAGGAGTCGATGACCTCCGCGAGCGGCAGCGGCCTCGGCGACGTAGAGGTTGGCATGCGCTATCAGTTTAATCGTGGCGGGGGCAGTTGGCCGTTCCTCGTCGGCAACCTGCGCGTCAAGTCGGATACCGGCACCGACCCGTTCGAGCTGACGACCAAAGCGACGCTGTCGGGAGACGCCCAGTTTGCTAATGAGTTGCCGACCGGCTCGGGTTTCTGGAGCGTCAATCCGAGCCTGACGTTCATCTATCCGTCGGATCCGGTCGTTTTCTTTGGCAACGTCGGCTACCTGTGGACGATCGAGGATGACAAGGGTACGTTCGAGCAGGTCAACGAGAACGGCGATATAACGACGGTCGGTTTCGGCGTCGTCGATCCAGGCGACGCATTGCGGATGAGTTTCGGCATGGGTCTCGGTCTGAACGATCGTTCATCGTTGAGCCTGAGTTACTCTCTCGATCTGTTCAACGAGACCTCGATCGAAACGGCGGCGACGAAGAAAATCGCCGGCTCGGACGTCACGGTCGGCCGGTTGCTGATCGGCTACTCGCTGCGCACCGAGGGCGGCACGCCGCTTAACATTGCGGTCGGCATCGGCGCAACCGAGGACGCGCCGGACGCCGATCTGAATTTTCGGTTGCCGATTACCCTCTTCAAGTAGCGCGCCGGCCTACAGGTACGGCGAGAATACCCACGCAATCGAGTCGCGGAGTCGCGCCGGAAGGCTGCGGCTGTCGACCTCGAGTAGCGTGACGGCACGGGACTTCGCGATCATCTGATCGATATGGCTCGTTATCGTGGCGCCGAAATCGTCATCGTAGATTTCGACGGCGATCTCGAAATTCAGTCGCAAGCTGCGCGGATCGATATTCGCCGAGCCGATATGGACATAGGTTTCGTCGACGATGAAGAGTTTCGTATGGGCGAACGGGGCCGGCTGGTACCAGACGCGGATATTCCACTTGAGTAGTTCCCAGAGCAGGTTGCGAGTCGCCCAGTCCACGTAGCGCAGATTACTTTTCTCCGGCAGCACGATGTCGACTTCGATGCCCCTGAGCGACGCGGATTTCAGCGCCGCGATCAGGCTGCGCATCGGCAGGAAATAGGGGGTTACGATGCGCACGGAGCGCTTGGCGGCAGATACCGCGGATTGAATGATCAGCTCAATCTTGCCGAGATCGTCGTCCGGACCGTCGCAGATCGCGCGCGACCACGCCTGGCCGGTCGCGCCGAAAGTACTTTCGGAATTGCCTGGCCCCGATGACGATCCGACGATGCGTTCTTTCGTTGCGAAATGCCAGTCCTCGACGAAGACTTGTTCAAGCTGACCGACGATGGGGCCGGTCAATCGGAAATGCATGTCCGCGACCGGCACCGTGCCGTCCTCGCCGGACGTGTGGTGATCGCCGATGTTCATGCCGCCGGTATAGCCGACCTCGCCGTCTACGACCAGCAGCTTGCGATGGTTGCGCAGGTTGATGTGAAACGACGGCGGGATCAGGCGCAGCGGGATGAAGGTCGCGGTCGTGACGCCGGCCTTCTTGAGCAAACGCGTTACCCACGGCAGCGAATAGAGCTTGCCGACGCCGTCGACCAGCACCCAGACGCTGACGCCCCGATCGGTCGCGTCTTTCAGCGCCTTGACGAACTGAAGGCCCGTGACATCGGAACGGAAGATATACGACGCAAGCATGACCGAGCGCTGCGCACGCTTGATGTCTTCCCGCATGTCCGCATACGCGTCGTCGCCGGAGAAGTACGACTGAACCGCGTTACCGGGCACCAGCGGGCGTGCAGCGACCTGGTTGGCAATGCTCACGAAACCGGCGGCCGCCGGCGGTCCGGTAATTTCCTTTTTAGCGGGCCTGTCCATTCGGCCCGGCACCGGGTTGAATGCCGGCAGGTGCCCGAGTTTTTCCGCGCTACTCGAGATGCGATTGATGCCGAAGCCGAGGTAAATCGCGGGGCCCACGTATGGCGCAAGCAGGCACAGCAGCGACCAGCCGAGCGCCGCGCGCGGGTCCCGCTTGTACATCAGCGCGTGTGCGGCGGCCCAGAGTCCGAAGATTGCCCAGGCGAGCGCCGCGATCGCGATGATCCACTCGAGCCATTCAGCGACGATCTCGGCGAGCATGAGTCAGACGGCGCTAAGCGCCGGTATCCGGTCGTTCATCGCCCCGGATGTGCAGCGTTCGTTGCGGGAACGGGATCTCGATCCCGGCTTCCTCGAGCGCGGCGTTGATCGCCTCGTTCAGATCGCTCGTGATCTGCGGCCAGTCGCCTGCCTCAGGAATCCAGACGCGCAGCGTGAAGTCGAGACTGCTCTCGCCGAACTCATTGAACAACGCGACGGGTTCGGGATTCTTGGCGACGATTTCGTGTCCCGCTGCAATCTCGAGGAGTATCTCCCTGACCTTCGCCGGATCGGTGCCGTACGCGACGCCAATCTTGACATCGAGCCTGCGCATGCGGTCCGACAGCGTCCAGTTGATCACATTGCCTGCGATCAGGTCTGCATTCGGCACGATGACCTCGGCGCCGTCGAAAGTCCGCAACCGGCTGGCGCGCAGGCCGATCTCCCGGACGCGGCCGGTCAGCAGCCCGACCTCGATGATGTCGCCGACCTGGAACGGTCGCTCGAACGCGAGCACGAGCCCCGACACGAAGTTATTCACGATGCCCTGCAGGCCGAAGCCGATGCCGACGCCGAGTGCGCTGATCACGAGCGTTAGCCTGGTTACCTCGACGCCGCTGGCGGCGAGAGCAAACAGGATTCCACCTGTGACGAGACCGTAATAAATCAGCCGCGACGCGGCCGCAGCGGCGCCGGTTGCAATCGGTAGCTGCGGGAAAACGTCTTCGTCGAGCGTGAAGCGAATGAATCGCGCGACATAGATCGCGAGGATGACGCCGGCGATCGTGCCCAGAATCGTCGAGGCCGAGATTTCGACGTTGCCTAGTGTAAAGTCGGTCGTCAGAAACTCGACGAGCCAATCCCCCGCGAACTGCAGCAGGATCGAGATTTTTGGTAGATTCGTGACGAACAACGCAAGCATGCCGAGCCGTATCAGCATGTCCACGCGGCGCTTGGCGAGGTCCGGGTAACGGCGAATCGACCTGAGCCAGCTGCGTCCCCAGCCGGTCACGAAGAAATGCGCCGTCGCCATCAACGCATCCTCGACGACGACGATCGCGATCAACGCTATATTCAGGACGAGCAGCGTCGTGATGAGCTGGTCGGCCAACCCGACAGCGCCGACGACGATGCCGAGGATGCAAACCATGAGCACGGGTGGCGCAACGGCCGCCAGCACTGTTGCGAGCCGCCACCAGAGAGTCCTCTGAGTCGGCGGCATCTCGCGCAGCCCACGCCTGAAGCCGGTGAAATAGTAGATCCCTGCGGCAGACAGTGCGAGCAACACGATCCGCAATACCAGGTCGCTGGTCGGGACGATTTCGACCAGTGATTCGACGGCGAACAGGGCCAGCAATCCGGCGATATACTTGCGCTCGGTTGCATTCGCGATGACCGGCAGCATACGCCACAGGGCCGCGGCGATGACGAGTCCGCGGACGATGCCGATGGCCAGCGGCGCCTGCGGGAGCAGGATCTGGGGCCCCAGCACGACCCACAACAGGATGGCCACCGCGACCGGCCGCTCGATGAATACGCGCTCGCGAAGATCTAAGTCGCTCTCTTCGGCGCGCTTTTTGACCACGGGTCGGCCGAGCAGTGTCCCGATGACGATGAAGATCAGCAGGAATACGGTAACGATGATGCCGGTCCGGTTCGCGCTGGCGAACTCCCGGACGCTGTCGAGACGGGTACCCAGTTCCGTCGATACCCGTGCGCGGAAGTCCTCGTCCGCGGGTTCGACTTCCCAAATCGGGTCGCGGTCAATACTGAACGCATCGCGTTCCACGAGTTTCAGTTTGCCCTCGATCGTCTGCACCGCATCATTGATGCGCAACGTGAGCGATGAGATCTGCGCGAGGTCGGACAGGCCGCCGTCGAGCTTCTTGCGCAACGCATCCTGCACTTGGCGCAGCGAGCCACCGACAGCCTCAACGCGCTGTACAATCGCGTCCGGCAAATCGTCGCTTTCATTCCCGTCGAGCACGGAATCGATGAACTCCTGCTGCTCCCTGAGCTTGCGCGCGTACCCGTCCAGTTCGTCCGCGTGGGCCTGCAGCGTGTCGCGCCAGCCAGACAATTGCCGGTTCATCCGCTTGAGCTTCTGCACCAGCGTCTCGGCGTCAGACTCGCCGAGCTCGTCCAGCTGTTCCGGTGTCGCCGATGCCAGCATCTCCCCGACGTCGGTTTCGAGAGCGTCGATCTGCGCCGGCAACGCTTCGATATCGGGATTGTCGACGTCGATCGCTTTTTGAGTCTCGAGCAGCATCGCGCTGATCTCGTCGGCGCGGTTCGCAATCTCAGGCGACGACAGCCAGCTCGGCTCTGCCGGAGTGGTATCTGCTGGCGGCTGTTCCGTCGAGGGTTCCTGCGCGAAAGCGGCGCCGGCAACGATCAGGCTCAGGATCAGCGCCAAGGTGTTCTTGGTCATGCGGGTTAGTCTAAGTTCTTATTGATTCGTTTACGGATTCTATTACATTGCGTGAAGTCAGATTCGCGAAAAGCGGTTCCGGAGAGTCACAAATGACAATGCGTATTCGACCACCGAGCTGGCCGCGCGCGGTCGCCTTGCTGATACTCATCTTGAGTGCTTGAGATGACAAAGATCTTCGCAGTGATTTGTTCGATTGCGTTCAGCATCGGTGTGATGCCGACGGTTGGCGCATGGGAGCCGGATCCCGACGACCGAAAGCAGGTTAAAGCGGCAACCGAGACAGAGCGATTCCTCGAGAACGAACGGGTTCGTTCTTTCATCGAGCGAGGCTATGGTTACGCTATCCTGCCGAACTTCTTTCGGGTCGCTGTCGGCCTCGGATTTAATTACGGTAACGGTTTCGTAGTCGAGCAGGACGAGCTCGTCGGTCGCGTCTCGACTTATCAGGGCACGATCGGATTTACGTACGGCCTGGAGTATCACAGTCAGATTATCGTATTTCGCGATCGCGCCGTGCTGGAGGATTTCCAGAAAGGTCGTTTCGAATTTCAGGGGCGCGCCAACGCGGTATTTTTCGCGTGGGGCGGTGCCGCAAATCCGGGCTTCGTGCCGGAAGTTGCGATTTTCTCGCGCACGAAGGCGGGCTTGATGGTCGAACTCGCGGCCATTGCAGCGAAATACAACTACAAACAGCTCGAATGACGAACTCCGGCGTGACGTCAGTCAGAATGGAAAGCCGGCGAATAATACGATGGCATCGCTGACGTCACTGAATCGGTAGCCGATCCCCAAGCGATTGATTGTTATGCCAAATATTTTGGGGCTCGGCCGCGCGCCGACGAATATGCCGAATTCGATCTCGGCGCGTAGCTTGATCGGTTCATCGATGATCGTCCGGAATTCGAGCTGGTTCATGTAGTAGTAACCGATGACGTGGCCGCCGACAAACACGTCGCGGTTGTCGATATGCCAGCGCGTCGGCCACTTCGCGTCGACGCCGGCGGACCATCGCGAGATGAAATCCCCGCTTCTCGAGCCGGGGTCGTAGCCGTTCAGTAACAACGCAGCGCCGAAAGTCATGTCGGGCGAAGCGAAATTCAGCGGTCGTAGCGCAGAAATTCCGGCGCCGTAGATGAGCGCGGAGTCCGAGCGCGACAGGTCCGTGCCGAAGCCGAGATAACCCACGGGCTTGACGCGCCAGTTTTCGCCGGCGAGGAATTCGAGTTCCAGTCCCGGAACGACGCTTAGCGTCGATAGCTGATCGCTGACCGGAATCAGTTCTTCCAGCAAGTCATAGTTGTGCAGACCGATCGCAATCGGGACCTTCAGTTTGATACCGAATTCCTCGCGCGTCGGTTCGCGGAACGTCCAGCTGATCGGCACCCGAAATATAGTCACGGTCCGGTCGTCGAGCTGATAGATGCCGGTGCCGAGTAATGTCGCGAAGGCGAAGTGAACGGTATCCCGGCTGCTCGCTTCGGTAATCGTCGGCTGTTGCGCGTCCAATGTCGGGGACAGCACCAACAGCAGCGCGCTGACGACCACCCGACGTATCATGTTAAGTACCTGTTTAATAAGCATTTTAGTATAGGAACGCCGCGCCGCCGTGCCGCGCCGACGGTAGCGCATCCGCTGCTTGCGGACAATGATTTGAAGCCTGCGGACCTGAGTGCCCCGACCCGCGTCGCTAGCATGGTTTACACCGACGGGCACGCAAGGAGGGCAGGAAGATGCTTATCGCACTCGCTCTGCGCAAGAAGATCTCAAACACGACCGGACTGTTGTTGGTCGGCCTCGCGATGACGCTGTATGCGGACACTGCACCCGCCGACTCGACGGCGAGCTTGCTGATCGGCACGGGCTGGAACGCCGACAGCGTCGTCAGGTACTCGACGTCGACCGACACCGACCTGACGTTCGACGACGTTGCCTGGGACACCGATCCGTTCGGCACACCGCCATACTACGCATTTCGAGTCACGCACTGGTTCGACCGAGCACCGGGTTGGGGCTGGGCGCTCGATTTCACGCACGCGAAGATGATCAGCGAGCAGGATCGGCTGACGCGCGTCTCCGGCCTGCGCGACGGTATGCGCGTTGACGGTATCGAGCGCGTCGGCGACACGTTCCAGGAGCTCGAATTCTCCGACGGACACAACATCGTGACGTTGAACGCGTTGCGCCGCTGGCAGCCGTTTGCAACGGACACTGTTTCGCCGCTGCGCAATGCAGCGCTTTATGCCGGCGGCGGTCTCGGGATCGCCGTGCCGCACGTCGAGGTCAGGACCGTGGACAACCTGACGCACGAATACCAGTACGCCGGTCCGGCGTTGCAACTGATGACCGGCGCGGGCATGCCGCTGGGCGACCGCTGGTCCCTGCAGGTCGAGTATCGGCTGACGTGGGCCGAGCTGAAAACCGAGCTGAACGGCGGTGGCGAACTCAGCACCGACGCGCTGACGCATCACGTCAACTTCGGCATCGGCTTCGATTTCTAATCAGTCGTCCAGCCTTTCCGACCGGAACTCGGAGGGTGTGGCCCCGCTCCAGCGCTTGAACGCACGTGAGAAGTTGCTCTGGTCGGAGAAGCCGAGCAGGTAGGCGATCTGGCTCAGTGAGTGCTTGCCTTCGAGCACGTAATCCTCCGCCAGCGCCTGGCGTGTGTCGTCCTGGATTTCCCGGAACGTCGTGCCTTCGGTGTTCAGTTGCCTCTGCAGCGTGCTGACGCTTTTGTGCAGCCGGCCCGCGACGGCTTGCTGACTCGCGCTGCCGGTCGGCAGCAGGTCGATCAGCAACTTCCGCACGTCGGTCGCGACGCGCGCCGGGTCCAGGTGTTCGAGATACTGTTCGACGACCTTGTCGTTAGCCTTGACGAGTTCAATGTTGTCGCCGGGCAGAGGCGCTTCCAGCGCATCGCGGTCGAACATCATCAGGCTGCGCTCGGTATTGAATTTCACCGGTGCATTGAACTGCTTGACGTATTCGTCCGGTCGCCCGCGATCGCTATGGTCGATCCAGACCTCCGTCGGATTGAAATGATCGCTGGTCGCGGTCCGGCAGAGTCGAATGATGGACGCGAGAAACGAGTCCTGCGCGATCGGATGTGCCGGGAACGCCGGGTCCGGGTAAATCACCTCGAGTGAGTAGCCGTCGTCGGTATCCCGGACTTCGACCTGCAACGGCACCGTGGCGATGACCCGATAGTAGCGGCTCAGGCGGTCCATCGCCTCGCGCAGGTTCTGGCTCGCCATCCACGAGTACCCGAGCGCATGAAAACTGGTCGGTCGCAGGCTGAAACCGACGACGAGGCCGATGCACGGATCGTCGGTGATCTCGGCGGCCTTATCCCACAGCTCCATCAACTTGGCGCGTGGATAGCGGGCGGTCGGGTTTTCCATCAGCGCCATATCGAGGCCCACAGCCTGAAACAGCGGCTCCGGGTCGACGCCGTACTTCTCGCGCAGTACCTCGCCTATCAGCTTGCCGACGGAAGTCAGCGTCGTGGGTTCGTTCGACATTCCGGCTCGTTGGTGTTCTCAATGCGATCGGACGTATTATGCTCTACTTTTCGGCGCGGTGGCCCGGCAGGGCGGCCGGAAGGTTCGATACCCATTGACTGACATGACTGTCCTCGTCGGCGGCGGCCTCGCGAATTGCCTGATCGCGTGGCGCATGCATCTGCTTGCCCCGCAGCGGCGAACAACCATCGTTGAACGGGCGAAATCGTTGGGCGGTAACCATACGTGGTGTTTCCATACCGCCGACGTGACCCCGGAACAGTTCGCCTGGCTCGAGCCGTTCATCGAATGTTCGTGGCCGGATTATGAGATCCGTTTCCCGGAGATTACGCGGCGGCTGAGCGGCGGTTATCACTGCATCACGTCCGAGCGCATGCATGCGGTCATGTCCGAGCGCATCGGCGATCGGGCCATTTGCGGCGTCGACGTGACGGCCGTTGAGCCCGGTCGTGTGCAGCTGTCGGATGGCCGCGTTTTCTCCGACGTCGCCGTGATAGACGGGCGCGGGGATCCCGGCGGGCAGGCGCTCGATGTCGGGTATCAGAAGTTCGTCGGCCGCGTCGTCGAGCTGGAGCGTCCTCACGGGTTGACCGCGCCGATCCTGATGGATGCAACGGTCGAGCAGATCGACGGGTTTCGCTTCATGTATACGCTGCCGCTGTCCCCCGACCGATTGTTGATCGAGGACACGCGTTACAGTGAGTATCCGCAGCTGGATCGCGAAGGCATGCGTGCCGAGGTCTCACAGTATGCCGACGCGAACGGTTGGAACATCAGGACTATGGAGAGAGAGGAAGAGGGCGTGCTGCCGGTGGTGATGGGAGGCGATATCGACGCCTACTGGGCCGCGGCACCGGGCGTCGCGCGATCCGGCGTCCGCGCCGGCCTGTTCCACTTCGTTACCGGCTATTCGCTGCCCGAAGCTGCTGGCCTAGCCGACTTCATGGCGGGCGCGCCGGCCGCAACGAACGCAGAGCTGTACCGCATGACTCGGGCACGCAGTCACGAGCTGTGGCGGCGTGGCTGGTTCTATCGTTTGCTCAACCGCATGCTGTTTCGGGCGGCGCTTCCTGAATTGCGCTACCGCGTTCTGCAGCATTTTTATCGTCTGCCGGAAGACCTCGTGCATCGATTCTATGCGGGCCGCACGACGTGGCTCGATCGCGTAAGGATCCTGTCCGGCAAGCCGCCGGTGCCCGTGTCCAGCGCGCTACGCAGCGTGTTCTCCGGCGCGCGTCCCGCACCCGGAGCGAATGCGAGATGACGGGCAAACGCGCGATCGTCATCGGTGCCGGGTTCGGTGGGCTCGCGCTGGCAATTCGCCTGCAGGCGGCCGGCGTGCAGACCACGCTGCTGGAACGTCGCGACAAGCCCGGCGGGCGTGCGTATGTGTATCACGACGAAGGCTTCACATTCGACGCAGGGCCGACGGTCATCACCGCGCCCGATTGTCTCGAGGACCTCTACACGCTCGCGTCCCGCGACATTCGTGATTACATCGACCTGATTCCGATCGATCCGATGTACCGGCTGTGCTGGGAGGACGGTCGTCAGCTCGAGTACACGAATGATCTCGAGCGCATGAGTGAGCAGATCGGACGCATGGATTCGCGCGACGTGGACGGTTACTTGCGCTTCCTGGAATACTCGGAAGCCGTATTCGAACAGGGCTACGTGAAGCTCGCTGCAACGCCGTTCCTGAACTTCTCCAGCATGATACGAGTGGCCCCGCAGCTGATTCGGCTCGAGAGTTACCGTTCCGTGTACAGCATGGTCAAGCGTTACGTTCACGACCCGCAGTTGCGACAGGCGCTGAGTTATCACACGTTGCTGGTTGGAGGAAATCCGTTTTCGGCGTCGTCGATCTATGCCTTGATCCATGCACTCGAGCGCAAGTGGGGCGTTTTCTTCGCGCGCGGCGGGACCCACGCGCTGGTGCAGGCGCTCGTGCGCCTGTTCGAGGACATCGGTGGTGAGTTGCGAGTCAGCTCACCGGTCGGGCAGATCGAAACCCGCGGCGGCCGCGTCACCGGCGTGACGCTCGAGAGCGGCGAGGCGCTCAACGCGGACGTCGTCGCATCCAATGCGGATGTCGTGCACACGTATCGGCACCTGTTGCGCGATGCGCCGCTGGCGGCGCGATCGGCACGCCGCATCGTCAAGAAGCGTTTCTCGATGTCGCTGTTCGTCGTGCATTTCGGGTTGCGCGCCGAGCATCCGGAACTCGCACACCATACCGTGTTGTTCGGGCCGCGCTACCGGGAATTACTCGATGACATCTTCGAACGAGGCATTCTGGCTGACGATTTCTCGTTGTACGTGCATGCGCCGTCCGTCACCGACCCGAGCCTCGCCCCCGCCGGTTGCTCTTCGTACTATGCGCTCGCGCCGGTGCCTAACCTTTTGAAGTCGAAAACTGACTGGACGACCGAAGGCCCGCGCTTCCGCGATCGGATACTCGACTACGTCGAGCGCCGCTATATACCCAACCTCCGCCGGGATCTCGTGACCTCGAGAATATTCACGCCGCTGGACTTCGAGTCGGAACTCAACGCCCATCTCGGTTCGGCGTTTTCGCTGGAGCCCGTGTTGACACAGAGTGCGTGGTTCCGCACGCACAATCGCGATCCGCGCATCGGCGGGCTATACTTTGCGGGCGCAGGCACTCATCCGGGTGCGGGCGTGCCGGGGGTGGTGAATTCGGCAAAGGCAACGGCAGGACTCGTCCTGTCCGACCTCGGAGTCGACTAGGCTTGGATCAGATAGAGCAGAGTAGTCGCGACATCATTCGCAAGGGCTCGAAGAGCTTTGCCGCCGCCGCGCGACTGTTCGATCCCGAAACCCGCGGCAACGTCTACATGCTCTATGCGTGGTGCCGGTACTGCGACGATGAAATCGACGGCCAGGAGCTCGGCTTCGCGAAGGCGGTTCCGGACACGTCCTCGATCGAGGAGCGGCTCGACCGCATCCGCGATCTGACCGAGCGCGCGCTGGC
>JBPCXI010000197.1:0-9167 GCA_051008895.1 Gammaproteobacteria bacterium | reverse complement strand
GGCCACGACCGTCGCGCTGCGCGTCAATTTCGATTCCCAGGTTGATATCCTGAACAATGTGTTCGTGGATGCCGGTGTCGCGCTCAGCCGGGCGACGCCCGACGCCCAGGTCACGAACAGCGCGTTTGTCGGCAACACGATTACGATCACGAGCCCGGTCGGCCTGTTCGTCGACCCCGCAGTCAATGTCGACAACTGCGGCTTCTTCGACAATACCGACCTGGTCGTTGGTGGTGTCGATACGCCCCTCGGTAACGATCCGGTCGTCGGCGATCCGCGTTTCGTCGATCCTGACGCACGGGATTTTCACCTGGTCGAGGCGTCGCCGTTCATCGACGTCGGTATCGGCAACGATTCGATCGACAACAACCAGGCCGACATCGGTGCCTACGGCGGGCAGTTCGCGGACCCGTTCCCGTTCCCGGTGCCGGCGCCCGACGTTACCGACGCCAGCGGCGCGACGCCGCCGCCGTACAGCGTCGACGTTGAATGGCAGGCCAACCTGAGTTACCTGGTGACGAATTCGACTACGGACGGCAGTTATCGCGTCTACTATCGTCAGAATGCGAGCGGTCCGCCGTATGACGGCACGGACGCCGGCAACGGTTCGCAGCCGTCGCCGGTCGACGCCGGAGCGGCGACTATGATCACACTGGCGGACTTGCAGCCGTCGGTTGCCGCGCCGGCCGCGCCGCAGCTGCTATCCGCGGCGCCGCAGACCAGTTCCGTCGTGCTCGCGTGGACCGCGGTGACCGAAGCGGATGCGTATCGAGTGCACTGGGGATTGACCGCGGTCAGCGAGAATTCGGCCGACGTCGGTGACGTAACGACATTTACTGTGACGGGTCTCGACAACGGGGTCACTTATATCTTTGCGGTCAGCGCGCTGCGTCAGCCCGTCTACCATATTGCGGTTACCGTGCTCGACAATACGCAGAATCAGAACGAGAGCGATTTCTCGCCGGAGAGCACGATCGCGATCGGTCCGCTGTTCGAGAGTGTCAATTCGAATGAGCTCTCCGCCAGTCCCGACGAAACGATCCCGATACCCAATCTGCCCGACAAGGGCTGTTTCGTTGCGACCGCTGCGTTCGGTTCCGACTGGGCGGCAGAAGTGCTGGTGTTGCGCGATTTCCGCGACGGATTTCTGCACCGTTCCGCCTTTGGCCGTAGCCTGGTCGAATGGTACTACCGTCACGGTCCGGACGCCGCGCGCTTCATCGCGCCGCGCGAGCGTTTGCGGGCCCTGGTGCGCATCGCGCTCACGCCCGCCGTCGGTGTAGCGCTGATACTGTCCGGACTGACGCCGTTGACGACATCCGCTCTCGTGCTGCTCGGCGGTCTGCTCGCGCAATCGATCCTGCGGCGGCGGAGGGCGGTTCCATGAAGCTTCGCGCGATCGCTGCGTCGCTGCTGTTTGCGTTGCCGGGCGTGTCCCAGGCGACGGATCCGACACCCTGGTTGTTCGAGATCAAGGGCGGAATCTACGAGCCAGACCTGCCAATGTACGAGACCTTCTATGGCGACGACCGCAACGGTTACTTTGCCGGCGCGTTCGGTTATCAGTTCCGCCGCTGGCTCGAGCTCGGCGGTGAAGTCGGCTACGCGCGGGATACCGGCGTCGGCCTGCAGCCCGGCAACAACCAGCTGGGAGGGACGGTCAAATACACACTGGTGCCGGCGCACGTTTTCGTCAACCTCGTCGGCAAGAAGACTCACGACCAGCTGTTCGTGCCGTATGCAGGCGCCGGTCTGTCGATGGCATATTACAAGCAGGAAGTCGACGGGCAATCGACGCGTGACGGTCGCACCGATCTTGGCTACAACGCGCGGGCCGGCCTGCAGCTGTTACTGAATCGTCTCGACAAAAGAACCGCGAGACGCGTGTCACCGGACGGTGGATTCCAGAGCTATCTCTTCGTCGAGGCGCAGTGGTTTACGGCCGAGGTCGACGACATTGACCTCGGCGGCATCATTTACCTGCTCGGCCTGCGCGTGGAGTGGGGGCCCGGCACCGGTTAGTCGAGGCCGTACTGCGAGAACAGATCGCGCTTGCGGCCAAGCAATTTCGCCGCCGCAAACCGCTTCATGATTTCCGTGCCGCTCAGCCACGCGATGCGTTTGCCATGTTCCTTGTTTTCGAGCACCTGCTCCGTGAGCCACGGTGCCGCGGTCTCGACGTGGTCACACAGGACATTCAGTATCGGCTTCATCTTGCGCCACTCTTCCGGCGACATCTGCTTCTGCTCCTCGAACCAGTTGTCGCTGAGTAACATGCCGGGGCTGATCATGCCGACCATGATCCCGGAATCCTTGTTTTCTTCTACCAGGTAGCGCGTAAGAATATAGATCGCGGCCTTCGTGCAGCTGTACACCGACATATTCGGCGTCAACCGCTTGCCGTCGAAGCTCCCGCCGAGCATGTTGTACAGCGCGCCGGATCCCTGCTCGCGAAAGCCACTGATCGCGACCTGCGAGCCGAATACCGTGCCTTTCACGTTGCTGTCGACGAGCGTGTGCACCACGCGCTCCGGCATTTCATGCGCCTTGAATTGCGCCGTCGCCGTCCCTGCGTTGTTGATCCAGATATCGACGCTGCCGAATTCGGACTTGCCGAAGTCCCAGAGCTGCTGAACCTGCGATTTCTGCGCGACGTCGCAGGTAGCGCCTGCCGCTTTCCCGCCGCCGGACTCGTTCAGTTCCGCGACCGCGCTGTCGATCGCATCCTGGCCGCGAGCGGAAATTACGACGTTGTGTCCGCGTTCGATGAACTCGTCAGCGAGACCGCGTCCGACTCCCTTGCTGCTGCCGGTGATGATGACGTTTGCCACGGCCGTAACTCCCTGTCTTGTTATTGTTGGCCCGCAGGTTTCGCGGGCTGCGCATGCTAGCGAGTGCGCGTCAGAATGTCCTCGAGGTGATCCGCGCGGATACATTCCCACTCGAGCTTGAGCCACGGCGTGAAGTGGTCCGGATCAGCCGCGATTTCCCGGGTCAGCGTTGCCGGTGCCACAAATCGCCAGTCGGCGATCTCGTCCGGATGCGCGGCTACCTCGCCGTCAACCAGCCCGGCGAAGACGTGACACAGTTCGCGCTCCGCGCCCTTGCCCTCGAAATCGGCGTGATACTGGAACTTGTATAAGAACCACGGCTCGCAGTCGAGCTGCAGTTCTTCCAGCACGCGTCTGCGGCCGGCATCGAGCACGGATTCTCCCTGCCGGGGGTGGCTGCAGCAGCTGTTCGACCAGTACAGCGGCCACAGCGGTTTTTGCTCGCTACGCTGTTGCAATAACAGTTGCCCCTGCCGGTCGAAAAGAAATACCGAGAATGCCCTGTGGAGCAGGCCATCACCGCGGTGGCAGTCCGCTTTCGACCTGGAACCGATCTCGTTGTCGTCGGCGTCGACGAGAATCAGCGACTCGGACGGACTGGAGACCGGCTGACGAACTGCGGTCACTCGCTGCTCCCCGCCAAAATCGTCATTGCGTGAAAGCCCTGTCGCTCCATCGCCGTCTGCACGCGTTCGGCATTGCCGTCGCACAGTGCGATAACTGCGCCGCCACCGCCGCCGCCGGTCAGTTTCGCGCCGAGGGCGCCGGCCCTGCGCGCGATACCGATCAGTCGTTCGATTTCGGGCGTGGATACCTGCAGCGCGTTCAGCAGACCCTGGCATACATTCATCAGCTCGCCGAGCGTCTGTATGTCGTTGGCCTGCACTGCGGCGACTGCCTGCAGCACGAGTGCATCGATATCGTCGAATATTTTCTCGTACAGCTTCGGCTGGCGGGCCCGCGCCTCGCGGACGCTCTGTACGGTCTTCGCCGTCAGTCCCTCCGTTCGCGTACGGCCAACCACGATTTGCAGCGGTGCGCCGATGTTCAGCGGCTCGACGAGCGGCGGGTTACCCATGCGGAACACCAGCGGTTGGCCGTAGGTTGCAAGGGTGTTGTCGATGCCGCTCGGCTTGCCATGCGCAATCTGTTCGGACTGGTAGGCGAGTTCATTGACTTCTTCGTCGCTGAGGCCCAGGCGATAGTGGATGTCGAGTGCGCGGATGATCGCCACCGCGAGCGCGGCGGATCCGCCCATGCCCATGCCGCGGGGCACGTCCGGGAACACTTCGATCCGCATGCCGCGATCCGCAAGCCCGAGCTGATCCATGATCGCGCCCGCCGCGCGCTCGAACGAGCGGCGTTGCTCAGGCGGTTTGGCCAGTTGATACTCGATTCCCCAGCGTGGAATCAGCAATTCGACGCCTGCCTCGTGATCTTCGACGACCGCGCGCATCGTCAGCGGCAGCGGACACGCGATCGCGTGCCGGCCGTAGACGACCGCGTGTTCACCGAGCAGGATTATTTTGCCGTAGCCGACGCCCGTCTCCGCGTCCGTGCGATGCCGGATCGCCGTGCCTCCGCGGCCCTCGTCGCGCAGATCGGCCAGTATTTCCTCGGCCTTCCAAACCTTGATCTCGCCGCTGCGCACGAGGCGTTCGAGCGTTTCGTCAAAAAGATCGGGCGGGGTGCCCGCGGCTTTGACCACGCTGCGTGCATGCAGCGTCATGTGACCCGTCTGAATGCCGTCAGTCGCCAGCGCGCGCAGCGCGGAGAAGTTCTGCGCGAGTCCGACGGCGGCCATCACTTCAGCCAGCTCGGTTCCGGATTTCACGCCCATCAGCCGCAGATTCATGGCGACGCCCGGATTCGATTCGAGCGGACCGCCGACGATGCCGACCTTCATCGGCAGCTCGATGCTGCCGCGCAGATTGCCTTCCTCGTCAGCCCACCATTGCGTCAGCGAGCTGTAACGCCCGTGCCGGGCCGCGTACGCGTGGGCGCCGGCCTCGATTGCCCGCCAGTCATTGCCGGTCGCGAGCGCGACCGCGTCGACGCCGTTCATGATGCCCTTGTTATGAGTCGCGGCGCGGTACGGATCTGCATGTGCGAAATCCGACGCGATGATGATTCCGTCGCGGACGCGGGCGCCGCTGTATCCGTCAACCGCGAGTTGCTCTGTCGTCAATGTGACTTCCGCGGATGCGAGCGCGCGATCGGTCAGGTTCGACAATATGCGCAGGAATACGTTGCCCTCGGTAATTGACTCGATCAGCGGCGCGACGCCCTCGCACATGCCGTTGATCAGGTTCGCGCCCATTGCGTCGCGCGTGTCCACGAGCAGGTGGACGATGAGCATTTCGCCATCCATCGATTGCAGCGGATAGCTCGCCAGTTCGACGTCCACGGCGCCGCCTCCGCGCGCGACCATGCGCGGGTGGAAACTGTTAGCGAGATCGATGATCTCCTGTTTGCGCTCGAACACTGCAGCCTTCGCGCGGGCCATATCGGGAATCTCGATGACCTGAATCTGGCCGATAAGGATGGGGTCGGTCGAACGCGTCGTATAGCCGCCCGACACGCGTGCCATTTTGGCTGCCGAACTAAGCGCGGCGACGATCGACGGCTCCTCGACGACGAGCGGTACGACGTATTCCTTGCTGTTGACGAGAAAATTGAGTCCGAGCCCGATCGGCAGGCCGAGCACGCCGATCACGTTCTCGATCATCTTGTCCGCGGCACTGAGGCCCAGTGTGGCCTCGCCCGAAACGAGACTTTCGAAATCCTGATCGGACAGCATGCCGCGCTCGTGGACCGCGCGTACGCGCTCGTCGATGCTCATCTTGTAAAAGTGCGGAATTCTCGATCCGGCCACAGGACGTCTCCGTCGGAATACTGGATTGGTTCGCGTATTCTATATATACGATATAGGCCGTTGCGATCTGGCAACGCGGTGGCACGAAAATTAGCAGGAATCCGCCCGCCTTGCCATCACTCTGCGGGTTGCCGCGGCGTGCGGGAAACGCCCGGTGGCGGCGGGTGCATTGGCGTGGCGCCGATGCGACAATGGGGCCGGGTTCGCGGGGCCCGCCCGCGGGCCGCGATTGGTATATTTCGCGCCGGGCCCGGCGCGATTGGGGCGATCATCGTTCGATGGAAAAGATCTGGCTAAATAGTTACCCGGCCGGCGTGCCGCACGAGCTTGACCTCGATCCCGAGGAGTCACTCGTCGATATTTTCGATGAGGCGTGTCAGGACCATCGTGCGCTGACCGCGTTCACGAATTACGGCAGTTCGATGACCTACGGCGAGCTGGACGATTATGCCGCTCGCTTCGCCGCCTGGCTGCAGACGGAAGCGAAGCTCACCCGTGGCGATCGCGTCGCGCTCATGATGCCGAACCTCATGCAATATCCGGTCGCACTGTTCGGCGTGTTGCGCGCGGGAATGACCATCGTAAATGTCAATCCACTGTACACATCGCGCGAACTCGAGTACCAACTGATTGACTCCGGCGCTCGTGCGATCGTGATATGCGATACCGCGGCGGCGTCACTGGCCGACTGCATCGGCGAGACGTCGGTTGAGCATGTAGTCATAACGGGCATCGGAGACATGCTGGGTTTCCCCAGGCGCGCGATTGTGAATACCGCGGTCAGGTACGTGAAGAAATTGGTGAAGCCTTACTCTCTGCCGGGCGCCATCACCATGGACGACGTTCTGGAGACGTCGGCCGATGGATTTACGCCGGTGTCGACAGTGGCCGCGGATGTCGCGTGTCTGCAATACACCGGCGGGACAACTGGCCGTGCGAAGGGCGCCACGCTGAGCCACGGTAATCTGGTTGCTAATGTGCGCCAGCTCGGTGTGTGGTTCGAGACTCGGGTAGAGTCCGGCCGGGAGATCATGATCACCGCATTGCCGCTTTATCACGTCTACGCGCTGACGTGCAATTTGCTGACGTACCTGTATCTCGGGGCGCGCAACGTGTTGATTACCGATCCGCGCGATATGCCGGGATTCGTCGCGGAACTGAAGAAGTGGAAGTTCACGACGATTACCGGCGTGAACACGCTATACCAGGCCCTCGTCAATCAGCCGAACATCCGCGAAGTCGATTTTACTCACCTGAATGTCGTCTCGGCAGGCGGCATGGCGGTGCTGGACGACACCGCACGGCAATGGTTCGACGTCACCGGCACCGAGATTATCGAGGGCTATGGGCTGTCCGAGACCTCGCCGGTCATCACGTCGAACCCGGTCAGCATGGTCGCGTTCACGGGCAGCATCGGATTGCCACTGCCGTCGACGGACGTGTCACTGCGCGACGCGAAAGGCAAGGAAGTGTCGCTGGGTAAAGAAGGTGAACTCTGCGTGCGCGGACCGCAGGTCATGTCGGGCTATTGGGATAACGACGAGGCGACCGCGAATGCGATGACCAAGGACGGATATTTCCGGACGGGCGACATCGCGACTATGGACGAGAAAGGTTATTTCTACATCGTCGATCGCAAAAAGGACATGATTATCGTGTCCGGCTTCAATGTGTATCCGAACGAAGTGGAAAACGTCGTCACGATGCACCCCGATGTCATCGAAGCTGCCTGCATCGGCGTGAAATCCGACGGCGGCCGGGAAATCGTAAAAGTGTTTGCGACGCTGAAGCCGGGGGCGACGGCGACCGAGGAGGACATTCGCGACTATTGTCGCGAGAATCTCGCCGCGTACAAGGTACCGAAGCTCGTCGAATTCCGCGACGAGCTCCCGAAAACCGCAGTCGGGAAGATACTCCGCCGCGCGCTGCGCGAAGAGGCGTGATGAAACGCATGCGCCGAATTACGGATTTCGCCGACGTCTATCCGAGACACGCCGTGAATACGTCCATGTAGGCTCGGGTGCGGCATCCCTGCCGCACACGGTCTCGGATAGACGTCGGCGAAATCCTTAAGCTCCGCGTGTCGCCAACCGCGTCGGGCTCCGGCGCGGTCTCCGTGCGTGGGTTACGACTTGCCCTGCCGCCGTGCCGTTGCTTGAGCGACGGCATCCCAATGGGCGTCATTGATCCAGGTCTCGACGAAATGGCGTTGCTCGGTCGCCGACAGGCGCTCGTGTGCGGCTTGGCGCGGGCCCGTCGTGATCGCCTTGAAACCTTCCAGCACGCCGCGGGTGCGCGCGAGAAAGGGGGCGAGGAATTCGGCGATGAAGTCGTCGAGCGATTGCTCCGGTGCACAGACTCGATCGAAAAGGCCGAGCGACAGCGCTTCGTCGGCGGTAATCCGGCGTGCGGTAGCGAGTAATGCCAGCGCCCGACTTGTGCCGACCGTGGCGACGAGGTCGATACCGCCGCCCCATGCCGTGGTCACGTTCAGCTGGCCCTGCAGGAAGCCGATTTCCGCGTGCGCTGCGGCCACGCGCAGGTCGCACGCCATTGCAAGTTCCGCGCCACCGCCCAGCGCCAGTCCGTTCAGTGCCGCGACGACCGGGAGCGGAAACTGTCGTACGCGGTCCAGCGCGCGACGGCCGCGTTTTGACATCGCCTCTGCCTGCGCCCGCGTGCGGATCGCATCCAGTTCTTTCAGGTCTCCGCCGGCGGCGAAACAGCGGTCACCCGCCGCGGTGATCAGCGCGCAGCGCAACGCCTGGTCGGCGGCGTTGTCGACCAGTGCCTGTCCGAGTGAGTCGAGCAGATCCATGCGCAGCGCGTTGCGCTGGTCGGGTCGGTTGATCGTGAGTTTGAGTACGCCGTCTATGCAGTCGACGATCAGTGCGTCGCTGGACATTGTTGCTTCCGAATCAGAAATACAGCCGCATGATGCACTCGGCAACGCAAGCCGGCCGATCTTCGCCGTTGATCTCGACCGTGTACTTCTCGGTAAGCTGGATGCTGTTCTTGATCTCTTCGGCCGCGACGATTTCGCAGCGGGCTCTGATTTTACTGTTTACCTTGACCGCATTCGTGAAGCGCAGTTTGTTCAGGCCGTAGTTCAGAAGGTTTGTCACGCCGGGGAAAATCGGCGTGTCGGCGTCAACGAGGCCGCGAAGCTGTGGGTATAGCGACAACGTCAGATACCCATGGGCGATAGTCTTGCCGTATGGCGATTCCGCTTTCGCGCGCTTCTCGTCGCAATGAATCCACTGGTGATCGCCGGTTGCATTCGCAAACATGTCGATCAGTTCCTGCGTAACCGGCAGCCAATCGCTGACATGCACTTCTTCTCCGACTTTGCTCTGCAGGTACTCGAGGGTGTCCGCCAACGCCATGGTTTTTCCTTCTGCGACTATCGTTGCGGGGGTCGCAGGATGCTAGCAGATAACTCGGCGCCATGTGTCGCCAAG
>JBPCXI010000196.1:0-33061 GCA_051008895.1 Gammaproteobacteria bacterium | reverse complement strand
TCGGGGGGCGAAAAAAAGAAAACTTACTCCTCAAAGACAGGGTTGTGCTTTGGGAAAGCGGTATCGAAACGGACAGGTGAGCGCGTGCCGCCGGTCTTCCCGGCGTCGGGACCTGGTTGCCTGGAAGATCGGATTTGCAGAGTCTTCCGTTTCACGCGCGGCGCGCGCCGGCCGCAGCTTGTGTCGTATCCGCTTCAGCGCCTCGTCTGTCGGCGATTCTTACATCGCCAGTACCACGCTAAGCTCCTGTATTAAAAACGTTTATTGGCGTGGCGAGTAGCCCGCCGCCGGCCGTCGCGTCGGCAGCGTTTACAGACTCGCGAATCCGCGCCCTGCGCGCCCGCTCCGCCCGCCGCGATCGCGCGCGGCATACGGCCGGTTTTCGTGGCGTGCGTCACACTTTTTCGGGTCGTACGCGCATTCTGTTAAACGCAAATCGTCCGGCCCGGCAACTGGCACGATTGCTGCAACATCTACTTCGACAACGCAACACTGCCATCTACGGCAACACACAACACAACCCCGGGCCTGAACAACAACAACAAAGACAGGCCAACAAAAACAACAACAACAATCTCCAGCGCCCATCCACCGCCCCGTCCAGGGGCGTTTTTTTTTGCCTGCGCGGCGCGCCACAGATGCATTGCAATACGGCGCCGACGCGTTAAGGTCGCGTCATGAGCGCACCACCGACCCTCAGTTCGCCGGACGCGTTCGCCGTCTTTCTCGATTTCGACGGCACGCTCGTGAACATCGCGGACCGGCCGGAGCTCGTGCACGCGCCGGAGAGCCTGATCGCAGCGTTGCGCGACACGCATCGGGCGCTGCGCGGGGCGCTCGCGCTCGTCACCGGGCGGTCGATCGCAAGCCTCGACGAGTTGCTCGACCCGCTGCGCCTGCCGGCCGCGGGCGTTCACGGCATCGAATTCCGCGACGACGGCGGCGCGGTGCAAGCTTCGGCGGCGCCGGTCCTGCCGGCCTGGGTCCACAGGCGGGCGACGGAACTGGCCGCAGAGGATGCAGGCCTGCTGGTCGAAGACAAGGGCCACGGCATCGCGGTGCATTTTCGGCAGGCGCCGGCGCTGGAGCGGCGGGTGCGCGACGAGGTCGCCAGCATTTCGTCCAGGCTCGGTCCCGATTTCACGATTCAGAATGGCAAAATGGTCGTCGAGTTGCGGCCCCGCTGCGCGTCAAAAGGCACTGCCGTCGAGCGCTTCATGGCACAGGCTCCGTTCGCGGGCAGGACGCCGGTATTCGCCGGCGACGACGTCACCGACGAGGATGCATTTCGCGTAGTCAACAGCTTGGGTGGATACTCTATTAAAGTAGGCGGACGGCAGCCGGACTCGGCGGCCGCTTACGACCTGGCCGACGTCGCTGCGGTCCGGAATTGGCTGTTGCCGCTGACACGCAAGCACGGCGACGAGAACTAGCAGGAGTAGCCTTTGTCATCGCTGAACCTAGCCGTAATCGGCAACTGCCAGATCGGCGCCCTGATCGACGAACGGGCCGGTGTGACGTGGGCATGCATACCGCAGTTCGATAGCAACCCGGCGTTTTGCCGGCTGCTAATGCCCACCGACACCGAACCGGTGCGCGGCATCTACGAAATCGAATTGGCCGATTTCGACCGCTCGGAGCAGGAGTACATTCGCAATACCGCGATCGTGCAGACGACTCTGTACGACAAGCACGGGGGTGCGGTGCGCATCACCGACTTTGCCCCGCGGTTCAACATGTTCGGCCGCGTCTACCATCCGGTCATGCTGATGCGCACGCTGGCGCCCGCGAAGGGCTGGCCGCGGGTCAGGATCCGGCTCAGGCCGGCAGGCGAGTACGGTGCGCGCGACCCCGACATTACGCATGGGAGCAACCACATCCGCTATGTGATGCCGAATTTCGTCATGCGGCTGACGACGGACGTGTCACTGACCGCCGTGCTCGAAGAGAAGGTGTTCACGCTGACCGAGCCGAAACACCTCATTCTGGGCAACGACGAGAGCATTCCCGAGTCGGTCGACAAGCTTACGCGTGAACATTTCGGCGAGACGAAGAGCTACTGGCAGAACTGGGTTCGCGGACTCGCGATTCCTTTCGAGTGGCAGGAGGCCGTGCTGCGCGCCGCGATTACGCTAAAGCTATGCACCTTCGAGGATACCGGCGCCGTCATTGCCGCGATGACGACCTCGGTTCCGGAAGCCGCCAATAGTGGCCGCAACTGGGACTACCGCTACTGCTGGCTGCGCGACAGCTACTTCACGGTTCAGGGCATGAATACGCTCGGCGCGACCAAGACGATGAGCGCGTACCTGCGTTACATCCTGAACGTCTCCTACGACTCGATCGAATCGCTGCAACCGGTCTACAGCATCACCGGCACCGCAGACCTAACCGAAAGGCAGGTCGAGAGCCTGCCAGGTTATCGCGGTATGGGTCCGGTGCGCGTCGGCAACCAGGCGTTCGAGCAGACCCAAAACGATGTGTATGGTGCCGTCGTGCTGGCTGCCACGCAGTACTTCTTCGATCATCGCGTGCCCGACCCGGGGACCGTCGAAAATTTCAAGCGCCTCGAAGAACTCGGCGCCAAGGCCGCGCAGCTCTTCGACCAGCCGGATGCCGGTTTGTGGGAATACCGCGGCCGCGAACGCGTGCACACATTCTCCAGCGTGATGTGCTGGGCCGCTTGCGATCACCTGGCAAAGATTTCCAAGCGTTTCGACCTCGAGGAGCGCACGCTTCACTGGCAGAAGACGGCCGATCACATTCACGGCGTTATCTGCTCCAATGCCTGGGACGAGAAGCAACAGGCCTTTACCGAGAGCTTTGGCCGGCCGGAACTCGACGCGAGCCTGTTGCTGCTGAATCACCTCGGTTTCCTCGACGCGGACGACCCCCGCTTCCTCGGCACCGTGGCGGCAATCGAGTCGCAGCTACGGCGCGGCGATCACCTGTTTCGCTACGGCGCGGAGGATGATTTCGGCGTGCCCGAGAACGCATTCAACATCTGCACGTTCTGGTATATCGACGCGCTGGCCGCCACCGGGAGAACGGAAGAAGCACGCGACCTGTTCGAGAAGATGCTCGCTTGCCGCAACAGCCTCGGGCTGCTGTCGGAGGATCTCGATCCGAATACCGGCGAGCTTTGGGGCAATTTTCCGCAGACCTACAGCATGGTCGGCATCATCAATGCTGCGCGTCGCCTCAGTATCAGCTGGGATGAAGCGCTGTGACGCGACTGGTCGCAGTATCCAATCGTGTCGCGCGCCCGAGTGGTGACACGAAATCGGCGGGCGGACTCGCGGTCGGCATCCTGTCCGCGCTCGAGGAATACGGCGGCATCTGGTTCGGCTGGAACGGAAAGACGGCGCACGGGGAGCCGAGCGATGCGCGGCTGGAGGAATCCGGCAACATCACGTACGCGACGATCGATCTGAACGAACAGGCTTACGAGCTGTACTACAACGGCTTCAGCAACACGTCGCTGTGGCCGATCTGTCATTACCTGCTCGGCTATTTCCGCTTCGATCGGCGCGAATACGAGGGCTACCTGCGCGTCAACGCCCTGTTCGCGCGCAAGCTGCTGCCGCTGCTCAAGCCCGACGACATCATCTGGGTCCATGACTACCATTTGATTCCGCTCGCTTCCGAACTGCGGCGTGCCGGGGTGACCAACCCGATCGGCTTCTTCCTGCACGTGCCGTTCCCGGACATCGAAGTCCTTCGCGTGTTGCCGGTGTACGAAGATTTGCTGCGCGCGCTGTGCGCATACGACGTCGTCGGCGTGCACACGCCGGGTGACCTGCGCTCGCTCAACGAGGCGATCGAGCATCGGGAAATCGGCGGAGTCGCTTTCTCCGACCGACGACGTGCTGATAATCCCCGGCCGATGGTGACGGACTATTTTCCGATCGGAATCGACGTCGACGGGTGCCAGCAGTTGGCGATCAACGCGGTCGGCGCTGACAAGACCGAGCGCATGGTGCATCATTTGCACGGCCGCGACCTGATGATCGGCGTCGATCGACTCGACTACAGCAAGGGGCTCGAAGAACGCTTTCGCGCTGTGGCGAAACTCCTGGAAAACTATCCCGCCACGCGCGGCCAGGTCTCATTTATACAGATCGCGCCAAAGACTCGGACCGGCGTTCGCGCATACGACGATATCCGGCATGCGCTCGAGCAGGCCGCGGGCGAAATCAACGGTCGCTATGCCGACATCGACTGGGTGCCGATCCGCTACCTCAACCGCGCGTTCGATCGCGGCACGCTGATGAGCTTTTTTCGCGAGGCGACTATCGGAGTCGTTACGCCGGTGCGTGACGGCATGAACATGGTCGCGAAGGAATTCATCGCCGCGCAGGACCCCGAGAAGCCCGGCGTACTGGTGCTGTCGAAGATGGCCGGCGCCGCATACGAGCTGCAAGAAGCGGTGCTCGTGAACCCCTATGACATCGACGGCGTCGCGGACGGACTGCACCAGGCGCTGAGCATGCCCCCGGAAGAACGCCGTGAGAGGTACGACAGCATGATCGCGACGTTGCGGCGCAACAGCATCTCGGCATGGCGCACGAACTTCGTCGACGCGCTGCTCGCAACGCGCGCGCATGATCGCCGATGACTCATCTCGTCGCGGACATCGGCGGAACCAGCACACGCTGCGCGGTGACGGGCGCCGGCGGACGCCCGGGACCGGTGAGCGAGTATCGGAACCGGGATTTCGAATCGCTGCTGTCCCTGCTGCAGGTCTTCGTCGACTCGCTCTCGCCGGATCTGCGGCCCGACGCCGCGTCGCTGGCGGTTGCGGCGCCAATCCGCGGTGACGACGTCCGGATGATTAACATCGACTGGCATTTCTCACTCGAGCAACTGCGCCAGACACTCGGTCTCGACAAATTGCGTGCGGTCAACGACTTCGAGGCGCTCGCATGGGCGCTGCCCGACCTGCGCGACGACGAACTCGTAACGATCGGCACCGGTCGGAGCATCCCCGGCAAGCCGAAGGGCGTGCTCGGGCCAGGCACCGGACTAGGCGTGGGCAGCCTCATCCCGTGCGGCGCCAGCTGGGTCGCGGTCGGCGGCGAGGGTGGTCACGTGACACTGCCGCCGGCGGATGCGGAAGAAGCAAGTATCATCGAGCACGTCCGGGACGAACTCGGTCACTGTTCGGCAGAACGACTGATCTCGGGTCCCGGCTTGTCGATGCTGCACGATGCCCTGCACGGCGCCGGGCGCGTCGACGCGGTCGAAATCTCACGGCTCGCCAAGTCCGGCGACGGTGCAGCAAACGAGACGTTCGCAATGTTCTTTCGCATGCTCGGCACAATCGCCGCAAACCTCGCACTGACGATCGGTGCATTTGGTGGTATCTATGTCGGCGGCGGAATCCCACCGCGCCACCGGGATCGTTTCGTGGCGTCTGGATTCCGCGAGCGCTTCGAGTCGAAGGGTCGCTACGGTGATTACCTCAAATCGATTCCGACCTACCTGATCGTCGCAGCGCACCCGACGCTGACGGGCCTCGCCGCACTCGCGCGACAGTCCGAGCAAGGCGGCTGACGACCGAAGTCACGAAGCGGCGCGCACGCGCGCCAGAAAATCCGCGAACAGTCGATCGATCTGCTCGAGATGCGCGGTCAAGCGATGGTCGCCGTCGAGCAGCAGCACGCCCGCGCCGGTCAGCTCGCCGAACTTTACGCTGCCGGCGTACGGCACAACATCGTCGCGCCAGCCGTGCACGATCATCGTCGGGCAATGCGGCAACGGGTCAGGCATGTACTCGCCGTATCCGGGCATGAACAGTGCCGGCGCCAGCAGAAACATGCCGCGCACCGGCACGCGCGCTGCGGTCGCGGTCGCGACGTAGCCGCCCATGCTGCTGCCGTAGAGCACGGCCGGCTCGCCGAGCTGTTCGCACCACGCCGCACATTTGTCGACGCGTGCCAGCGGATCCGCCATGCCCTGGTAGTCGAGCGACTCGGCCTCCCAACCCGCCGCGCGCGCAGTCTCCGCGAACCGACGGATCTTCGTACCCCACGGGCCGCTTTCCTGGCCGTGAGAGAAGCAGACATGGCCCCGACTCACTCTTGCAGTTCCTCGCCGAAAGCGATCGGACCCCAGACCAGCTCGTCGATGTCCGGGTCCCAGCGAAAGCGCCGCATGTCGACCTTGCCGTCAACGACGACCACGCCCTCTTCGGCGAGTCTGCGGATCTGCTCCGCACGCGAACGGCTACCCTTGGGTATCGAGATGCTGCCCTGCGCATTCAGCACGCGATGCCACGGCAATTTGGCGCGATCAGGCGCCTGCCCCAGCGCCCAGCCGACCATGCGCGCGCCGCGACCAAGTCCGGCCAGTTTCGCGACCTGCCCGTAACTCGCGACCTGCCCGTGCGGAATCGCGGCGACGACGTTCCAGATGCGCGGGTACGTGTTGTTCTTTTTCGCTGCCATCGTTTAGATCAAAGGTCATGCTACATTAATTCGATGTCGTCGGCGCGCAGCGAAAACAATGAACACGCACCGGCCTGGCAGTTCTGGATCGACCGCGGCGGCACTTTTACCGACGTAATCGCGCGCTCGCCGGACGGCAATCTCACCATCCGCAAACTGCTGTCCGAGAATCGCGGCCGCTATGACGACGCGGCGGTCGCCGGCATCGAACGCATATTGAACGACGCCGGTGTCGACCGCGACGGCAGCGTTCGCGTCGACGCAATCAAGATGGGCACGACCGTCGCCACCAACGCGTTGCTTGAGCGCCGCGGCGAGCCGACCGTGCTCGTTGCGACTCGCGGATTTCGCGACGCACTGCGTATCGGCTACCAGAACCGGCCAGATATTTTCGCACTGAATATCCTGCTGCCGGAGCAGCTGTACGCACGCGTCATCGAGGTCGACGAGCGACTGGACGCGAGCGGTGCCGTGCTGATGCCCCCCGATGCGGATGCGATAGAGCGCGACCTGCGCCGCGAATTCGACGCCGGCTATCGATCGGTGGCGATCTGCCTGCTGAACGCCTATCGCAACGCCGAACACGAGCGGCTCGTGGCCGCTATCGCAACGCGCATAGGCTTCGCACAGGTATCGCCGTCGCACGAAGTCAGCCCGCTGCGCAAGCTGGTCAGCCGCGGCGACACGACGGTCGCCGATGCGTACCTGTCGCCGGTACTGATGCGCTATATCGAGCGGCTGAAAACGGGACTGGCGGACGCGCGACTATCGACGCCGCACCTGATGTTCATGCAGAGCAACGGCGGCCTCGTCGACGAGGCGTTCTTTCGCGGCAAGGACAGCATCCTGTCCGGGCCGGCTGGCGGCGTCGTCGGCATGGCGGGCGCGTCGGCAACGGCGGGTGGAAATCGTTTGATCGGCTTCGACATGGGCGGTACGTCGACCGACGTGTCGTTGTATGCCGGCGAATTCGAACTCGTCACGGACACGGAGATCGCGGGCGTGCGCATGCGGTCGCCGATGATCCGCGTGCACACGATCGCGGCCGGCGGCGGCTCGATACTGAAATTCGCGTCGGGCCGGTTCCAGGTCGGCCCCGAATCGGCCGGCGCGGATCCGGGGCCGGTCGCGTATCGCGGCGGCGGCCCGCTGACGGTGACCGATGCGAACGTGTTGCTCGGGCGGATCCTGCCCGACCGGTTCCCGCATGTATTCGGCGTGCGCGGAGACGAGCCGCTGGACGCGGCCGCTGTAGCCGAGAAGTTCGCGGCTGTCGCGGCAGAGATATCTGCACGGACAGGGCGCGATATGTCGCCGGAGGATGTCGCCGACGGATTCATTCGCATCGCGGTCGACAACATGGCCAACGCGATCAAGCGCGTGTCGATTCAGCGCGGCTTCGATCCGGCAGAATTCACGCTGTGTTGTTTCGGCGGCGCGGGCGGCCAGCACGCCTGCCGCGTCGCCGACCAACTCGGCATCCGCCGCATCCTGGTGCACCCGCTGGCCGGCGTGTTGTCCGCTTTCGGCATGGGGATCGCCCCGCTGCGTTCGTATCGTCACACCACGGTCGAACGCCAGTTGTCGCAATCGGCTCTCGACGACCTGCTGGCGGCAACGACCGCGGCCGGCGACGCATGCCGGGATCAACTCATCGCACAACGTGTGCCGCGCGATGCGATTCGAATCCGCACGATCCTCGACATCAAGGTTGCAGGTGCGGATACCACTCTGCCGATCAAATTGGATACGGCAATCCGGGTCGGCGAGCGGTTCGAAGACGCGCATCAGCGGCGATTCGGTGTCGGTATTGCCGGTCGCGACCTCGTCATCGAATCCCTGCGGGTCGAGGCATCAGGTCGCGAGAGAGCGCCGGCTTTCGACGCCGCGACGGCAACGCGAAGCGCCGACATCGATGGCGCGGACGCGCGCGTTTTCGATCGCGGACGCTGGCACGACGCGATGGTGCACGACAGAGATGCGCTGGCACCGGGTACGCGCAGCGACGGGCCGGCCGTCATTACCGACCGGACGTCGACGACCGTCGTCGATGCGGGCTGGACCATGACGGTCGACAACGACGGGCAGCTATTGTTGACGCGCGATGACAGCGACGAGGCTCGCGATAACCCTGGCGACGACAATGGCACCGACGCGGATCCGGTACTGCTCGAGGTGTTCAACAGTCATTTCATGAATGTGGCCGAACAGATGGGCGCCGTACTCGAGAACACCGCACATTCGGTCAACATCAAGGAGCGCCTCGATTTCTCCTGCGCGCTGTTTGACCCTGCCGGCAACCTGATCGCCAACGCACCGCACATGCCGGTGCATCTCGGCTCGATGGGTGACAGCGTGCAGGCGATCCTGCGCGACAACGCCGACACGCTGCGGCCCGGCGATGCGTACATGCTGAACACGCCGTACAACGGCGGCTCGCATCTGCCGGACATCACCGTCGTGACGCCGGTGTTCGACGATGCCGGCGCCAACGTGCAATTCGTGGTCGCATGCCGCGCGCATCACGCGGACATCGGCGGCCTCACGCCGGGCTCGATGCCGCCGCTGAGCCGAACAATCGACGAGGAGGGGGCGCTGTTCGATAACTTCAAGCTCATCGACCGGGACACGCTGCGCGAGGCCGACCTGCGCGCCGGCCTCGCGGCCGGCCGCTGGCCCGCGCGCAATCCCGACCAGAACGTCGCCGACGTGATGGCGCAACTCGCGGCGAACGCAAAAGGCGTGCGCGAGCTGGGCGCAATGATCCGACATTTCGGCCGCGACACCGTTGCCGCCTACATGCGTCACGTGCAGAACAATGCCGAAGCGTGCGTGCGTACCGTTATCGATCGCCTGAGCGACGGGGACAACGTTGTCGAACTCGACAACGGCGCACGCATCCGCGTAGCGATTACCGTCGACGCCGAGCGGCGCGAAGCGGAGGTGTCCTTCGACGGCACGTCGCCGCAGTCGGCGACCAACTTCAACGCGCCGGTCGCCGTCACGCGCGCCGCGGTGCTATACGTATTCCGGACGCTCGTCGCCGAGAACATCCCGCTGAATGCCGGTTGCCTGATCCCGATACGCCTGTGCGTACCGGATGGCAGCCTGCTGAACCCGAAGTACCCGGCGGCGGTGGTCGCAGGCAACGTCGAAACGTCGCAGGTCATAACCAACGCGATCTACGGCGCGCTCGGCGTCGTAGCCGCCGCGCAGGGCACGATGAACAATCTGACTTTCGGCAACGAGCGCCACCAGTACTACGAGACGATTTGCGGCGGCTCCGGCGCCGGTCCGGACTTCGACGGCACCGACGCGGTCCACACCGCGATGACGAATTCGAGGTTGACGGACCCGGAGGTGCTCGAAGCGCGCTATCCGATCCGGGTCGTCGAATTCGCAATCCGCCGCGGCAGCGGTGGCCGCGGCCGCCACCGCGGCGGAGACGGCGTAATCCGCAAGCTCGAGTTCCTCGAGCCGATGCGGGCCGCGATCCTGTCCAACAACCGCACCACCCGACCGCCGGGCCTGGCCGGCGGCGAGCCCGGGCGACCGGGCCGCAACTCCGTGCTGCCTCCGGACGGCCCGCGCACGGACTACGGCCCGGTCGCCGAATTCCCGGTATCCGCCGGCGACGTGCTGGTCATTGAGACCCCCGGCGGCGGCGGCTATGGGATACCCGTCACCAACTCCGGCGATCGGTAAGGAACAGGATATTTTCGACTCGCTAAACGTCCGGCGGCCATCCATGGCCGCTCGCTGAAAATATCCTGTTCCTTACCGACCGCCTGCGCTCGTGCGATGGGGCAGGATGGGGACACTCCTCGTTTTTGATCGGCACAGGGGTTGAACTGCTGGTATCGGTTGTCAAAAACGAGGAGTGTCCCCGTACCGCTTGTGCCGACCGCTCACGCTCGTGCGATGAATCACGTTCGCACCGCCTCAACCGTTGTAAACTTGCGTGTCCCGCAGCAATTGAATCACCCAAGAAGAAGAGCCTGACGACGTGACCCTCGACATCGCCATCGTCCTGATCATCCTGGCCGTCGCGCTCGTGCTGTTCGTCAGTGAAGTCCTCCGCATGGACCTGGTTGCGCTGCTGGTCCTGTGCGCGCTGACCGTCACGAAGGTCGTCACCCCGAACGAGGCGATCTCGGGCTTCAGCAACGCGGCAGTCATTACCGTCTGGGCCATGTTCATCCTCAGCGAGGGGCTGACCCGCACGGGTATCGCTAACGTGCTCGGCAGATACGTGATGCGGCTCGCGGGCACTAGTGAGGTGCCGTTGATCGTCGTCATCATGATCGTATCGGGCGGACTGTCGGCCTTTATGAACAATATCGGCGTCGCGGCGCTGATGCTGCCGGTCGTCGTGGACATCTCGCGGCGGACCGAGGTACCGCCGTCGCGGCTGCTGATGCCACTGGCGTTCGGGTGTCTGCTCGGCGGACTGACGACGATGATCGGCACGCCGCCGAACCTGCTGATCGCCGGCGCGCTGGCGCAGGGCGGCGAGGTGCCGTTCACGCTGTTCGACTTCACGCCCATCGGCATCGTCGCGATGATGACCGGCGTTCTGTTCATCGCGCTGATCGGCAGACTGATGCTTCCGCGCACCGACCCGGCCGGCGAAGGCCAGAAGCGCAGTCAGAGGAACCTGCGCCAGCAATACGGGCTGCAGGAGCGCACGTTTACGATGATCGTGCCGTGGGATTCGATCCTCGTAGGTAAAACGCTGGCCGAGAGCCGCATCAGTTCGGCCGCCGGTCTAATCGTCATGGCCCTCGAACGCCGCAGCCAGGTTATGACGCTGCCGGCGCGCAAGACCGTGCTCGAAGGCGGGGACAAACTGCTGGTGCAGGGCCGGCTCGACCGTTTCAACGAAATGCGCCAGTGGAGCGACCTGGTCATCGAGCGCGAAGCGCCGCTGATTCAGACGCTGCTCTCGGGGCAGGTGCGACTCGTCGAGGTGACGATTGCCGAGAACTCGACCCTCGTCAAAGACCTGCTGCATCACACGGATTTTCGCCGCCGCTTCGGCGCGAACGTGCTGGCGATCCGGCGCGACGACCTGATCCGGCGCGTCAATCTCGCCTACGTCCCGATTCGCGCCGGCGACTGCCTGCTGCTCCAGGGCGGCGAGGACGTCATCGACGAACTGTCGGACAGCCGCGAGTTTGCCGAGATTCGGGAAGTCACCGAGGAAGACCTGACCGAGACCTACCGGCTGCAGGAAAGAATCTTCGTCGTGCGCGTGCCCGAAGCATCCAAGCTCGGCGGCACGACGCTGGCACAGAGTCGCATCGGCGACGCGTTCGATTTCCGGCTGCTCGGCACGTTTCGCGAGGGCAACCTGCAGTTCATGCCCGAACCGGACGAGGTCTTGCTCGGCGGCGACCTGCTGCTACTGCAGGGGCGGAGCGAAGACCTCGACGTGCTCGTCGGCCTGCAGGAGCTGACGATTCGGCAGGAGACGTCGGCGAATCCGGGGCTGTTCGAATCGGATCGTCTCAGCACGCTCGAAGCGACGCTCGCGCCGCAGTCGCCGCTCGCCGGCGAGAAGGTCGCCGACATCAACTTCGACGACCGCTTCGGCCTCGCGCTGGTCGCGCTGTGGCGATCGGGCAAAGCGATTCGCTCGGACCTCGACCAGCTCGAAATCCAGCACGGGGACGCTTTATTGTTCGTCGGCCCGCGCAACAAGCTGGCGCTGATGAGCGCCGACGACGACTTCCTCGTGCTGACGCCGGTCAACCCGCCGGGCGCCGACACGCGCCGCGCACCGCTCGCGAGCATGATCATGCTCGGCGTGATCGTTGCCGTATTGATCGGCTGGATGCCGATCTCGGTCGCGGCGATCATGGGTGCCAGCCTGATGGTCCTGACCGGCTGCCTGAACATGGAACAGGCGTATCGAGCGATCGACTGGCGCGCGGTATTTCTGATCGCGGGCATGTTGCCGCTCGGCATCGCGATGCAGGAAACCGGCGCCGCCGAGTACCTGGCGGCAAAAGTCATGGGGGCGCTGGGCGACTTCGGGCCGTGGCCGGTCATCATGGGCCTGTATGCGATCACCGCGCTCGCGACGATGATCATTCCGACCGCGGCGCTCGTCGTGCTGATGTCGCCGATCGTTCTGTCCGCCTGCGGCGAGATGGGCATCGCGCCGCACACCGCGATGATGGCGGTGGCAATGGCCGCGTCCGCGAGCTTCACGAGCCCGATCTCGCACCCGGCTAACATTCTCGTAATGGGCCCGGGCGGCTATCGGTTCTCGGATTACATCAAGCTCGGCGCGCCGCTGACGCTCGTGATTTTCGTCGCAGTGATGTTGATGCTGCCGATCTTCTGGCCATTGCAGCCCCTCGAATAGACCCCTCAAACAGATGCCGGGCGTAAAGCCCGCGCAGACGTGTGATCGGCCTTTGTTGATCGGCCATTCTTGATCGGCCATTCTTGATCGGCAATCGTCGTCAGGCGGTCTTCGCGAGATCCTGCAGCAAATCCTTCAGATCGGTGCCCGGGTTCGCACTTTGCCCGAGGCCCTCGAGTGCGGCGCGTTGCCGCGACGCGATCTCCAGAACCTGCTCCCGATGCCAGTTCTGTTCGTCGAGCGCCCGCTTCGTGGGCCGCAACAGGCGACGCCGGCGATCGCGCGGGTCGATGACCTCTTCAAGAAATCCGGCGCTCATCTCGGTCGATACGTAACGCGACACGCTCGACTTCGGCAAATTCGTGATGTCGGCGAGCTCCGTTACCGTCGGGTTATGCCCAGCCTGGTCGAGCAGCATAATCGTCAACACGATCAGCAGCTCACCGGTCGGGTGGCTGCCATACCGATGCACGGCCAGCTGGACCAGTCGCCAAAACATCACGTAGACGTCGCTGAGCTCCGTGTTGTCCAGAATCTTTTCGTTCATGCCACAAACCTCGCGATTCCCCACCGCTTTGTCTGCAATGAAACTATTTCATTCTCAAACATTTAGCAGTGTTTCGGGAACGCGTCGATGCGTACATGTACGCATCGGCGTCCCGGTATCCGCACCGGGACACTCACGCCGGTGCGGTCTAGCCAGCCTGATCAACACTACGGTAGCAGCACGGTCGATCCCGTCGTCCGCCGCGCCTCGAGATCCTCATGCGCGCGCGCCGCGTCGGCGAGGGGACAGGTCTGGTCGATCCGGATCCGCAAGGTACCGTCGGCGATGCTGGCGAACAGCTCGCCGGTTGCGTCGAGCAGTTCGTCGCGCTCAGCGACGAAGCTGAAAACGACCGGCCGCGTCACGAACAGCGAACCGCGCTTCGCCAGCTCCATCGGCGAGAACGGTTCGACCGCTCCGGTGGCGTTACCGAACGTGACCATCGTGCCGTGCGGACGCAGGCAATCCAGTGACTGGAAAAAAGTCTGCTTGCCGACCGAGTCGTAGACAGCGTGTACGCCCCGGCCGTCAGTCAGGTCGCGAACTGCGGCGACGAAATCTGCGGTATCGGCACGCACGACTTCGGCGCAGCCGTTCTCCGTTGCCCGCACCGCCTTCTCCTCGCTGCCGACGACGCCGATGATGCGCGCGCCGAGACTCGCCGCCCACTGCGACACAAGCGTGCCGACGCCGCCTGCGGCCGCGTACAGCAACACCGTATCACCCGGATTGATCCGGTAACTGCGGCGCACCAGTGCCCATGCCGTCAGGCCCTTCAGCATCGCCGCGGCCGCCGTCCGGAAATCGATGTCGTCCGGCAGACGCACGAGGCGATCCGCGGGGAACAGCCGCGCCTCGGCATAGGCACCGGGCGGCAAGCCGAGATACGCGACACGGTCGCCGACCGACAGATTGCTGACGCTATCGCCGACCGCGGTCACGGTACCCGCCGCTTCGGTGCCGATTCCGTGCGGTAGCTCCAGCGGATAGAGGCCGGAACGGTGATACGTGTCGATGAAGTTGAGGCCGACCGCAGCCTGCTCGATCAGCGCCTCGCCGGGTCCGGGCGCGGCGACGTCGACGTCGCGCCAGTCAAGTACGTCCGGTCCGCCGAACTCGTCGATCATGATCGCTTTTGGCATCGTCTTTCCCTTATTGTCGCCGACCCCCCGGCACCCCCACGATATGCAGGCTTGGCGCGCGGACCAGCGAGTATAATGTGCCGCGCAGACCGGCAAAACACCGATCGGAAAACAACGAAGCGAGGCTGCCAATGTCCGAAACCATCGTCATCGCCGGCGCGGGTCATGCCGCCGGCCAGGTCACCGTGTCGCTCCGCCAGGGCGGGTTCGATGGCCGGATCGTCATGGTCGGCGAGGAGCCCTACCTGCCGTATCAGCGCCCGCCGTTGTCGAAGAAGTACCTGGCCGGCGAACTCGAGCTCGATCGGTTGCTGGTCCGCCAGCAGAAATTCTACGACGAGCATGACATCGAGGTACGCCTGTCGACCCAGGTCGAATCGATCGATCCCGGCGCGCGCGCCGTGCGTCTCAGCTCGGGCGAATCGCTCGACTACGATCGGCTGGTACTGGCGACCGGGAGTCACGTCCGGAAGATCGACATCCCCGGCGGCGACCTCGCCGGTGTCCACTACCTGCGGACGATCGACGACGTGCGCGCGATGCAGCCGGATTTCACGGCGGGGAATGACCTTATCATCATCGGCGCCGGCTACATCGGACTCGAAGTTGCGGCCGTCGCGGTGACGCGCGGTCTGAACGTCACGGTGCGGGAAGTCGCGGACCGAGTGATGGCCCGGGCCGTCTGCCCCGAGGTCTCGACGTTCTTCGAGAAGGTGCATCGCGAAGCCGGCGTGGATATTCGTCTCAATCGCGATCCGAACAGCAGCCTGATCGGCGATGGTCATGTGCGGGCGCTACGCAGCGCGAAGGGCGACGAGTACCCGGCCAATATGGTCTGCATCGGTGTCGGCATCCTGCCGACGACCGACATCGCCGAGGCCGCGGGCATCGATTGCGACGACGGGATACTCGTCGACGAGTATTGTCGCACCAGCGATCCGCATATCCTCGCAGTTGGCGACTGCACGAACCACCCCAATAGCCTGCTCGGGCATCGGCTGCGTCTCGAGTCGGTGCACAATGCGCAGGAGCAGGCGAAGACGGCCGCCGCAACGCTGTGCGGGCAGTTGAAACCTTATGCGCAGATCCCGTGGTTCTGGTCCGACCAATACGACCTGAAGTTGCAGATGGTCGGAATCCCGGGTTCCGACAACGACGTCGTGATTCGCGGCAACCCCGACGACCGTTCGTTCGCCGCGTTCTACATGGACGACGACCGGCTGACCGCGGTCGCTGCAATCAACAAGGCACGCGAATTCATGCTGTCGAAAAAGTTGATCGCAGAGGGCGCGCGCTTCGATCCGGAGATCCTCGCGGACGACTCGATCAATTTCAAGGAACTCGCCAACGCCGCGCTGAGTTGAGCGGCGCCGTTCGCGGCGGTCACGAAAAATATCGGGCGAGGTAATCCGCGAACGTCAGCGTGTCGTTAGCCTCGATCTGCGCCTGACGTTCGATCGACTCCTGTGCCTCTGACTCAAACAATGCATGGTGAGAATTCATGTCCGACGACAGCGCGTTGAAGTACTCCGCGTAGTTGCGGCTGAGCTGCATCGCATACTCGAAAACGCTCTGGCCGGTTTCGCGCAACTCGTTCAGCAGCTTCGCCGACGGCGTGTTGTCGGGATCCTCGATCACGGCGATTTGCGCACGCACGGCTTCGACGTGCGCATCGTCTCCGTCACCATCAAGCAGCTCCGCAATCGCGAGCACGTCGTTGCAGACGTCGAGACCCCATGCGCGCAGCGCGTGCGCTTCCCCGGCGCGCTGCAGCTTAAGCCCCGGCTCGCGCCCGCGCGACGCGACGGCCGCTTGGTTTGAATCGTTGGCCTGCTGCTCGGCTTCGTCCATTGCCGGGCTGCGCTCGAGCAGGCAGTACACGAGAAAGGTCTCGAGGAAATTGACGTCGCTACGGCTGATCCCGACCGGGTCGAACGGATTGATATCGAGCGCGCGCAGCTCAACGTACTCGATGCCGCCGCGAGCAAGCGCGGCGGTCGGCCGCTCACCGCTGCGAGCGACGCGTTTCGGGCGCACGGTGCTGTAGTACTCGTTCTCGATCTGCAGAAAATTCGCGTTCAGCTGACGATAGACGCCGTCGACCTCGATGCCGATATCGGCATACGTCGGATTCGGCGTCGTAACCGCGCGCGTGAGGTCACGAATATAGGCATCGAGACTGTTCGCCGACACGTCGATCTGCGCCTGGTTCGAGTTGTGATAGCCGATCTCGCTCATGCGCAGGGACGTTGCGTACGGTCCGTGCAACGTGCCGCTGTCGAAGTCGACGAGATCGGTCTCCACGCCGCGCAGAAAAGTTTTGCACACGGCCGGCGAGGCGCCGAACAGGTACAGCAGCAGCCAGTCGAGCCGCCGCACATTGCGCACGAGCCCGAGATACGCATTCGAGCGGAAATTGTCGTCCGCAGTAGCGTCGTGCATGTCGGCGTAGATCGGCCAGAACTCGTCGGGCAACGAGTAGTTGAAGTGAATGCCTGCGATCGCCTGCATGTTGCGGCCGTAGCGATATCCGAGCCCGCGACGGTACACGGTCTTCATCGTGCCAACGTTCGAATCGCCATAACGCGCAAGCGGGACATCGGCCTCGGAACGGATCATGCAGGGCATGCTCATCGCCCAGAGCAATTCGTCGTCGATGTGCCCGAACACGAACTGGTGAACGTCGCACAGATACTGAATCGCCTCCCAGTCGGAACGGACCGGTGGCGTAACGAACTCGAGCAGTGCCTCGGAGTAGTCGGTGGTGATGAACCTGTTCTCGAGCGCGGAACCGAGTCCGCCGGGATGCTCGGTCATGGCGATATAGCCGTCCGGGGTGACGCGCAGGCTCTCCTTCTCGATGCCGCGTTTGCCGCCCCGCAAGCACTGCGCCGCCCCCGGTGCCGCGAGTGCCGATAGCCGATGCTCGAGCGTGAGACTCACCCCGATCCCCGCGGCGGCGGCGCGCAACGGCGCAGTAACCTGGAATCCGGGCACGCGCAGGTACGTTCATTCGGCATTAAGAATCCGCCTGTATGCTGGGGATCGGTAATAGACCATAGGTCAAGGCGGCATGGTAAGCCCTTGTCAGGGGAGATGACATCCATGAACTGGCGTTCAACCATTATTGCCTGCGGAATTTTGCTCATGGCCGACCCCGCGTTCGCTCTGCGGTGCGGGAACAAGCTGGTCAATAAAGGCTCTCCGCAGGTCAAGGTGCTGAAATACTGCGGCGAACCGGAAGCGGTGCAGGTGCGGTCGATGATCCGCGGCGGCTTCCCGCGCCACCAGCTGCGGCGGCGCGTCGGCAATACCGAGATCGAGCGCGAACTGCTGTTCACCGACCGCGCCTACGTCGAAGTCGTCGTCGAAGAATGGACCTATAATTTCGGCCCGCGCAGACTGATGCGCATTATTCGCTTCGAGAACGGGATCGTGACGTCGATCCGCCAGGTCGGTTACGGCTACAACTGACCATCACGGCAATGGACCGTCGCGGCCGATCGCGTCGACGGTGAACCGGTCGGCCCAACTCATCAGCCGGTAGTTCGAGATGAAGCCGCAGTGTCCGCCGTGGCCCGTGACGACGATACGCAGGGCATCAGGACGCGCAACCTGTGGCAGGCTGTCGACCGGTATGACCGGATCGTCGCCGGCGAGCAGCATCGTGCTCGGTACGTCGAGACTCGCCAGGCGCTCGCCGGTCAGCGCGTAGCCTCGCAAGTAGGTCCGCAAGTCCGGATATTCGGTGTAGTTGCGCACGAAGAAATCCGTCATCGCTTCCAGTGTATTAAAACGCTCGAGTTGCGCGAAATCGTAACGCGACGGGAACGCTGCCTTCTTGCGTTCCAGCGAACGGCACCACTTGCGCATGAAATACCACTGGTAAAGCGACGAGCCGTTATCCAGCGCCACCATAGTGCGCTCGGGGTCCAGTACCGGACAGATCGCGACGACGTGTCGCAGGCCGAGGCCGAAGTCGGCCGCGATGCGCAGCGCGAAATTGCCGCCGAGCGACGACCCGATCATCACGACCGGCTCGCCCGGGAATCGCGCCTGGGTCCAGCGCACAGCGCCCGCCATCTCGTCGAGACGGCAAGAATGAAACAGCTCCTCGTTCAGATGATGCGACGGTCCGTGATCGCGCATGTTGATGCGGACGATCCGGTATCCGTCGCGCCACAGGCGCAGGGCCGCCGACAGCACGTAGGTCGCCATTGCGCTGCCTTCCCATCCGTGCAGCAGGATCGCGACGCGGCCGTTAGCGCGCGCGCCCGGGGGGGTGTGGTGGACGAGCAGGCGCACACCATCGCCGACATCGGCGACGATGTCTGCCGATGCGGCCAGCAGCGATTCCGCCGCGCGACGGACGCGGTACCTGCGCACGCCGACGCGGGCGACGATCGATTGAACGTTAGGACCGCGCAGAAAAACCGGCGGCTTGAACTCACTCATGTAGCAATTATCTGCCGGGCGCCGAACTGGTTGATGTCGTCGGGCCTTCGGCGCTCGCGAGCAGGCGCACCTGAACCCTGTTGTTCTGCTGCGCGATCCGGTTCCAGTCACCGGCGTTGCTGTCGGCGGATCGAGCCGGGTAAGAATACAACGGACTCGAGTTACCGCGCGCGTTGACGCGAATGCGAATATTCTGATCTTCGCTCTGACCGAGCGCGGCCAGGTAATTTGCGAACGCGACGGACTGTTTCGCGGAACGTTCTCGCGCTTCGGCGGCCGGGAGGCCTACGCGGTCACATTCAGCGACCGGGATGTCCGGCGGCGCGAACTCGAGGTTACCGTCGGACCCGCTGACGTAGCAGAAGTCGCCGACGTGGCTGTCGATCTGAATTTCGCCGAAAAAACCGACCGTTCGCAGTTGCTGGACCAACCCCTCGACCAGGTCGAGCCGATCGTCGCCGAGCGGAATCTCCGCTGCACCATAGGATGCATACTGGTTCGCGGACCACTCGAGCTCGGGCAGAAACCCGGCCAGCAATTCGTTACGCAGCGACGTCGGGCGCGCGCCCGGGCCGTCAATGCCGCCGGCCGACGCCCTGGCCTGCAGCACCTGCAGCGCCGCGAGCAGGTCCACGTTGAGATCGTGCACCGCGCGTGCGTCTTTCTGCGTCTCGACGTACATCCAGAAGAACGTCGCTGAAAACAGCGCCAGCGCTGCGATGAGCAGCGTCGTCGCGTTCATCCGCCGGAACCGGTCGATGCCCCGCGCGAAAAACCCGGGCCGCAGATGCTCGCCGGTTTGTTCGATCTCATCGTCGCGCTCGCGCAGCAGGCGGGCGACACTCGTCTCGATGTCGTGCCGCAGGTTGTGGCCGTGATGTTCGAGCATCTGCTCGAACCACAGATGCAGATCGCCCCAGTCCGCCGGCTCCATCATGTCCTCGACGTCGGCCAGCGACCGTTCGACGTCCGCCGGCTCCGGCGGCGCTTCGGGGGCGACGACATCGGCCTGCTCGACCTCGCGCTGCAAGAGATTCAGCGACAACAGGGTTTCGGAGACCTGCACCGGCTTGATCTGTTTCGGCAGCACCCCCACCGCGCCGAGTGCACGCGCCTGACCAACGTAAAGCTCGCCCGCCTGCGACGTGTACATCATGATCGGGATGGTGGCGGTCGCCGGGTTCTCCTTGATCGCGCGCACGGCCTCGAACCCGTCCATACCGGGCATCAGGTGATCCATGAAGATGACGTCCGGGCGGGAGGCGCGCAACGCCTCGAGCGCCTGCTCGGCCGATTCGGCCATCTCGACCCTGACGTCGTGTTGCTCGAGCACGCGCCCGAGCGCCTCGCGAGCGGTGCGCGAGTCGTCGACGATCAGGGCACATTTCTGCGCGTTCATCGGCACCCGGTTCGGAGAAGTGGCTGGCCTGGAGAAAATACTATAGCGCGGGGCCGGTCGCGGGCCACATTCCGACACCGGAAATCGGACGCGGCTCACGAATCCGGGCTGATTCAAGCGTTACCGGGTGTTGTGAAAGGACCGGATTGCTGGGATGATCTGGATATTGTCGGAATTTGCCCCGTTCTGGCACTAATAACAATAAGTTACGGGCTGGCGGCGGCATTTTCGATGCGACCATTGACCATTCTTTCCAGGTATCTGATTACCGGCATCGTGGCAGCGATTGCGATCGCTGCCGGCATTGCTGCAGTGCTTCAGGCCCGTATTCCGGGCGGGGCGGATCGAATCACGCTGTCGCTACTTGTCATAATCTGCGTGTTCGCGGCGATCGCCGCCGCGCTGACGTTCCGTCAGGCGGGAACCACGTCGGCGCTGGCAAAAGCCGGCAGGACCATAGCGGCGGCCGAAGGCAACGGCAACGCGCCGGCGCTGGACGACGATCTCGACCAGCTCACGGAATCCCTGCATTTCATCAATAGCAGGCTGCGCGAAGGCAAGGTGTCACGCTTGCAGCTCGACGTCGTGCTCGCCGCGTTGAACGACGCGATCATCCAGACGGATGCCGACGGGAATATCGCGTACCTGAATCCCGCCGCGATCGCGCTGCTCGGACGCGAGGCCGCGGACGTGATCGGCACGCCGACCATCGACCTCGTCGCAACCCAATATCACTCCGGATTCAAACTCACGAACCAGAACAAGACTCGCGAGGCCGCGCTGGTAACGGCGGACGAGCGCGAGGTGCCGGTGTCATACAGCTGCTCGCAAATCGACGCGGACGCATTCGCAACGAAAGGCTTCATCATAGCGGCGCGCAATATTTCCGAGCGCAAGTTGACCGAGCGCCGCATTCGCTACCTGGCGAAGATCGATGCATTGACGAAGATCCCGAACCGCATGCAGTTCCAGCACCTGCTGCAGCAGCTGAACGCGCGCGCCCAACGCAATCGCAACCACGTCGCGCTGCTTTACTTCGACATCGACCGCTTCAAGGACATCAACGACACTTACGGGCATGCGGCCGGCGATACCTGCCTCGAGACTCTCGCGCGGCGGCTGACGAAGATCCTGCCGAAGAACGCGATCAGCGGCCGGCTTGCCGGTGACGAATTCGCCGTGGCGCTCGAGTGGCCGCGACCGAAGGATGAGCTCAATGCCTACCTGCAGTCGTTCGCGCGCAAACTCGCAGACGAGCTCGGGCAGCTCGTCATCATCCAGGGCCACGAAATTCACGTGGGTATCAGCATCGGGATCGCAACGCTGCCGCGCGATGCGGACAACGTCATCGACCTGATACGCAATGCGGACGCGGCGCTTTACCACGCGAAACGCACACCGCAAAGCACGTTCGAGTTCTTCGATGCGCAGATGAATGCCGAATCGGTCGAGCGGCTGATGCTCAAGAGCAAGCTGCGGCGCTCGTACGAGCTCGACGAGCTGTTGGTGCACTATCAGCCGAAGATCGACGTCAAGACCGGTGCGATAAGCGGCTGCGAGGCCCTGGTGCGGTGGGAACTGACGGACCGCGGCATCGTGCTGCCGAACGAGTTCATTCCGCTGGCCGAAGAGACAAACCTGATTGTCGAAATCGGCGAGTGGGTGCTGAACCAGGTGTGTCGCGATCTGAGCGACTGGCAGCAACGAATTCCGGGCACCGGCAAAGTGTCGGTCAATTTGTCGCTAAAGCAGCTCGCGCAGCCGAACTTCACCAAGCGGATCCGGCGCATCCTGAAACGCCATGCGGTATCGCCGCGCGCGCTCGAGCTCGAAATCACCGAGACGACGCTGATGCGCGACCCGGACCACACGATAAGGATCCTGCGCCAGCTCGACGACATGGGCCTGAACCTGTCGATCGACGATTTCGGCACCGGCTATTCGTCGCTCAGCGCCATGCAACAGTTTCCGATCAGCACGCTGAAAATCGACAAGTCTTTCATCCACGAACTGCTGATCAAAAAGGACGGCACCACGATCGTGTCGGCGATCATCGACCTCGCGCACAGCATGAACATGGAAGTCGTCGCCGAGGGCGTCGAATCGGAACTGCAACTCAGCTACCTGAAGGTCCTCGACTGCGACCTCGTGCAAGGGCTGCTGTTCGGCGAGCCGATGGCCGCGGCGGACTACTTCAAACTGCTGTTGACCGACAGCCGGGGTCGTGCGTCCTACCGCGAATTGTTTGCCTGAGCCGGGTCATCACTGCCGGTCGGAAAAATCACATAAAACATTACCTTATGACCGTATCGTTAGCGTAAGAAAGCGCACGGAACCGACGCCGATGGCGCCCGGTTCCGCATGTGATGCATAATCGGCGTCGCGCCAGCGGAGTTTCGCCCCGCTTGCGCAATTTCGTTTTGTCGACGCGAGGACCCAGAAGAATGGCGCGAATCAGTCAACTGCTCGTCGCGGTCTGTGCCACGACGGTGGCCCAAGTCGCGGTCGCGGCTTGCCCGTATCCCGACAGCGTGTCGGTGCCCGATGGCTCGCAAGCTACGACCGAAGAGATGGTCGCGAGTCAGACCACCATCAAGCAATACATGAGCGAGATGGAAGCCTATCTCGACTGCCTGGACCGCGAGGAAGCCGAACTCGATCGCGAGCCGACGGCCGAAGAACTGCAGCTGCACAACCAGCGTCATAACGCGGCGGTTGACGAGATGGAGAAACTCGCGGCCGAATTCAACGAACAGGTCCGCGCGTACAAAAAGCAACAACCCTGACGTGTAGACCGCCGCAACGCGCGCCGACGCTGCGCTGATTGCGGAATACCGACATAGACGGAGTCAATGGCGCGGGCTAGAATCTCGGCCCCGTCGGCATGCGCGTTCACGCGCACCGCCCCAAAAAACACGAACAACAGGAAACGAAAGCGATGACACAAGCGGCGAGAGTCACCATTACCGGCGCGGCCGGCCAGATCGGCTATCAGCTGGCGTTCCGGATCGCATCCGGACAGCTGCTTGGCAGCAATCAACCGGTGATTTTGCAGCTACTCGAGATCCCGCCGGCGCTCGACGCGTTGAAAGGCGTCGCAATGGAACTCGACGACTGCGCATTTCCGACCCTGCACGGCGTTATAGCGACCGATCAGGCGGACGCCGCGTTCCGCGACGCGGATTACGCGCTGCTGGTCGGCGCCAAGCCGCGAGGGCCGGGCATGGAGCGGGCCGATCTTCTCAAGGGCAACGCCGCGATTTTCTCGGCACAGGGCAAGTCGATGAACGCGCACGCGAGCCGCGACATCCGCGTTCTCGTCGTCGGCAACCCGGCGAACACGAACGCACTGATTGCGCAGCAGAACGCACCGGACCTGAATCCCGCGAATTTCACGGCGATGACCCGCCTCGATCACAATCGCGCGCTGGCGCAACTCGCGGCAAAAACCGATGCGCACGTCAGCAATATCCGCAACATGACGATCTGGGGCAATCACTCTTCAACCCAGTACCCCGATGTCAGCAACGTACTGATCAATGACCGCGCGGCGTCGGATCTCGTGGAAGAGCAGTGGCTCGTCGACGATTTTATCCCGACCGTGCAACAACGCGGCGCAGCAATCATCAAGGCGCGCGGCCTGTCCAGCGCGGCATCGGCCGCGTCCGCGGCGATCGATCACATGCGCGACTGGTCGCTCGGCACGCCGGGCGACGACTGGGTCAGCATGGCGGTGCCGGCCGACGGCAGCTACGGCATCGAGCCCGGCGTCATCTACTCGTACCCGGTCCGCTGCAGCCAGGGCAAATACAAAATTGTTCAGGAACTGGACATAAGCGAATTCAGCCGATCCCGCATGGACGCGACCGACGCGGAATTGCGCGAGGAGCGCGCCGCCGTCGAAGAGCTGCTCTAGCCGGCCCCGAATCCGGCGGCGCGGCGGTCCGCTCGCGACAACGCAATCGCCGACGATGCGCTATAGTTCTCGATCCAGTCCGCTGGATGTCTATTGAGGTAACCCGACCGTGTCTGCATTTTTTATCTGGATAGCCTGGTCCATCGCGCTCGTCGGCGTCGGTCTGACGCTTGCTTACAAGCGCACCGATCTAAAAACAGCAACGATCCTCATGGGGGGCGCGCTGCTTGCCTACACCCTTTTCAGTCCGAGCCACTGGGTATGGAACCTGGTGCTGTGGGCGGCGTTCGCCGGCCTGGTGGCGCTGAACAACGAGAGCTTCCGCCGGGCGAAAATCACCACGCCGCTGTTGCGCATATACAAGACGATGTTGCCGTCGATGTCGGACACGGAGCGCGAAGCGCTCGAGGCCGGCACCGTATGGTGGGACGGGGAACTGTTCAGCGGTCAACCGGACTGGTCCAAACTGACCGCGATGCCAGCACCGCAGCTGACCGACGAGGAGCAGGCGTTCATCGACGGGCCGACCGAGAAATTGTGCGAAATGCTCGACGACTGGCAGATCACGCACGAACTCGCGGACATGCCGCCGGAAGTCTGGGCGTATATCAAGGAACAAGGTTTCTTCGCGATGATCATCCCGAAGGATTACGGCGGCCTCGAGTTCTCGCCGTACGCGGTGGCGACCGTGCTGGGCAAGCTGGCGAGTCGCAGCGCGGTCGCAGCATCGACGATCGGCGTGCCGAATTCACTCGGCCCGGCCGAACTGCTGCTTCACTACGGCACCGAAGCACAGAAAGAGCGGTACCTGCCGGGCCTCGCCAGCGGCGAGGAAATACCGTGTTTCGCGTTGACCGGCCCCCGCGCGGGCTCCGATGCCGCGTCGATCCCGGATGTCGGCATCGTGTGCAAGGGCAAGTTCGACGGCAAGGAAATCGTCGGCGTGCGCCTGAACTGGGACAAGCGCTATATCACGCTCGCGCCGATTGCGACGGTGCTCGGTCTCGCGTTCAAGCTCCATGATCCCGACCACCTGATCGGCGACGAGGACGAGTACGGCATCACCGCGGCGCTGATCCCGACCGACACGAAAGGCGTAAAGATCGGCCGTCGTCACTTCCCGCTGAACGTGCCGTTCCAGAACGGCCCGACGCAGGGCAAGAACGTATTCCTGCCGCTCGACTGCATCATCGGCGGGCCGGAACGCGCGGGCCAGGGCTGGCGCATGCTGATGGAACAACTCGCGGCGGGGCGGTCGGTCGTGCTGCCTGCGAACAGCATGGGCGGCGGCAAGGCTGCGGTCTGGGCCTCCGGTGCGTACGCGCGGATTCGCAAACAGTTCAACCTGCCGATCAGCCGCTTCGAGGGCATCGGCGAAGTCCTCGCGCGCATGGCGGGCGAGGTCTACATCGCGACCGCCGGCGTGTCGGTTACCTGCGCGGCGCTCGGCCGCGGCGAGAAACCCGCCGTGCCGTCGGCGATCCTGAAGTATCACTGCACCGAGATCGCACGCCGTGCGGCGAACGACGCGATGGACGTGCATGGCGGCAAGGGCATCATCCTCGGCCCGAACAACTACCTCGGCCGCGGCTACCAGGGCATTCCGATCGCGATCACGGTCGAAGGCGCAAACATATTGACGCGCAGCCTGATCATCTTCGGTCAGGGCGCGATCCGCTGTCACCCGTTCGTGCTGAAGGAAATGCAGGCCGCCGCCGATCCCGATTTCGAGCGCAGCCTCGCAGAATTCGACCGCCACCTGTTCGGTCATATCGGTTACGCGATCAGCAATGCGGCGCGCTCGTTCGTGCTCGCGCTGACCCATGCGAAGCTCAGCGACGTACCGCATCGAGGAACGACGGAGCGCTTCTATCAGCATGTCAATCGCTACAGCGCTGCGTTCGCGCTCGCCGCGGACGTGTCGATGCTGACGCTCGGCGGCGATCTCAAGCGGATGGAATCGCTGTCGGCACGCCTCGGTGACGTCTTCAGCTCGATGTACCTGGCGAGCATGGTGCTGAAGCACTACGAGAACCAGGGCCGGCCCGAGGCCGACCTGCCGCTCGTCGAGTGGGCCTGCCGCCGGCTGCTCTACCAGGCGCAGGAGCAGCTGCACGGATTCCTGCGTAACTTCCCGAACCGGATCGTGGCGGGGCTGCTGCGCATTCTCATCTTCCCGCGCGGCCGCATGTACTTCTCGCCGTCCGACGAGCTCGGCCAGCAAATCGTGGACCTGATCACGCATCCGACCGAGAGCCGGGATCGTCTGTGCGCCAACATCTATGCAACCGACGAGCCGGGCAACCCGCTCGGGCAATTGCAGAGCGCGCTCATCGCGGCCGAGGCGGCAACGCCGCTGGAAGCGAAACTGCGCGACGCGACGAAGGCCGGCGTCATAGAGGACGCCGACCCGCCGACGCTGATTACTCGTGCGCAGGAAGCCGGCGTGCTGACGGCCGACGAAGCCAACCAGCTGCGGGCGCTCGACGAACAGGTCATGGCGCTGATTGCGGTGGACGATTTCGACGGCAAGGATCTCGGCACGCGTACGGCGACCCGCACGCGCAGGAGAAGCAAGTCGGCGGCCTGATCCGTTGAGGAGTCATAAAATGTATCGACGTTCAGCAGTCCGGTTCATCCGGGACAGTGTGCTGCTCGGCCTGGCGCTTGCGCTGACGAGCTGCGGGGGCGAACAGGCGCCGGAGGGCGAAGCGCCGGAAACCGCCACACCACCCTCGGCCGCGACGCCGACTTCGGTGTCGGCACCGGGCGCAGTGGTTTTCATTATCTCGCCCGCCGACGGCGCGACGGTCGCGTCGCCGGTTGCGGTCAAGTTCGGCGTCAGCGGCATGGCCATTGCGCCGGCCGGTCAGCAGACGCCCAATACCGGCCATCATCACCTGGTAATCGACGCGGAACTGCCCGCGGCCGGCCAGCCGATCCCGGCCACCGAGCAATATCTGCATTACGGTAAAGGCCAGACCGAGACCACCGTTGAGCTGGCACCGGGCCAGCACAGGCTCCAGCTGGTGCTTGGCGACGCGAACCACATACCGCACGAGCCTCCGGTTGTGTCTAAGGTCGTCACAATCACGGTAGAATAGAAGCATTGTCGTAATGATGGGTTAAACCCCTCGCCGGTGTAGCCGGCGGTGCTGCCGATCAAACTGCTTCACGAATGACTTCTCGCCCCGTAGGTCTCAGCGGACTGTCGCTATATCTCCCACCGTACAGGGTGGATCTGCAGCAATGGTGCGACTGGACCGGCGCGGACTGGGACAAAATTCGCCAGGTTGTCGGTACCGGATTTCGGCTGCTCGGCCCGCAGCAGAGCATCTACACGATGGCCGCAAACGCGGTCCTGAGACTGATCCAGAATTACGACGTCGACCCCGCCCGCGTGCGCTACCTGGCGCTCGGCACGGAGTCGAGCACCGACAACTCGGCCGGCGCCGTGATCATCAAGGGCATGGTCGATGACGCACTGGAAGGACTCGGCCTGCCGAAACTGTCGCGCAACTGCGAAGTCCCGGAATTCAAACACGCGTGCCTCGGCGGAATTTACGGCCTGAAGAATGCGCTGCGCTTTCTCGCGACGGACGGCGACGACTCGGTGGCGATCGTCGTCTCATCCGACAAGGCGCTATACGAGCGCGGTAGCAGCGGCGAGCCGACGCAGGGCGCTGGCGCGGTCGCAATGCTGCTCAGCTCCGACCCGGCCATCGCGACGATCGACCTGAAGCATTCCGGCACCGCGTCGGATTATCGCGGCGTCGACTTTCGCAAACCGCTAGTCAACCGCAACGGCACCGGCGCGAGTCCCGAGTTCGTCGATATCCCGATCTACAACGGCAAGTATTCGACGAGTTGCTACGTCGACGAGATGCAGCATGCCCTCGAGGACATGTATCGCAAGCGCGGCCTGACCGCCTGCGAGCACGCGCGCGGCGTCGAAGCCGTGTTCATGCATCGGCCCTACCAGCGGATGCCGGAGACGGGCTGGGGCATGGCTTACCTGTTCGCCCTGGCGCGCGGGGGCGTCGAGGAACACCGCGAGCTGGCGGGCTACTGCGATGAAGCGGGTATCGCGCTGGACGACCTGCTCGCGGAGATCAGCCCGATACCGGATCTCACGAGATTCGCGGTCCGGGAACGTATCAGCGACGAAATTTTTCCCACCTGCCTCGCCGTACTGAAACGGTTCCGGCGCACTGATGATTTCGAAGAACTCGTGCGCGCGAAATTGCAGCTCGGCACCCGCGGCATGCGGGAGCTCGGCAACCTGTACACCGCTGCGCTACCCGCATGGCTTGCGGCCGGCCTGGACGAGGCGCGAATCGCCGGAACGGATCTGCGCGGCAAGGAAATACTGCTGATCGGCTATGGCAGCGGCGAAGCGGCCGACGCGATACCGATCACGATGGAGCCGGGCTGGGAGCGCGCTGCTGAAGCCATCGATTTTTCGTCGTCATTGTTGCCGATTATCGACCTGACGCACGACCAGTACCTCGGTCTGCGCGACCGGACGTCCGTATCCGGCATCAAGTACGCGCCGCATTCGGAATTCGTCATCGACCGCGTCGGCTCTGAAGCGACTCACAAGTTTCAGGATGCGGGCATCGAGTACTACCGCTACATTCAGTGATCGCGCGTTAGCGTCAGCCCGTCGACACCCAACTCTTCTTCGAGCACCCGGTAACCGGCAGCATGCAGATCCTCGGTAACGACGCCGGCGATATCATTCGAGTCGGTCAACACGATGCCGAAATCACCACCACCCGCGCCGGACGTCTTGTAAATCGCGCCATGGCCCTCGGCCAGGCCCCGGATCCGCTCATGATCCTCGGTATTGACGCCGATGCCGGCGTCGTAGTCGAGCGCCCGCAACGCGTTGTCGTAACCGGCGATCGCTGACAGCGTCTCGGCACACGCTTGCGCGCGCCACGCATGATTCGCCTGCTCCGCATAGCGTCCGAGGTTGCGCAGGTGATGGCGGAACGAGTCCGCATTCTCGTCACGATACGCGTCGAAACGCGCAATCAGTTCCGGCGTCGACGCGCTGTTGCCGGACCAGACGGGCAGCAGCACCAGACCTTCGGGCCACGGGAGCGACTCGGCGACGACGAATGCGTCCTGCGGGTTGCGCTTCACGCCGACGACGCCGCCGAGCAACGCCGTGGCGACGTCGATGCCGCTGCCCTTGCCGCCCTGAAATCTGCGGTGCGCGGCCTGGCAAACCTTGAGCAGCGAATCGGTGGCCGTCGGGATTTCCAGCGCGTCCAGTAACGCGCCGGTCAACGCCACGAGCACGGCCGCGCTCGAGCCGAGCCCGAGCTTCTCGGCCCGCTCGCCGAGCCCGGCGAAAAACGCGTCGGTGTCGAGGCTGATACGCATCGTCGGGACCGGTCCGCGCAGGTGCATCAGTTCGTAGCACGTATCCAGCACCGCCCGCGGGATACGGCCGCGATCTCCGGGCGAGTCGCCGATCCACGTCAGGCCCTCGCCGGGCTGTATCGCAAAGTCATAGGCGTTGCCACCCGCCGCGTCGATGAACACGCTGCGGGGGCCATCGATGACATCGACCTGCGCTCGCGCGAGCACGCCAACCGAAGTGGCTGCCGCCGGGGCGCCCTCGAGCACGGCGTAGTCGCCGAAAATGACCAGCTTGCCGGGTGCCGTTGCGACGGTCATGGCGTGCGAACTCCCGGTGTCCGTTTCAGCAGGCCACGACGCGCGCGCCGTAGCCGAGCTCGCCGGAAATGGTTCGCAGCACGCCCGGTACTTGTGCCAGGCGCGATTCGACGTCGGCCACTGCCGCGGTCGGGCAGACCGCCTTGACCTGCGGGCCGGCGTCGATCGTGAAAAACACCGGCACGCCCGCGCCGCGCAGCGCGACGACCTCATGCATGACCGCGAGCGTCGTCGGCGACCAGTACAGCAACGCCGGACGCGTGGTCATCATCACCGCATGCATCTTCAGGCAGTTGTGCTCCGCCAGTTCGGCCAGGCCGGCGAACTCGCGCCGCTCGACGTAATCGATAGCCTGATCGAGGTCCGGCGCATGGGTCGCAACCCACGGCTCATAGTACGGCGACGTCAGCCGGCTTTGTTCCATACCGTCGCGCGACGAGGTCGACTTCGGCGCCTCGGTCGTGACCGCGACGACGACCGACAGCGCCCAGTCGTCCGGACCGATGAGCTGCTCGCAGACGGTGCCGGCGCCCTCGTGCCGCAGCACGGCCATGCCGCCGAACAGCGAGCGCGGGGCCGAACCGGAGCCGACGCGCGCGACGTCGAGCAAGCGCGGATCGTTCGCATCGATCCCGAGCGCGGCGGCGCCGGCCGTGACCAGCGCGGCATACCCGGAAGCGGAGGATGCGAGCCCGGCGCCGGTCGGAAAATCGTTTTCGGATTCGACCGCAGCGTACATGCGGCGCCCCGCAATCTCGCGCAACCCGTCCATGCAGGCCGTCAGACGCGGATGTTCGGACGGTTGCTCCACGCCGTCGAGCACGAGTACATCCTGATCCAGCGCCTCGTCGAACGAGACCGTCGTCTCGGTCCGCAGCGCCCCGAGCGTGACAGACAGGGATCCGACCGCCGGCACGTTGTCCGCGGCCGACCGTTTGCCCCAGTACTTGATCAGCGCGACGTTCGGGTGCGCCATCGCCGACGCGCTGGTCCGATTCTGGTCAGGTGTATGCACGGGATGCATTGTAGTCGGTCACACGACGTTTGGCGTGAACGGGCTAAGACTCTATGCTACCCGGATGGGGTTTGAAGACCGGGTCGAGGGTTATCTCGGCAGAATTGAGACGTTCCTGGGCGACACGCTGCCGGGCGCCGAGGTCAAGCCGCGTCGCCTGCACGAGGCGATGCGCTACTCGGTGCTGGGCGGAGGCAAGCGCATCCGGCCGCTGCTCGTTTACGGCACCGGCGAGGCACTCGGCGTCGACGCGGATATCCTCGATGCGCCCGCGGCGGCGATCGAGATGATGCACGCGTTTTCGCTGATTCACGACGACCTGCCGGCAATGGACGACGACGACCTGCGTCGCGGTCGGCCGACGACGCACCGCGCGTATGACGAGGCGACGGCGATCCTCGCGGCCGACGCGCTGCAGCCGCTCGCATTCCGCTTGCTCGCGACCGCCGCGGGGCTGCGCAAACACCCGGAGGCGAAAATCAGGCTCATCGACATTCTCGGCGAAGCCTGCGGCACGACCGGGATGACCGGCGGGCAGGCGCTCGACATCGCGGCCGAAGGCCGGCGGCTGGATGCGGCCGAAATCGAGCACATGTATCGCCTGAAAACCGGCCGCCTGCTGCGCGCCAGCGTGCTGTCGGCGGCGCACTGCCCGCCCGGGTGCCGGCGGGATGAGCTGCACGCGCTCGAACGCTTCGTCGACTGCATGGGGCTGGCGTTCCAGATTCGGGACGATATTCTCGACATCGAGGGCAGCACCGAGGAAATCGGCAAGCAGCAGGGGGCCGACATCGCGCTCGACAAGGCGACATATCCCGCGATGCTTGGCCTGGAGCGGGCGCGGGAGCGCGCGGACGAGCTGCTCGCCAACGCCCTGGAAGCGCTGCACGAGATCGACCGTGACACCGAGGCCCTGAATTATCTGGCCCACCTGATCGTACTGCGCAGGACTTGACCCGCGCCGGGCGCTAAAATACGCCCAACAAGATCAAGGCCCCCGGCATGTATACCAGCTTCTTCGGACTGAACGAGAAGCCGTTCTCGATCACCCCAGACCCGCGCTACCTGTTCATGAGTGAACGCCACGCGGAAGCCCTGGCGCACCTGATTTACGGCGTCCGCGAGAGCGGCGGCTTTATCCAGCTGACGGGCGAAGTCGGTACGGGCAAGACGACACTCGTGCGCAGCCTGCTGCAGCAGGTACCGGAGACCGCCGACGTCGCGGTCATTCTCAATCCGCAGATCTCACGCAACGAATTCCTCAGTGCGATCTGCGAAGAGCTCGGCATCACGTTGTCGGGTCCGACGCACAGCATCAAGGATCTGACCAACACGCTGAACGCGAGGTTGCTGAAGAATCACGCCGAAGGCCGGCGTACCATTCTCATCGTCGACGAAGCGCAGAACCTGCGCGTCGATGTGCTGGAGCAGGTCCGGCTGCTGACCAACCTCGAAACGACAAAGCAAAAGCTGCTGCAGATCATCCTGATCGGGCAACCGGAACTGCGCGAGATGCTCTCGCGCAATGAATTGCGGCAGCTCGCACAGCGAATTACCGGCCGCTACCACCTCGAGCCGCTGTCGCGCGACGAGACGCAGGCGTACGTAGATCATCGCCTGAAGGTGGCCGGCGCAGTCGGCCAGGTATTTACCAAGCCGGCAAAGCGCGAGCTCTATCGCCTGTCGCAGGGCGTGCCGCGCATGATCAACGTGATCGCGGACCGCTCAATGCTCGGCGCGTTCGCCGAGGAGTCGCACGAAGTGACGCCCGTTCTGCTGCGCAAGGCCGCGAGCGAGGTATCGGGCAAGCGCGCGACGGCCTACCCGGCCTGGGTGCATTGGCTCAGAACCGCCGGCATTGCCGCCGCCGGCATCGGTTTCGTCGCTGCGCTGGTGGCCGGCGTAAACGTGCTGCTCGAGTCCCGCAACACCTCGACACCGGCCGTGGCGGCGCAGGGTGTGCCCGCGTCCATCGCGCCGGCCGCGGGCGGTAACAGGTCGCCGGGCGCTGCCCCGGCCAACGACAGCGCGATGCGCGTGGCCGCGCCTGCAATCAGCGAACCGTCCGTGGAAC
>JBPCXI010000195.1:0-4531 GCA_051008895.1 Gammaproteobacteria bacterium | reverse complement strand
CCGATCCGAACGACCCGAGCCTGCAGATCAGCGCGGCGACGGTGACGAGCGGCGACCCGCTTACCGTGACGCTGATCGGTGGCCCGGGCGGCGCAAACAATTGGCTCGCGCTGGCCGAGGTCGGCGCTCCGGACTCCGCGTACGTGCAGTTCACCTACGTCGGCGCAGGCGTAACCGACACGGCGTGGACTGTCGCGGCGCCGAGCATCGCGGGCCAGTACGAGTTCCGGCTGTTCCTTGGCAGCGGCTACACGCGACTCGCGACCAGCGCCGCGGTCCAGGTCACGGAACCGACGCCGCCGCCGCCGGATCCAAACGGTCCGAGCCTGCAGATCAGCGCGGCGACGGTGACGAGCGGCGACCCGCTGACGGCGACGCTGACGGGCGGCCCGGGCGGCGCGACTGACTGGCTCGCGTTGGCCGAGGTCGGGGCGCCGGACTCGGCGTACGCGCAGTTCACGTATGTCGGCGCCGGCATGACCGACAGGACGTGGACCGTGAACGCGCCGGCGCCGGGGCAGTACGAATTCCGGTTGTTCCTGAATAACGGTTACGAGCGCGCTGCGACCAGTGTGGCGATAATGGTCGGCGAGCCGCCACCACCGCCGGATCCGGGGCCGGCGAACCTCGCGGTCGACATCACCACCGCAAGTCCCGGCGAGCAGATCACGGTCACGCTAACGGACGGTCCCGGCGGGGCGACTGACTGGCTCGCGCTGGCCGAGGTCGGCGCGCCGGACTCGGCGTATGTGCAGTTCACCTATGTCGGCGCCGGCGTCACGGACACAACGTGGACCGTCGCCGCGCCGGCGGCGGGTCAGTACGAGTTCCGGCTGTTTCTGAACAACGGCTACGAGCGCGCCGCGACCAGCGCCGCGGTGCTGGTCGAGGAGCCGCCGCCACCGCCGCCCGATCCGAACGGTCCGAGCCTGCAGACCAGCACGCCGACCGTGAACAGCGGCGACCCGCTGACCGTGACGCTCGCCGGCGGCCCGGGTGGCGCGACCGACTGGCTCACGCTGGCCGAGGTCGGCGCGCCGGACGCGCAGTATGTTGCGTATATCTACGTCGGTGCTGGCGTAACCGACACGACGTGGACCGTCACGGCGCCGGCGGCGGGTCAATACGAATTCCGGCTGTTCCTGAATAACGGTTATGAACGCGCGGCGACTAGTGACGTCATCGTCGTCGAGGCGCCGCCGCCGTCCGCGACCACGCTCGCTGTCGATATCACGACCGCGTTGCCGGTCGACCCGTTGACTGTGACGGTGACCGCGGCGCCGGGTGGCGCGACCGACTGGCTCGCGCTCGCCGCGACCGGCGCGCCGGACAACAGCTTCGTGGCATGGACCTATGTCGGGTCCGGCGTAACGAACCGGACCTGGACCGTGAACGCGCCGGCGACGCCGGGCGACTACGAGTTCCGGCTGTTCCTGAACAACGGTTACGAGCGAGCGGGAACGAGCCTGGTCGTAACCATCGTAGTGCCCTGATGCCATGACTTAGATCACGGCGACGGCGGCCAGAAGGATTTGCCGACGTCGCTCGCCAATTGCAGGGAACAGGGAGTATTCCTGCAGTGCAAATCTTCGTCATCTTTCGTCTGGCCGTTTCTGACGCGCCCGCAACCCGTCGGGTCCGCGGCCCGGTGTAGAATCGAAAGCCAGCATGCGCGTTGTCCAAATAATCCTGCTCGCGACATTGGTCGTGTTGCCTGCCATGGCGGAGACCCACGGCAGCACGCTGGTGTTCGGCGGCACCGGTCGGCTCGGCGCCCCGATCGTGCGCCTGCTCGTCGAGGCCGGTTACCCGGTCACCGTGTTCGCGCGCCCGACGTCTGATCGCCAGCGACTCGCGGATCTGGAGGTCGACTACGTCACCGGGGATCTGCGCGCAGCGGACACGGTCGCCGCGGCCCTGCGCGGGCACTCGTTTGAATTTGTCATCGACGCGTCCGCACGCGGCCGCAGCCGCGATCCGTTCTACGCAACCGCGATGCGCAATATTCTCGCGGCATTGGCCGACAGCGATGCACGCCAGTTTATCCTGCACGGTTCGGTCGGTGCCGGCGATAACATGCAGAAGTTTCCGGGTGTCGGCTTCGAACGGATGCGCGCGGTCATGGAGGCGAAAGGCGAGGCCGAGGATATGCTGAAGGCCAGCGGTATTCCGTATACGATTATCCGCAACGGCCTCGTCAAACCCGACGGCACGCCGGCGACCGGCAGCGCGCGATTGTCAGCGGACGATACGCAGCTGTCGGCGGTCACGCGTCTCGATCTTGCGGCGCTGACGATGCAGTGCCTCGACAACGAGGCTTGTATCGGCAAGACGTTTCACGCGGTCGACGACTGACCGCGACAGGTTAGCTCGCCGGCTGCGGCTCTGGTGCCGGCGCCGGTGGCGCTTCGTCAATCGACAGCACGGTCACGTCGAACGACAGTTCCTTGCCCGCAAGCGGGTGATTGAAGTCCAGTACGACGGCTTCTTCCTTGATTTCCGCGACGCGGATCGGGCCGGGGAAATTTTCCGCCTGCAACACCGCGCCGACTTCGCGCGCGCTGTCCGGAATCATGTCCAGCGGGACTTCCTGGAACGCGTCTTCCCTGACTTCGCCGTAGCCGTCGGCGGCCGCGATCTGCACGTTCTTCTGGTCGCCTGCCCGCATGCCCTCCAGCGCGCTCTCGAGCGCGCCGAGGATCTGGTTACCGCCGTGGATATAGACCAGCGGGTCCCTGCCTTCGTTACTCTCGATCAGCTCGCCGTCGACACTGAGTTCATAAGCAACGGAAATCTGCATGCCATCCTCGACCATCGCCGAATCCTCCTTGGCTGATGTAACGGTGGTGCCGAGGAGCATCAGGCTCAGCAGCGGTACCAAAATGGAAACACGGAAATTGAATAGAGTCATCGGTTGGCTCCGGGTGTGGCAATCGGCCTGGGTAACGAAATTTAGCTAAATATCAGTGGATTGCGTCGGATCTGGTGGCGCGGCAAGTCTCGGCTTCGTATAGTCCTGCACCGCGATGACGAGCGTGTCGGGGCCGGCGTGGGCGCCGAGCGCGGCCCCGAACTCGAAGACGTGCATCGACTCGATCGACGGGATCCCGTCGCGGACGACCTGTTCCAGTTCCCGAGCGGCGTCCGCCGCCTTACCATAGCCGATCGCTACGCGATAATTTTTCGCCGGATCGATTCGGCGCTTGACGTAGCCGAGCAGGCCCTTCGCCGAACTGTTCTTCCTGGTGACGATGCCGGCCGGAACGACGCGGTCGCTGTTGCCCAGCTTCAGCACCATCGACACGTTCAGGAACTCCGCGATCCGCTGGTGAAACGGCTTGATGCGCCCGCCGCGAACCGCGTAGCTGAGGTCCGGGACGACGGCGAGAACCATTGTTTTTGCCATGACCTCTTCGGTCGCGGCGATAACCTGCTGGCCGTTGTAGCCTGCAGCGACGCACTCTGCCGCGTACATTGCGACGAGCCCCTGGCCCACCGACACCGTGCGACTGTTGATTACCGACACGCGACCGGGCCCGCTGACACGCGACGCGGCGCTCTCCGCCGCCTGGTACGTGCCGCTGTTGGCTGCGGTCAGGCTGATCGACACGACGTCGTCGAAATGCGACGCGAGGTATTCGTAAGTGCGGCGGAAATCGCCCGGCGCCGGCTGCGAAGTTTGCGGGTGGTGTTCGCCGGCTTCGAGTTTGTCGAAGAACTGTTCCGCCGACATTCCGATCTTGTCGAGGTAACTGCGATCGCCGAATTGCACGCGTAGCGGGATCACGTGAATGCCGAGCTCGTCGTAAGCGATGTCCGGCAAATCCGCACCGGAGTCGGTGACGATTGCGACGCGCGGCATGCCCTCGCGCACCGCATGCGCTTGCTGCAGCATGTCGTCCGCTTTCTGGTTCGTCACGGTGCCGTAGCGGCCCGCAATCTCGAAGACCTCGTCCGGGTTGTCGACGTGGACGTGGATTTTCGTCTTGAGTTTCGTGCCGGCGAGCACGAGGCTGCTGCCGAGCGCCGACAGCGCCTCGCGCAGTTTGCGCCGGTCGATGTCCTCGCCGGTCAGCAGGCACTCGGTGCAGTACCGGTGCTCGACGTCGCCGGCGTCATACACGTCGTCCATGCCCTCGAGCTCCGCGTCGGCCTGGACGAACGGATCCGGCACCGCGCTCAGCGAGCCGCTGTGCAGGAAGCGCACGATGCCCTCGAGCATCAGCACGAAGCCCTTCGCCCCGGCGTCCACAACATTTGCCTTGCGCATCTGCTCGAGCCCGTTCTTGGTCGCTTCGAGCGAGCGGTGCGCGGTCGCGAGGCCGCCCTCGAGGATCGGCACGAAGTCGTCCCCATGGATCGTCTGCTGATCGGTGATCTCTCTGGCGACGTCGCGGATCACGGTCAGGATCGTGCCTTCCTTCGGCGAGCCCAGCGCGGTGCGTGCGTACTCATCGCTCCTCTCCATCGCGCGCGCGAACGTGGCGGGCAGGATGGTCCTGGCCTCGCCGAGCGTGTCCGCGAGGCCCTG
>JBPCXI010000194.1:0-2933 GCA_051008895.1 Gammaproteobacteria bacterium | reverse complement strand
GCCAAGGCGCGAGAAATCGACGACGCATGCAAGTATCGGAGTTTCATGACGGGGGTTGCACGGTGATGCAGGGAGCGTAAGCATCGTCGAGTCAGCCGAGAATTGCCGTGTCCGAAGTCGCGGAGTTCGCAATCTTCGCAATTATGTTAACGGCGGAGACGTTTTCTTAGAAATTGCGGGTAATCAGCGTCTTTCGTGACCCGCGTGCCGCACTGTCATCCTCAGGAAGCCCGGTCTGCGTCCTTCTCCAGCTTCTCGACGATACGTGAGATGTGCTCTGGCGATTTCGTCTTGCGTGCGAGTAGCGCATAGACAGACGGGATCAGGAACAGCGTCAGCACGACCGAGATCGTGACGCCGAAGAACACGACCGCGCCGATGGTGCGTCGCGACTCGGCGCCGGCACCGAAAGCGAGTATCAATGGGATCGCGCCGCCGGCGGTGCACAGGCTCGTCATGATGACCGGACGCAGACGGACACAGGCGGCGTCGACGATGGCCTCGTGAAATTCTTCGCCGCGATCACGCAACTGGTTCGCGAACTCGACGATTAAAATGCCGTTTTTCGCCGCGAGGCCGATCAGCATGATCGCGCCGATCTGGCTGTAAACATTTATCGTCGAATCGAACAGGTGCAGACCGATCAGTCCTCCGAACAGCGCGAGCGGCACCGTGAACATGATGATCAGCGGGTGCCGGAAGCTTTCGAACTGCGCGGCGAGCACCAGGAACGAGATCACGAGCGCGAGCGCGAAGGTAAAATAGATCGCGCCGCCGGCGTCGATGAACTCCTTCGATTCGCCGTCGTAGTTCAGCCGCACGCCCTCAGGGATTTCTTCGTCGACGATGCGCTGCATGTAGTCGATCGCTTCCCCGAGCGAGTAGTTCGGCGCCAGCGCTGCGGTAAGCCCGATTGAGCGCAGGCGGTCGAAGCGTCGTAGCTCCTTGGGTCCGGACGTCTCCTCGAGATCGACGAGGCTCGCGAGCGGAATCAGCTCGTTCGTCGAGCGTGATCGGACATAAATGTTCTGCAAATCCGACGGCGTCGCGCGGTCCTCCGGATTGGCTTGCAGCAGCACGTTGTACTCTTCGCCGCGTTCGACGAACGTCGTTACGATCCGCGAGCCGAGCATCGTCTCCAGCGTGCGGCCGACCTCCGTCAGCGACACCCCGAGGTCCGAAGCCCGATCGCGGTCGATGCTGACCTTGATCTTCGGTTTGCGCTCGAAGTAGTCGGAGCGCATGCCAATGATGTTCGGGTTGTCAGCGCGTACGCGCTCCAGGACCCGATCGCGCCACTCGGCCAGCTCGTCGTAGTCGGTGCCGCCCAGGACCACCGAAAGCGGCTGGCCGGATGTCCAGATATTCAGGCTCGGGGGCAGCATGACCATGAAGATTGCGCCGGGAATCTGCGTGACCTGGCCGCGCAGTTCTGCCGCGAGCTCGGCAGAGCTTTTGTCGCGCTCGCTCCATGGCACCAGCGGCATGTAGACGAACGCGGTGTTCACGTCGCCGCCCTGAGCCTGCATTCCGGAGCGTGCCAGCACGCGCTTCGCATACCCGGCCTCGACTTGGTTCATTGATACCGCTTCGAACTTGCGCAGCTGTCGGTCCATGTAGTCCGGCGTCGCGCCCTCCGGGCCGCGCACCCAGCTGAAGATCATGCCGCGGTCCTCGGTTGGCGCGTACTCGGCGGGGAGTGCGCGGAACATCGCAAAACCGGCCGCCGCGATCAGCGCGACCGTCAGCATCGCGAGCCCGGTGCGTTTGACCGTGACGAGCAGGATTGCGCGGTACTTGTCCGTCAGCCAATCGAAGAACCGGCCGATCGCCCGCGCGAAATTGCCGCGCCGGATGCCGTTGGCGAACGCCTTCGACGCGAGCATTGGAACGAGCGTCAGCGCAATCAGGCTCGAGAACGCGACCGCGGCGGCGAGGGAGATGCCGAATTCGCCGAACAGGCGACCGACCTTGCCCTGCATGAACGATATCGGGATGAATACGGATACGAGCACGACGGTCGTCGCGACGACTGCAAAGCCGATCTCGCGGCTGCCGGTGATCGCCGCCAGCAGCGGCGGTTCGCCCTTTTCGATGTGCCGGACGATGTTCTCCAGCACCACGATCGCATCGTCGACGACGAGGCCGATCGCCAGCACCAGGCCGAGCAGCGTCAGCGTATTAATAGAGTAGCCGAAAGCCGCCATTACCGTGAACGACGCGATGATCGACACCGGGATCGTAACGGCGGGGATCGCGGTCGCGCGCAGCGATCCGAGAAACGCGAAAATCACGGCAAGCACCATCGCGAGCGCCTTTAGCACCTCTTTCATCGATTCGCCGATGAACACGGCAAAGTCGACCGCGACCTCGATGTCGATATCGTCGGGCAACCCCTGCTTGATTCGCTCGAGCTCGTCCAGCACGCCGCGATTGACCGCGAGTATATTGGCCTGCGATTGTGGGATCACGCCGAGGCTCATGCCCGGCACCGTATTGGAGCGTGCGACGCGCCGCGTGCTCTCCGGTTCGACGCGGATCTCGGCGACGTCGCCGAGGCGAACGACGAAATTATCCTCAGTGCGCGATAGTACCAGCGCGGCGAAATCGGCCGGGCTACGCAATTCGCTGTCGGTGCGCAGGCTGAACTCACGCTCAGTCGACTCGATCCGCCCGGCCGGCAGTTCCACGTTCTCGCGACGCAATACGTCCTCGATGTCCTGGACGGTGAGCTGTCGGGCCGCGAGCCCCTCGCGGTCGAGCCAGATGCGCATCGACAACTTGCGTGCGCCACTCATCCGGACCGTCCCGACGCCGGGCACGACGGCGAGGCGGTCGACGATGTTGCGGTCGGCGTAGTCCGTCAACTCCATGACGCTGCGACTCTCGCTCGAGATGTCGATGTACATCGTCGCGTCCATGTCGGTATTCTG
>JBPCXI010000193.1:0-2734 GCA_051008895.1 Gammaproteobacteria bacterium | reverse complement strand
ACGCATCTCAACCCGCGCGTCGACAAGATTACCTGCGTCGCGGATGCGGTCCGGCTCGACCTGATCGACAACGGCGTAAACCCCGACAAGCTGGTGACCATATATAAAGGTCACGATCTTGCATGGTACGACGGCATCGTTGCCGACGATCTTGCCGCGTTCGGTATTCCCGAGCACGCGTTCACCGTCACGCTGGTCGCGAACAACCGGCCGCGCAAGGGCGTTTCCGTCCTGATTGCCTCGGCGCGGCACCCGCCCGCCGATTCGGGCGTTCACTTCCCGCTCCTCGTCAGCGGCATGACCGGCGACGACGTCAAGCGCCGAATCGCCGCCGGGCCGCTCGCGAGTCACTTTCATCCCGTGGATTTCCGTGACGACGTGCTGCCGCTCGTCGCCGCGTGCGACGCCGGCGTGCTGCCGTCGACGAAACGCGAAGGCTTGCCGAAGACCGTGATCGAGGCCATGGCCCTCGGTCTGCCGGCAGTCGTCACGCGCACCGGCGGCAGCCCCGAACTCGTCGTCGACGGCGAGTGCGGCTACGTTGTCGAACCGAACGATCCGCGCGCGCTCGCAAACGCGCTGCAGGCACTTGCCACGGATCGTGACCGCGCGCGGCGCATGGGCGCCGCCGCGCGGGAACGTATCGGCTCCCATTTCAATGTGGAACAGGGCGTCGCCGCGCACGCGAGACTCTACGCTGAACTTGCCGGCCGGCCGCGGCGCGGCGATGTCGATGGCGAGTAGACTCGGCGCTGCGCCCGTTACCTTCAGATCTGTAGGAGCCGCCGCCACCTGCAGAGATTGGTGCCCGGGGCCGGACTCGAACCGGCACGGAGTTTCCTCCGAGGGATTTTAAGTCCCTTGCGTCTACCAATTTCGCCACCCGGGCATGCCGGCGATAGTTTACGTGTCCGGCGGCGGCGGGTCATGAATTCACGCGATACGACGGTTGAGGCCGGCGGCGCCCGGCCCTTGTCGGGCTCAATAGAACGCCTTGACGACCTGTGCCATCCACTGCAACTGGCGGAACTTGATCGCGACCTTGTTGGACGAATCCAGGTCGCCCGCGAGATAGCGGCCGCCGACGCTGAACTCCCACTCTGGATTGACGCGCCAGCCCACCAGCGCCGCGGCGTTGACGCCCGAGTCATCGCCCGGCCAGAAGTCCAGCTGCCCTTCGGCGAACCAGCGCGGTGAGAACGAATATCTTGCGCGACCGGCAATGCTGGGTAGCAACGAGTGATTCTCGACGCGGCCGTATTGGATGATATTCGGCGACTTCGGCGAGCCGGTGAATTGCTTGATCTCGACTGCCGTATCGAAGTAAGACAGGCCGCCGCCGACGCGGACGTTCCATTTGTCGTTCCGGACTATCCGGTAGAGATAGTCCAGTCGCGCCTCGAGGTAGCGGAAACGGGCCGCAACCTGCGCGGTCGGGTCCGGAAAGAACGTGACGCCGGCGAAGTCGACCGGGCCGACGAGCTCCGCCGGCCGCGAGTAGTCGATGATTTCGATCGGCGCAAGATAACCTTCGAGTTCGTGCGCGCGTTCCCGCCCGAAATAGAACTCTACGAACGCTCGCGACGTGAAGTCAGCGTCTTCCTGCGCGTCGGCAAAGTCGAGCAGCGTGCCGGTCCCCGGCGGCGACTGGACATCGTTCGTCTGCGGTTTCGTCGGGCCGAACTCGTAGACGTAACGAAAACGCGGCGTCTCCTCGAACACCGGCGCGACCCGCTGCCGGTCGCCGAAGTTGTACTCGAACTGCACGCCGAAGCCGTCGCCGACGTCGATCGGGCTCAGCGACACAGTCTGCGCCATCGGCGTGACCGCATACCAGTTCCACATCAAGCCGACGCTCGCGCCCGCGAGCACGTCGTCGCGATAGTGCTTGTTGCCGCGGATGCGCGAGTAGCCGACGAAGCCGGCGGCAGCAAAGGCCGGGACCGACAGCCAGGGATTGCGATAGCGCTGGTGGATAAACCCGGCGCCGGAAAATGCGGCGGTCGTGTGACCCGACGGATACGACGCGGTATTCGACGCGTCGGGGCGCAACCGGCCGACCGCGAATTTGGCCACCTGCGTAGTAATGACCGCGCCTGCGAACGCCTTCGTGTACTGGTAGAACCCCTCCTTGTCGCCGTATAGCCAGGTCAGGCCGTACGCGGACACGGGCAGCAGTATTTGCACGATGTCGCCGGCATCCTTTAGATCCTCCGTCTTGTCGGCCGATGCCGGCAACGCCGTCAGCAACGTCGCGATGACGGCGAACAGCGCGATCGAAAAACGGCGCATCATCGCCGCAACTCCACCGGATCGATCGACACGAGGCGGTCGTTCTCGAACTGCGCAACCCGGACGAAGTAGTCACGACTGGTCGCGAATGCCTTCGACGAGTAGCACCAGAAGCAGCGCCGGTGAATCGTTACGAGGTACTGGCTCCGCCCTTCGTCCTCGCGCCAGAACTCGGCCAGCGGATGGATCTCATCGAAGGCCTGCTTCGACATTCCGATCGTCAGGTTGTTGTCGATGCGCTCGGCGGTGCGTTGCTCGAGCGACGCGGCCGACCAGCGGCCGCAGCCGGCGAGTACGCACAGGCCCAGCAGCACGGCCGAAAATCGAATGGTGCCGGTCACAGATAACCTCCTGGCCTGACGCACAGCTTATCGTGCTCAAAACGCCCGGGTAAGACTGAAAGTCAGGTCGTTCGTCGTAATCTCATTGAACAGTTCGGAGT
>JBPCXI010000192.1:0-5366 GCA_051008895.1 Gammaproteobacteria bacterium | reverse complement strand
GTCGCGTCCGGGTCGCTCGACCAGAACACCATCATGTCCGCTTCCTTCAGGCAGTCCTCGACCGTGCCGTAAGGTTCGGCGGCGCCGAGCCTCATGCTGTTGCCCCAGTGATGCTGGGCGCCCCAGAACCAGCCTTCCCAGCTGTCGGGGCTGTGCATCAGCTTCGTCACGCCGACCAGGTTCCAGAAACGATTGAAGGCACTGAGGTAATGGCCGAGGTTGCCCCACTGGTGATGCGAACCGTTGGCGACCGCAATCGCACCGGGACCGACCGCCTTGCAGCGCTTGATCTCCCCTGACACGATGTCGAGCGCCTCTTCCCAGCTGATCTCGACGAACTCGGACTTGCCGCGGTTCTGGATATTGCGGTCGCCATGCGGATCGAAGTCGACCCGCTTCATCGGCTTCAGGATGCGGTTCTTCGAATACACCATCGACTTCTGACACTGGCCGTGCGCGGCCAGCGTCGTGCGGCGCGGTGGCGTAAATTTTTTGCCGCGCGCCTCGATCGTGTAGGAGCCCGCATCGTCTTCGTCGAGATCCATCGGCGTGGTACGGACGATCTTGCCATCTTTTACGTAGACGAAAATCGGACCGCCGTTGGTGCCATTGGTATACCGGGTGACGCCGTTGCCCATGTCGGTGCCGGACGTCCAGGTATACGACTCCATACTGCCCAACAGGTGCATGAACCAGACGACCAGTTCGTCCGGGCCCTGCATCGTGAGCTTGAAATTCTTCGCGGCGTCGATCCGCTCGAGCTGGTTGAACGGCGGCGTCAGGAAACTCGACGCGATCTTCGCGTTCTTGAAGAAGATCGTGAAATCCGGGTTCGCGTGGATTCCGTTCCCGGTCGTGATCTTGCCGTTCCTGACCTGAACCCAGCGGCCCCTCGGTTTGTCCTTGAGCTGAAACTGCGCGATGGCGTCACGCTCTCGCAGGCGTTCCGCGAACTTGGGGAACACGGCTGCGCAAGCGCGCATCGACTGCGGAATGCCCCACAGAATGACCGATAATTTCATCTCAACCCTCCTCGAAAAAGGCGCGGTTGTGTCGCCTGTTGGCCGTCATCTTTCTACGTGCGCCACAGGCCCCGGAATCTGCCGCGGTCGGGCGAGCGCGTCGATGTCTCTGATTCTAGGGTGTCGGGACCTTGTTGCTCCTGACATATATCAAGGTGTCCGGCCGGCCGGAACCGCGGCCGGCGCCGGGCTGCCGCAACTAGCGCGTCTGGAACAGTTCCTGCAGCGCACCACTGCCGGGATTGCGCACCACCATTGCCGTGCACGGGCCGCGACCCGGCAAGTCAATCTCCGTCGGTGCCGAGAATTCTTCTGCGCCGACCGCGGCGCAGGCGCTCGCCGCCTCGTCGATATCGGCGACCTGGAAAGACTGGGCCAGGTAGCCGATATTCGGCGGCACCGCAGCGGGCACCAGGTTCGGCACCTCGTAATTCATCGGTACGGCGAGTGCGATCTTGCCGTATTCGTGATCGCCCTGAACGATCACGCTCCGCGTCCGGCAGTCTTCCGGCAGGCACAACGCGCGATTCGTCTCTGCGCCTTCCAGCACCGACTCGATGAACAGTGTCATGTGCAGCGGGCCGTAATAGAACTCGAGCGCCTTGTCCATGTCGAAAACGCTGTGCGCGGTCGTGACGACCGACGTAAAGCCGGTCGACGTGCGGCCGTACTCGTCGATGAATTTGATGATATGCCCGATCACCGTGTTCGGGTCACCAGAGATCAACTCGATCATGTTGATCACGACACCGTCCGGCCCGTCGAACGCCGCTTCCAGCGTCTCGCCGACGGCCGGGCCGAAATTATTGCGCGCAGGCTCGCTCCAGAAATTGAACCCCTGTGTTTTGAGTTGCGCGTAGTCCCTCGCCATGTCGCTCGTGTACAGATTCAGGTTAAACAGACCGGTGGCGCGACGAATATCCGGCGCCCTGACGAGCTTGCGATTTGGCGCGTCGAACTCCATCAGCTGAATGCGCCCGACGGGATCGGCGCCGTGCTCGAGGAATGCACATTTTGCGCTCGCCCCGGCGGGCAGCTGCCAGTAGCGCTCGAACTCGGGCCCTTGCCAGGTGCGGCTCTCAGCGACGTCGAGACCCACGGTGCCCGCGTAAAATTCGAGTGACGCGTCGAGATTCTCGACGCCTATAACGACGACACTGACCGGCACACTGGTGCTGATTTCGCTGGTATTCATAAGAGGTGTTCCCGAGACGCTGGTTCTGGTTTTTCTTTATTTTCGTCAGATTCTACAGAAAAATCGGCGTGTTGCGCCCGGGCATTTCAGTCGGTGCCGGTGACTTCGATGCGCATCCCGGCGGGCGTCAGAAACGAAATCGTGTCTCCGCTCGTAGTCAGGGTGGACGTCAGACCATGCTCGACGAATTCGACACCGGCCGCGGCCAATTGCTGGCGCAGCAGGGCGATGCTCGGGTACTCGAAGCTGACGTGCAGGACGCCCAGCGCCTTGGGTCGCGCACGCGGAAACAGATTGTCGCCGTCCGCCCCGCGATACTCGATCACCTCGATCTGCCCCATCGGCTCGTCCGGTTGTCCCCAGACACTCGCGTGCAGCGCGACGCCCGGCGGCAAGCCGATCATGGCTTCGACCTCGGGCCCCTGCAGTACGTTATCGTGGAGTTTTTCCAGGCCAAGTACCGTTTGGTAGAGATCTCGTTCCCGCTCCGCATCGGGCACGATAGTGATGAGCAGGCCAACCGCCGCGAAGCCGCTCGGCGAGTACGGCAGCTCCTTGCCAACCAACTCGAGCAGCACGACATTGATGTCGTCATGCGTCGGCATGTGCCCCTCGCGAAAACGCAGCCCGTCCGGCGTCGTGACCTCGCTGTGCGCCGGATTCCTGAAGCTGTAGCCAGCGGATGCGAGCTCACGCATCTTCCCCGGTAAGTCGTCGGCGTATACGTCGAGGTTTTTCGGGCAGCAGTCAATAGTCGCGGCATTGTTGCGCACCGGCGGATCGGGGTCGTCGAACTCGACAAGGTGAATCCTCCCGAGGCGCTGACCCGCCGTAACGACCAATGCCTGCCGACGGATATCTCCTGGCGCAATTCCCCAGAGTCGCGCCAGGTCGGCGTCGGGGCCGTCCTTGCGCGCGGCCAGTTCAAGGCCGAACTGACCGATCCAGAGCGCCAGGGCGCGCTCCAGGTCGGCAACACCGACAACGACGCTGGAAAAGGGTTTCATGGGTGCCGGCGAATATAGCAATCCACAGGCGATCGTTCATGTTGCGGTCGCATGGACGATTGTTCGGCCGAAAGCGACCGCGGGAGGCGGCTCGCCTTGACGGTCGCAGCAACACCTGAGAGCATGCCGACAGGCTGTCGATAAGAATAATGCACCCAATACGCACAGCGACGAATCAAAGACTCGGTCGACGGCACGCGTCGGCACGTGTCGTACTGCTGCTTTTCATCGCGCAGGTCTTCGCGGTACCGCTGCACGTCGCCGCCGCTCCGGTCGCTCCCGCCGATCATGCCGCGGCGGCGTCCGACTGCCCGATGACCGGGCATTCCGCCGACGAGTCCGGCCCGACGGAAACTTGCGAATGCTCGGGCGGCACCTGCTGCATCGGCCGCACCGATCAGCCGAATCCGGTGCTCAGTGCCGACACGCCCGCCGCGCTCGCGGCGCGACCCGCGGCCGGAGTCGCCGCCGCAATTCATCGCGGCGAATTACGCCAGACCTTCTCGACCTGCCAGTCCAGAGCGCCACCCGCACCTCGACTCGCCTGAGTACGCTTTCGGTACTCGCCCCTGCCGTCGCAAAACGCGACGGCCGCATGCCATTGCAGTCGAGGTCGCAGTTCATGAAGACGGTCCGTTCCATACCTGAAATCCCAACTCCCGGTCACAGGGGGCAAGCGGCAACGGCCGCCGCCCTGATCATTTCGCTCTCCATTTTCGGCAGCGGTGTCGCCGCCGCAAACGATCAGGACAATGCCCGTTCGATGAGAATGCCGGAAATCACCGTGATCGGCTCGGCGGATCGCCAGCAGACGACCGACATCGCGCCGGGCGTCGGCACGGCGCCGACGCCGGACTCGATGGATATCGTCGGCCGCCTGCCCGGCGCGGCGGTCAACAAGAACGGGCCCCTGAGCGGGCAGGCGCAGTACCGCGGATTGTTCGGTCCACGCCTTAACGTACTCGTCGACGAGATGCGGGTAACGCCAGGCGGTTTGAACTGGATGGATTCCCCGATGCATTACCTGCCGCCCGGCCTGACCCGGCAGGTCACATTGTCGCGAGGCATCGCGTCGGTCGGCACCGGGCCCGGCATCGGCGGCCTCATCGAGGCGCAGTCGAAGAAGACCGAGTTCACCGACGACCGCGATTTCCGCAGCCAGGGCGACATCACGGGCTCGGCGATGACCAACGACGGCTACGCGGCGTCCGGCATTATCGGCGGCGCGAATTCCAGCCACAGGTTTCAGGCGCTCGGCAGTCTCGATAAAGGCGACGACATGGAATTCGGCGGCGGCACGATCGGCGGCACGGAGTACGAGCGATCAACGGTCGGGCTCGGTTACGGCTACCGCCGGGGCGAAAGCGCCGCGGACATTGACTACTCGTATACGAATACCGATCTGACCGGCACGCCGGCATTGCCACTCGACATCGAGTTCTTCAAGACGCATCGACTGAACGCCGGACTGAAGTCGAAAATCGGCGGCGCGGACGTATCGGCGCGGATATTCCTGACCGATGTCGATCACCGTATGAACAACTATCAGCTGCGCCTGCCACCCGACAATTCGATGCTGCCGCTGCCGCCGTTCGTCGGTACCGAGCGCCGCTTCGTCGACGTCGAGTCTGAAGCGATCGGATTCGCGCTGAAGAGCAGCTTCGACGTCGGCGCGGGCGAGCTCGGCGTCGGCATCGACGGCAACTTCGAAAAGCATTCGGGTCTCGTGCAGGATCCCGATGTGCCACCGTTCTTCGTGCAGAACTTCAACGACGCGAGACAAGACAACGTCGGCATATTCGCAGAGTACTTTACGGATCTCGGCGACCAGTGGTTCCTCGAGCTGGGGGCCCGCTACCAGCGCACCGATTCCGACGCGGATCCGGTGCAGGCCCAGCCGGCGCAGCTCTGTGACTCGGGTATGTTCATGCCGCCGTCGCCGCCCTGCGCGGTCGCCGCGTTGCGCAATCGATTTAACAACGCCGATCGCAGCCTGACCGACGACAACTACGAGCTGGTCGCCCGCCTCGACTATTCCGTCAACGACAACCTGCTGCTGGGGCTGGGCTATGCGCGCAAGACGCGCGCGCCCTCTTATATAGAGCGCTACCTGTGGATTCCGCTCGAGGTGAACTCGGGCCT
>JBPCXI010000191.1:0-5640 GCA_051008895.1 Gammaproteobacteria bacterium | reverse complement strand
TGGACAACATCGATCTCGTTCTCGTCGAGGGTTACAAGCACGGCGAGCATCGCAAGCTCGAGGTGCGGCGCGCCGGGCTGGATCATCCGGCCCTTGCCGAAGAGTCCGATACGATTCGCGCGGTCGTGGCGGATGAGCGACCCACGAACCTCAGCATCCCGTTCCTGCCGCGCGACGACGTCGCGGCAATTGCCGATTTTGTTCTCGCAGACCTCGGCCCGAAACAATAGATGGGGACACTCTGCTTTTTCCCTCGCCGATTCCGCAACTCCGTCATCAGCCGCATCTGGAAAAAGCAGAGTGTCCCCGGTCAATCCTTATAACGACTAGGTCTGCAGGAAAGAGCTCGGATAGAGCGGCGCGACCTGGATCAGGTCTCCGCGGGCGATGGCGTCGCGGCCGTCCGGTACGACGGCCCAGCAATTGGCGCTGGCGAGCGGTTTTATCTTGAACGATTCCTGGCCGGGCAAGAGGCGCGTATGAATCGTGCCGCCATCGTCGACGTGCGCTTGCGCTTTGCCAAAAAAATACAGATCGGCGCGCTTGCGTACCTCGTCGTCGCTGACGGCGGCGTGAAAGCATTCCGGCGGCAGCCCGAGTCGCCTGCGCAATGCGCGCAGCGCAAAAAACCGCAGCCCGACCGCGGCGGCGATCGGGTTGCCGGGCAAGCCGAATACGAGCTTGCCGCCCGGCAGGCGAGCGAACAGCAGGGGTTTGCCGGGTCGAATCGCGACTTTGTGAAAAACGATTTCACCGCCCGCGCGCACGATCGCATCCGGGACCAGGTCAAAGCGTCCCGCCGAGACGCCTCCGGTTGTCAGCACGATATCGGCGTCGTCCGCGGCCGCGGCGAACGCGGCATCGAGTTGTTCGGGTTGATCGGCCGCATTCGCGCGCCGGGTCAGCACTGCGCCAACGCGGGCGATTGCGGCCTCGAGATACGGGCCGTTCGAATCGCGGATCGTGCCCGGCCGGTCGGGTGCGTCGGCGGCGGTCAGTTCGCTGCCGGTCGTGATGATGGCGACGCGCTGCGCTGCGCGTACGTCTACGATATCGTTGCCCGTCGCCGCGAGTGCCATCAGCGAGTGCGGCTCGAGCAGGCACGCGTGGTCGGTGGCCGCGCTACCGGCGGTGAAGTCCTCGCCGGAGGCCCGCACGTTGCGGCCCGGCCGCGACGACTCCTCGATTCGAATGCGAAGGATACGGCCGTTAGCGTCCGTTTCCGTTGCCACGCGCTCGATCGGTATGACGGTGTCGCATTCCGCCGGCATCGGCGCGCCGGTCATGATCTCCATGCAGGCGTTCGAGGATGGCGCGGCGGGGGGCGAATCGCCGGCCGCGACGACCCCGGCGACGTCGAAGGTGGCAGCGCGCTCCGCGCTCGCGTCGGCGGTATCCGCCGCGCGCAGGGCAAATCCGTCCATCGCCGCGTTGGCAAATGGCGGCACGTCGAGTCGACTGGCAATCGGCCCGACCGTCGCGGCGCCGAGCAGCCCCGCCAGCGAACGCGACTCCGGCGGTGACGGCGTCACCGTGGCATCGATGAGTGACAAAGCTTCTGCATAGCTGATCATTGTGCGGCAATAGTAGCAGGCGGCTTGCGCTGCCCCGGGGCCCGGTCTAGCATCGCCCGATGGCCGCCATGTCGATACCAACCCGTGCCGTAACCGAAGCGCGCGACCGCGAGGCAACAGCGCAGCTGCGCTGCAGTTGCTACGCGGTGTTATCCGAACTGCTGGCGTCGCCGCATGACCTCGATCCCCGGGTGCCGTTGCGCGAGAAGAGCGGAATCGCGTCGGGTCTCGAGTATGGAGCGCCGGTCGATGCTGCATTGTCTGCGTACCTCGAATTCGAATTGCAAGATCTGAAGCGCCAATACAGCGGGCTATTCGAGGTCGGCGACGACGGTCCGCCGGTGCCGATTCGCGAGGACCTGCAGACGGGGCAGCGCGGGGGCACGCGCGAGGACCTCGTGCGTTTCTATAATTTTTTCAAGTACTCACTCGGCGAGAAATTTGCGTGGGCTCCGGACCACGCATCCGTCGAGCTCGAGTTCATGCACTATCTCTGCTACCACGAGGCGTCCGCGGACGAGGGGCATCTGTCGTATCAGCTTGCGCAATTCGACTTTTCGTCGCGACACCTGGTGACTTGGTTTCCGCGGTTGGCGAACGATGTGAAGGCAAAATCGCCAGATTCGATTTATGGCCGCGCCGTCGGTGTCGTGTGCGAATTTCTGCTTCGCGATCACGAGTGGCAGGCGGCGACTATTGTTGAATCTTCGGTTGATACGGCGGCCGATCAACCGGCCGACACCGCCGCATCCGCAAATAGTGTCTGATACCGCAGGTAACGACGCGCCGTGGCCGTCGTCGGGCAAGGCCTGGTATGCGGTCACAATTCTCGTTATCGCTTTTATATTCTCGTTTATTGATCGCATCATCATCGCGTTGCTGGTCGAACCGATTAAACGCGATCTCGGCGTATCGGATTTCGGCATCGGCATGCTGCAGGGTCTCGCGTTCGCCGTCTTCTATGCGCTCGTCGGAATTCCGATCGGTCGGTGGTCGGACCGGTACAGTCGCCGCTGGATCATTGGCGGCGGGATCTTTCTCTGGAGTCTGATGACGGCCGCCTGCGGCCTCGCGAAGAATTTCTGGCAGCTGTTCGCCGCGCGGGTCGGCGTCGGCGTCGGCGAAGCCGCGCTCTCGCCCGCGGCGTACTCGATGATCGCGGATTACTTTCCGAAGGAGCGGCTCGGACGCGCGCTCGGCGTTTACCAGGCCGGTGCGTTCGTCGGCGCCGGCATATCGTTTCTGGTCGGCGGCCTGGTGATTCGGTACGTCATGGGCGCCGAAGGAATCACGCTGCCGCTAGTCGGCGAAGTACGGCCGTGGCAGATGGTGTTTTTTGCCGTGGGCCTGCCGGGCATCCTCGTTGCACTATTGATGCGTACCGTCGATGAACCGCAGCGACGGGGCAAACTCGCCGGCCACGACGGCGGCATCCCGCTGCAAGAAGTACTCGACTACGTGCGTGAACATCGCCGCCTGTTCGCATCGCATTTCTGCGGCTTCGCGCTGCTCGCGGTGCCGATAACAACGATCCTGACGTGGGTGCCGGCCTTCTACACGCGCGTGCTCGGTTTTTCGTTGCCCGAGACCGGGCTGAAACTCGGGGCGATACTCGTCGTGCTGTCTCCCGCCGGCGTTTACTGCGGCGGCTGGCTCGTCGATTTCCTGTCGCGGCGCGGGTATGCGGACGCGACGTTCCGTACCGGTATCGGCGCGGCCGCACTACTGCTGCCGCTGAGCTACTTCGCGACGACGACGACCGATCCGGACGTCGCAATCTGGCTGTTCGGCCCATTTGTGTTTACCGCGAGTATCTCGATGGCGCTGGCGCCGGCCGCGCTGCAACTCGTCACGCCGAACCAGATGCGCGCGCAAATCTCCGCCGTCTGGATGCTGGTGCTGAACATCGTGACGGCCGGCATCGGTCCGACGCTGGTCGGGTTCATCTCGTCGTTCGTGTTCGCCGACGACATGGCTGTCGGTTCGGCCATAGCTTTGGTCAACTGCGTCAGCGTGCCGATTGCCGCGCTGATTCTGTGGTCGGGGCTCGCGCCGCTGCGCCGCGCCGTCGCCGATCCGAACAGCGGATAGGGCTGTCTGTCGCTTGCGTCGCCCGATGCGAGCAATTAAGTTACTTGGTGGAAATCGACCGTAGACGTCGATTGCCGAGGGGAAACTAGTTTATGTCGACCAGTCCGGGTCCCGGAAACGTCCGGGTTGCTATCTGTGCAGCAATCATTTGCCTGTTGAACGCGGCCGGTGCGATGGCGCAGATGGAAGAAATCACGGTTACCGCGCGCAAGGTCGAGGAGAGTCTGCAGGACGTACCGATTTCGATTTCCGCGCTGACCGGCGAACAGATGCGCGAGCGCGGCATCCAGGACAACTACGGCGTCGCCGCGTTCACGCCGAATTTCAACACGTCGCAACGCGTCGGCCGCCAGCTCGACCGACCGACGATACGCGGTATGGCCAACCCGGCCGTTCGCGGTGAGCCGAACGCATCCTATTTTATCGACGGTATTTTCGTATCAAGCAGCATCTCGACCGCGACGACCCAGTCGATGGAGCGCGTCGAGGTATTGCGCGGTCCGCAGTCGACCCAGTTCGGCCGCGCGACGTTCTCCGGCGCGATCAACTACGTCACGCGCAAGCCGACGAATGAATTCGAGGGCGACCTGAACCTGCGTTACGGCACGCATGAGGATCGGCAGATCGGCGCATGGTTCAGCGGACCGATCGTCGAAGAAAAGCTGCTGTTTCTCGTCTCCGGAAACTACAAGAACTACGGCGGTCAGTGGAATAACGACTTGCCGCCGGTACCGATCGGGGAGCAACGCCCGGTCAACAGCGGCAACGCGTTTCTCGACAGTGTTTTTCTCGTCAACGGCCCTGACGGAAATCCGGCGGGGCCGGATGGTACGCAGGTCGAGCAGCTCGGTATCGGCGACAATTCGCCGATCGGCGAGGAGGAGACGTCCGACCTGCTGACCAAACTGACCTGGATGCCGTTCGAGTCGACGGAGATCAACCTGAAGTACGCGTACACGAAAGGCGAGGACTCGCATTTTTCCGGCAACGTGTTGCCGACCGATCCGATCGAGCCGGATTTTCCGAACCTGAATTGCTTCATTCCCGACGACCCGACCGAGCCCTGGTACGAGACGTCGGAGGGTGAGTTCTGCGGCGAGTTCACGACCGAGGGTACGATCAACCGGGTCAATATCCCGGACCTGGTCAACGGCCTGACAGTCGCCGATAACGGCTTTAACACGGCCAATCCACAGGAAGAAAAAACCGCGGTTGGCGCGCGGCCGGGGCTCGAGCGCACGACCCATCGGTACATGGGCGAATGGATTCAGGACGTCGGCGACTGGTCTTCGGTGGTGCGCGCGTCTTACAGCGAGGACGAGTTTCTCGCGGTCTACGATTTCGACAAGCAGGACGTCCGTGCAGTCTGGGGCCTGTTTAACTTTGCGAATCTCGATACGGTCGAGGATACGGCTTTGGAATGGAGTGTCGCGTCGCCGGTCGACAAGCCGGTGCGTGGCAGGCTCGGCGTTTACTACTACGAGCGCGAACGTTCGCTGGTGCAGCGTAGCGTGACCGGGCCGGGCGCCGTGTTCGGGCTCGCCCCGGGCACGCTGCCATCCGATCCGCGAGATGAGGGTATTGAGAATACCGCCATATTCGGCGGCATCTCCTTCGACCTCGCCCCGAACTGGCGGCTCGACCTCGAGGGCCGCTGGGCCGAAGATATAAAGACCATCGACAGCGGGCAGCGTTCGATCGTCGACAACTCGCGCGACCCGCAATCGGCGCGGGAGGATTTTTCGAACTTCACTCCGCGCATTACGCTGAACTGGCGGGCAACCGAAGACATGCTCGTCTATGGGCTCGCCGCCAAGGGCAACAAGCCCGGCGGTTTCAACAACGAGTTTTTCCGTTCGGACGTGCCATCGGAATTCACCAATTTCGCGCTGAACTGCACGCTGGGCGACATGCTGACGCTGGAGCCGGCGGCCGGTGGCATGCTGACGTTCGAGTGCACCGAGCAGCTCAAGAG
>JBPCXI010000190.1:0-2966 GCA_051008895.1 Gammaproteobacteria bacterium | reverse complement strand
CCGACAGGCCGCTGCAGGCGCGGGATCGAATGTCCGGCGAGTTCTCGCCAATACCCGCGGTGAATACGATCGCGTCGATCCTGCCCAGCGCGGCGCAGTAGGCCCCGATGTACTTCTTTATCCGGTAAGCATAGATGTCGATGGCGAGTTCCGCACGCTCGTCCCCGTCTTCGACGCGGCGGAGAACCTCGCGCATGTCGTTCACGCCACAGATTCCCTTCAGGCCGCTGTCCCTGTTCAGCAGTGACTCGAGCGCGTCGTTGTCGAGACCGGTTTCGCGCGCCAGGAAAAAAACGATCGCAGGATCCAAATCGCCGCAGCGCGTGCCCATGACCAGGCCTTCGAGCGGCGTCATTCCCATGGACGTGTCGATGCTGCGGCCGTTCTCGATCGCGGCGGCACTGGCGCCGTTGCCGAGATGCAGGGAGATCAGGTTCAGCGTGTCCAGCGGTTGCCCGAGATAAAGGGCGGCCTGCTTCGCGACAAAGGCGTGCGATGTGCCGTGAAAGCCGTAACGGCGCACCCGGTGGGCGCCATACAACTCGTCGGGTAGCGCGTACCGGTAGGCATGCGGCGGCATCGAATGGTGGAACGCGGTGTCGAACACGGCAACCTGCGGCACGTCCGGGATACCCGCCATCGCAACCTCGATGCCGACCAGGTTGGCCGGATTGTGCAGCGGTGCGAGCGGAATCTGTTCGCGGATTCGTGCCACGACCCGTGCGTCGATCAGGGCAGCCGCTTGGAACGCGTCGCCGCCGTGCACGACACGATGCCCGACGCCCGAAAGGTCCTCCGGACCGCTGACGACGCCCGAATTTCGCAATGCCTCGCCTATCCAGGCGAAGCCCTCCCGGTGGTCGGCCACCGCGCCCTCGCGCAGCGACTCCTGCATCGCCCCGGCTTTACGATGCCGGTGCTTCAGCCTGGCCTGCGGTTCGCCGATGCGCTCCATGAGCCCGGCGGCCAGCACCTCGCGCTTCGCCATGTCGAAGAGCTCGTATTTGATCGACGAACTCCCGGCATTCAGCACCAGGACTTTCATTCCGAATCATCCTGGGTCTGTGCCTGGATCGCGGTGATCGCGACCGTGTTCACGACGTCGGGAACCAGGCAGCCGCGGCTCAGGTCATTGACCGGCTTGTTCAATCCCTGCAGCACCGGGCCGACGGCCACCGCGTCCGCGGAGCGCTGCACCGCCTTGTAGGTGTTGTTGCCGGTATTCAGATCCGGAAAGATGAATACCGTGGCGCGGCCGGCCACGTCGCTGTCAGGCATCTTCTTGCGCGCGACCCCGGCATCGATCGCTGCGTCGTACTGGATCGGACCCTCGATCGGCAGGTCCGGCCGCCGCTCGCGTGCGATGCGCGTCGCTGCGCGGACTGCTTCGACTTCCTCGCCGCTGCCGGACTGCCCTGTTGAGTAAGAGAGCATTGCGATGCGGGGTTCGATGCCGAACATCCCGGCCGTTGCCGCCGAACTGATCGCGATGTCAGCCAGCTGCGGCGGGGTCGGTTCCGGATTGATCGCGCAGTCTCCGTAGACGAGCACGCGGTCGGCGAGGCACATGAAGAAAACGCTGGAGACGATGGCGCAGTCGGGCCTGGTCTTGATGATCTCGAAGCTCGGGCGAATCGTATGTGCTGTGGTGTGTGCGGCGCCCGATACCATGCCGTCCGCGAGTTCCTTGAACACCATCATCGTGCCGAAATAGCTGACATCGGTCATCGTGTCCCGGGCCGCCTGCTCGGAAATGCCCTTGTGCTTTCGGAGCTGGAAATAGGTGGCGCCAAAATCGTCGAGCCATTCGGATGTCGTCGGGTCCTCAATCGCGGCGGCGTCGAGGTCCAGGCCAAGGGTGCTGATCTTTTCGCGGACCTGCCGGACGTCACCGAGTAGCGTGATATCCACCACGCCCCGTCGCAACAGGATTTCGGCCGCCCGCAGGATGCGCTCGTCGGTGCCTTCCGGCAGTACGATGTGTTTGCGATCTGCGGCCGCGCGTTCCAGCAGTTCATATTCGAACATCAGCGGCGTGACCTGCGTCGAACGGACAACCTCGATCCGTTCCTCGAAGGCCGCGAGGTCCACGTGTGAGCGGAACAGCCCGAGCGCTGAGGCGATCTTGCGATCGTTGCCGGGCACAATGGATGCGGGCATCTCGCCAATATTCATTGCCGTCGTATAAGTATCCGCAGTGACGACACAGATGGGGATGCTCGAGTCGCGGAGTCCGGCGATGAGCCGATCGATCTGCGGTGCCGGCGCATGGTTACCGGTCAGGACGAGCCCGGCAATGGTCGGGCAATTCTGCGACAGGTTGGCGGCGATGCAGCCCACCACGATGTCCGCACGGTCCCCGGGCACGATGACCAGGCTGCCCTCGCCGATATGTTCCAGGAAATTTGGCAGGTGCATGGCCGCGACCTTGACGTCTCGTACCGCGCGGTCGAGCGTGATGTCGTCACCGCGCAGCAATCGTCCGTCCAATGCGCGCATGATCTCGCCCATCGTCGGGTGTTTCAGCAGCGGATCCTCAGGCAGCACCCACACCGGGTCTTCGTGAGGCCAATCGTCGCGCAGCAGTGCTTCGACCTTGTCCCTTTCGTCGGGGCCTACGCGATTGACGAGTGTCGCCGCAACCGAGCAGCCTCCGTCGATAAAAGCGTCATGAGCAACGCCGACGGCCGCGACGATGTCTTCGGGCACACGGTCTCGTCCGCTAGCAAGGATCAGCACCGGACAACCGAGTTGCTTCGCAAGTTCCGCATTGAAATCGAACTCCAGTGCGGACGCGACGCCGGTGAAGTCGGTGCCCATGCAAACAACGAAGTCGCATTGTCTTTGCAACGCCCGGTAGCGATCGAAAACCCGTTTGAGCAGCGCTTCAGGCCCGCCATCTCGCAACCGCGCGCGTGCCTCGTCGCGGGTCATCGCGTACATGGACTCGTAGGGCAGATCGATCC
>JBPCXI010000189.1:0-13944 GCA_051008895.1 Gammaproteobacteria bacterium | reverse complement strand
CGCGTTCGCCACCGACCCGACCCGGGGCGTTTTCATCCTGGCGCTGCTCGGCGTCGTTATCGGCGGCGCGTTGACCCTGTACGCGTGGCGCGCCCCCGGACTCGACCGCCAGGTCGGTTTCAAGCCGTTCTCGCGCGAGACGTTCTTGATGCTCAATAACGTGCTGCTGTGTATTGCCGCGTTCCTGATCCTGCTCGGCACACTGTATCCGCTGATACTCGACGCGATGAATGCCGGCAAGATTTCGGTCGGCAAACCGTATTTCGACACCGTGTTTCTCGTACCGATGCTGCCGCTGGTATTCGCGGCCGGCATCGGTATGCACGTCGCCTGGCGCAGCGATGACGCGAGCAAGATTGCGAAGCGGCTGCGGCTCGCGGCGCTCGTCGCGATCATCGCCGGCTGCGCAATTCCGGTCGTCGTCTGGGGTACGGGGCCGGTCCTCGCGGTCGTAGGCATGATCGCGGGCCTGTGGCTGATCCTGTCGTCGCTGCGCGATCCGCTGGCGCGGCTGCTCGGCAAAGGACCGCGGTTGACACGATCGATGGTCGGCATGCAACTCGCGCATGCGGGCGTCGGGCTGTTCGTCATCGGCGTGACCGCGACGAATACGTTCGGCGTCGAGGCCGATCAGCGCGTCGTCTTGGGCGAGAGCATCGAAGTTGCCGGCTATACCGTCAGCTTCAACGGACTGAAAGAGGTCGAGGGCGCGAATTATTCGGCATTGCGCGCCGACATCGAGATCGCACGTGACGGCAAGACGGTCGCGCAGTTGGGACCGGAGAAGCGCATATATCGCGTACAGACGTCGCCGATGACCGAGGCCAGCATCGACGACACCTGGGCTCGCCACGTGTTCGTCGCCCTCGGCGACAACCTGGGCGAGGGCGCGTGGAGCATGCGGGTACAGTACAAGCCGCTGATCCGGCTGATCTGGTTCGGCGCGATCATCATGGCGCTCGGCGGTGCGATTGCGATCAGCGATCGCCGCTACCGGCTCGCCGCGCGTGCTGAGACCACCGATTCGGCGCCGGCAGGGTCTGCGCGCGCCGGCTAGCCGCATGAATCGTTATCTTATTCCGGTCATCGCGTTCGCGCTGCTCGTCGTCGTGTTTCGCGTCGGCCTCGACCGCGACCCACGCTTCGTGCCGTCACCGCTGATCGGCAAACCCGTACCCACATTTGAACTGCCGCAGCTCCTCGAACCAGGCGCATCCGTGTCCGACGCGAATCTGCGCGGCCAGGTCAGCCTGCTGAACGTCTGGGCGACATGGTGCGTTGGTTGTCGGCAGGAGCACGCTACTCTGAACCGTATCGCGAAACTCAACGTCGTGCCGATCTACGGGCTCAACTGGAAAGACGATCCGGATCTCGCAAAGCGCTGGCTGGCCGATCTCGGCGACCCGTACGTCGCGACGGGATTCGATGGCGACGGCCGCGTCGCGATCGACTGGGGTGTCTACGGCGCACCGGAGACGTTCCTGATCGGACCCGACGGCACGGTTCTGTATCGGCATATCAGCCCGCTGACGATGGAGACGTGGGAAACAGAATTCATGCCGCGCATCCGGGCGGCGCAGGAGGATTCTTGATGCTGCCGGCGCGCATAGCGACGTTGGCGATCTGCGTTGCATTTTCCATGTCCGTTGCCGCGCTCGATACCGAGTCGCCGCTGTCGGATCCGGAGCAGATCGAACTCTACGAAGGGCTCATCGACGAGGTCCGCTGCCTCGTGTGCCAGAATCAGACGATCGGCGATTCGAACGCGCCGCTCGCGAAGGACTTGCGGCGCGAGATACGGGAACAGGTCGCGGACGGCAAGAGCGAGCGCGACATCAAGGAGTTTCTGACTGCCCGATACGGTGACTTCGTATTGTACAAACCGCCCTTGGAAGGCCCGGCACTTTTACTCTGGTTGGCCCCGGCGATCCTGTTACTCGCAGCGATCGCGATGCTGATCCGCAGCCTGCGGCGCCGCGCACAATTGCCGGTGCCGACCGACCACGAAGACAGCGCCGCGTCGGAGCGCGCCGGGTGACGGCTGCATGACAGTCGGATTCATCGTCGTTGGTGTGGTGCTCGTCGTCGCTGCCGTCGCGGTCGTCGTTGTGCCGCTGCTGCGCAAACGCGATGGCGCAGACATTGCGCCGGTCGCGGCGACAATGACTGCGGTCGCGTTACCGGCGCTTGCCGTGCTGGCCTACGTCGGCGTCAGCAATCACGACTGGGATGCGCCGGCCGCGCCACAGCAGGTCCCGGCAAGCGCGGAGGCCGGATCGCTTCCGGACGCCGTGCGCCAACTGGAAAGCAAACTCGCCGAGTCGCCCGCGGACGCGGACGGCTGGCTGCTGCTCGGTCGTTCCTACGTGCAGCTGCAGCGACTGGCCGATGCGCGACGGGCATTCTCGACGGCGCTGGAACTCGCGCCGTCGAGTGCGGCAAAGCTCGACCTCGCGGAGGTTGAGATTATGATGGATCGCGCGAATCTCGGCGGCGATGCCGGGCGCTATGTCGAGGAGGTGCTAGCCGCCGAGCCCGACAATCCGAAGGCGTTGTTTTACGGTGGCATGGTCGCGATGCTGCGCGGCGACGCCGAGACGCTGCGATCCCGGTGGCAGAAGCTGCTCGGCATGTCGCCGCCGGATAACATCCGGCAGATTCTCGAGCAGCAGCTTGCGCAGCTACCGCCCGGCACCGCGCCCGCGGCGCCGGCAGCAAACGCAGCAGATGCAGCAAATGCAACGAGCGCAGCGCCCGACGCGGACGCGAACGGGATCGATGTCAGCGTATCAATTACCGACGAACTCGCCGCGCGCATCGGCTCCGGCGCGGTCCTGTTCGTACTCGCGCGGCAACCCGGTGTCGCCGGACCGCCGATTGCGGCCGTACGCCGACCGGCTGCGCAACTGCCAACCTCGCTGCAAATCTCCGATGCGAACGCGATGATCGCCGGACGCACGCTCGGCGGTCTCGGTGAAGTCGAACTCGTCGCGCGCGTCTCTAACGGCGGCAATGCGATCGCGGCCGCGGGCGATCTGTACGGCGCGGCGACATGGAAGGCTGACGGCGACCGCGCAATCGCCATCGTCATCGATCAGATCGTCGAGTAACGCGAATGTCGACGGCTGACGCGAAGCTGTTGACGCACATCACCGAGCTGATCCGGCTGCCCTCGATCAGCAGCTTCTCCCCGGACTGGGACATGTCCAACCGTCCGGTTGTCGACTATCTCGCCGAACGTCTCGCGGACCGCGGTTTCCGCATCGAAATACAGGCCGTCGCCGAAGAACCGGGGAAAGCCAACCTGATCGCCACGCTCGGTCGCGGTGACGGCGGATTGGTGTTGTCCGGACATACCGACACGGTGCCGTTCGACGACGGCAAGTGGTCCAGCGATCCGTTCGTTGCGACCGAGCGGGAAGGGCGCCTGTACGGTCTCGGCACCGCCGACATGAAATCGTTTTTCGCGCTGGCGATGGCCGCGAGCGAGGGACTCACGGACAGCGATCTCACTGCGCCGCTGATTCTGCTCGCGACGGCGGATGAGGAGACCAGCATGGCCGGCGCGAAAGCACTCGCCGCGGCAGGTGGCCTCGGTGCGCGCTACGCTGTGATCGGCGAACCGACGAACTTCACGCCGGTGCGACTGCACAAAGGCATATTGATGGAACGCATCCGCGTCGACGGTCGCAGCGGACACTCCGGCGATCCCGGTCAGGGGAGCAGCGCGCTCGAAGGGATGCATGCGGTGATCCGTGAGCTGCTCGACTGGCGCGCGGAGTTGCAGCATGCGCATCGCGACGACGCTTTCCCGGTGCCGGTCACCACGCTGAACCTCGGGCGCATCGCCGGCGGCGACAATCCGAACCGGATCTGCGGCGCGTGTGAACTGGACGTAGATTTGCGCATGCTGCCGGGTATGACCGTCAAAGACATGCGCAGTACAATGCGCACGCGCGTCGCGAATGCGTTGGCCGATACGGATTTGACGGGCGACTTCGAGGTACTGTTCGACGGCATCGATCCGCTCGCGACGCCGGCTGAATCGAAACTCGTGCGCGCAGCGGAAGAATTGACCGGAGCTGAGTCACGCGGCGTCGTGTACGGAACGGAAGGCCCGATCCTGACCGCGCTTGGAATGGATGTCGTGATTCTCGGCCCGGGCTCGATCGACCAGGCGCATCAGCCCGACGAGTTCCTCAGTCTCAACGGACTGCAGAACGGCGTCGGTGTATTGCGTGCGATGATCGAGCGCTTCTGCATGCGCGCCTGAAAAACCCACAAAAAAAACGAGACAGGAATCCAGTGAAAAAACCGTTACGCAGACCCGCGCGCGGTGCGCGCAAGAAAGTACTGCTCATGGGCCGCGACCTGCTGCGCGAACCACTACTGAACAAGGGCTCGGCGTTCACGCACGAGGAGCGTCAGGCGTTCGGCCTCGAGGGCCTGCTGCCCGGATCCGTCGTGGATATCGAAACCCAGGCTCAGCGCAGCCACGCCGTGCTGCAGGCGTATGACGACGATCTGCAGAAATACCTCGCGCTCGCGGCGCTCCAGGACCGCAACGAGCACCTGTATTTCTATTTGCTGCAGCAGCATCTCGAGGAGTACATGCCGATTGTCTATACGCCGACGATCGGTCTGGCGACGATGAAATTCAGCCAGGTGTTCCAGCGCGGCCGCGGCACCTGGATTACGCCCGAGCACAAGGGGTGCATCGCCCAGATCCTGCGTAATTCGGCGCACGGCCGCGATATCCATTTGATCGTTGCGACCGACAACCAGTCGATACTCGGTCTCGGCGATCAAGGTGCGGGCGGCATCAAGATTTCGATCGGCAAGCTTGCGCTGTACACGGCGGCCGCCGTTATCGATCCCGCCACGACGCTGCCGGTCAGTCTGGACGTGGGCACCGACAACGAGCGACTGCTCAACGATCCCGCGTATCTCGGCTGGCATCATCCGCGCCTGCGCGTTGACGAGTATGTCGAAATCGTCGACGAGTTCGTGGCCGCGGTCAATGAAGTGTTTCCGGGTGCATTGGTGCAGTGGGAAGACTTCCGCAAGGACAACGCGCTCGCCATCCTCGATCGCTATCGCGACGAGGTGCTGTCGTTCAACGACGACATCCAGGGCACCGGCGCGGTCGCGCTGGCCGGTGCGTTGACTGCGGGCCGTGCGACCGGGCGCAGCATCGACGAGGAACGGGTCCTGATACTCGGCGCCGGCGCCGCCGGACTGGGCATCAGCCGGCAGATTCGCGTCGCGATGGCGGCGGAGGGCATCGCCGGCGACGACCTGCTGCACTCGATCGCCGCGCTCGACAGCAAGGGGCTGATCGTCGACGACGGCGGCGTGCGCGATGCGTACAAACAGGAGATGGCGTGGAAGCCCGAGCGAGCGGCTGAACTTGGCCTGGACGGGCAGGGCGCCGATCTGCTCGCGACCTGCAGGGCATTCAAGCCGACCGTGCTCATCGGCACGTCCGGGCAACGCGGCGCGTTCACCGAAGAGGTGGTGCGCGAGGTTGCCGCGCACGTCGAACGACCGCTGTTTCTGCCGATTTCCAATCCGACCGACTTATCCGAGGCGGAACCCGCGGACGTTTACGCGTGGACCGACGGCAAAGCGCTGGTCGCGGCCGGCAGCCCGTTTCCGCCAGTCCGCCGCGGTGATCGGGAGATTCCGGTCGGGCAGGGCAACAACGCGTTCATTTTTCCGGGCCTCGGGCTCGGCGCGACCGAGGCCGGCGCAACGTGCGTGACGGACAGCATGTTCTACGCCGCCGCCAAAGCACTCGCGACGTGTGTCACCGACGAAGAACTCGAATCCGGCTTGCTGTACCCGACCATCGACCGGCTCAACCCCGTCTCGCGCGTCGTCGCGCGCGCGGTGATGCAGGACGCGGCAGAGCAGGGTGTTGCGGAGGACCTGACGTCCGCGGAGATCGAACGTCGGCTCGAGGCCGCGACCTGGTCACCCGCGTACCCCGAGTACGTCCCCGGCATCTGATTTTCCGCACCGAAAACAGAACGGTCGCGCGTCGCGATGCGCGTCCGTATACTGGCGAGCGGATTTTCCGGGGAAGGGGACCCGGCCATGAACAACAATAAACATAATGCCGTTGCCGGCGGCTTGCTGGTTCTCGCCTGCCTTTTCGCCGCGGGCTGCTCGTTCCAACGCGACTACAGCGCGTGGCAAGGGCATTCCTCCAGTGAACTCCTCGGCAGTTGGGGAGAGCCCGACACGATCGACGAACTCGGGTCCGATTACCTGGCGTACACGTGGCTCGGCGATGACGGAGTCTGCCGCCGAACCTTCACGGCACGCACCGGGACGATCACCGGTTACTCCGAAACCGACTGCTAGGAAGCAACACATGCATGCGGACACAACGCGTCGGTCCCGACGACACCTGATCAGTCACGCCATCGCGACGTCGTGCCTGTCCCTATCGTATCTGGCCTTATCGTGTTTGGGGCTGCTGCTCATCGGCTCCGCCGAGGCGGCAACGTCGTTGACGATCGAACCGAATGAACCAGACGTGGGTTCGTGCCTGGCTTTCGGCGCGGCGCCGGGCGCGGGGTCGGAGGGCGCAGATGGCGGTGCGGTCGGTTTCGATCCGACATCGCCCTACATGGGGTTCATCTATCAGAATATACCCCCGTTCGAATTGAAGCCTGGCGATACGCTCGCGTTCGATCTCGGCGCCGTCAACGATTTCGACGTGGAACTCGACATCGCCATGGCCGCGACGACAGTGAATGGCGGCACGGATCAGGCCGGTGCTTTCGTCAACGTCGTCAGCAACACACAGACGCCGACGAATCCCCGCGGCGACACCGTCATCGGTAACTTCGAGATGCAGTTCCCGGTCGACAACGCCTTCAGCTTCGCAGGCGGCGGGCTGATCATCCGGTTCGCGAACGGTTCTGACGCGTATCGTGCCGACGACCAGACCTGCGACCAGGTCGGCGTCATCGGCACAACGCTTGATTCAAGCGGCTACTTCGTCCGTGCCTTCTGGAACGACCCTGACGGCGTGACGCCGTTCGACGCGGAAAATCCGTTGCCGCTGCGCGAAGAGATTATCGGCGGGTTTCAGATCAACAATCGGGACGTCGTGTCGCTGAGCAGTGCGACGACCGATACGTCGAACGCACCGGTCGGAAATTCCGTCAATGTCGGCGACGTGATCCGGTTTACCGTCGATGCCGCCAACAGTACGACGTTACCCGCGACCGGTGTCGTCGTGACCGCGACGCTCGATGACAATCTCAGTTTCCTGCAGGCCGACGCGACACCGGCGGCCGGAGCCGTCTTCGCCGCCGGCCCGCCGGCGACAGTGCAATGGACGATCGGCGCGCTGGGCGCGGGCGATGCCGCCAGCCTCGCTATCGAGCTCGAGGTGCCGTTCGATGCCAACGGCCGGCAAATCACCAACACGGCCGCAGTGACGGCCGCCGACGCGCCGTTCGAGGTCAGCGGGGCCACGCAGTCGGCTGTCGCCGTCGACGACGCATTCCAGGACGTGCTCGACGCCGCGGGCGACGGTAACTGTTTCATCGCGACCGCGGCCTACGGAACGTACCTCGAGCCGGAGGTAATCGTGCTGCGGCGGTTCCGCGATGACTACCTGCTGACGAACGCGCCCGGGCGCGCGTTCGTGGCCTGGTACTACCGGCATTCGCCACCGCTCGCGGAGGCGATCCGGAGTCATGCAGCGTACCGGTTCGGCGCGCGGGTGCTGCTGAGTCCCGTCGTCTACGCCATCAAATTCCCATTAGTATTTATACTTTTTATTACAATGGGTTATTGGTGTTTTATAAGGTTATTTCACACAAGGACAACGCGATGAAGACCTGGCGACTTGTGTGCCTGATGGCGGTGCTCGCCCCCGGCGTGGCATGGGCAGCAGAGGGTGATCTGCCGTACCGTACATCGGGCTTCTACCTCGGTCTCGGCGCCGGCTACAGCGATCTCGAGCTGAAGGCGCAGCCGGTCAACGTCAGCGGCGGTGACTTCGGCTACAAAGCATTCGCGGGCTATCGGTTCCCGCGGGCGTTCCTGCCGTGGGGTATCAATATCGCGCTGGAAGCCGCGTGGGCGGACCTGGGCGAGGTCACCGACGATGCGCCGGGGGCGCGTCTGGCGCTGGCGGTCGACGGTTTCGTCGGTTCCATCGTCGGCTACGTGCCGATCACGCACAGGTTTGAGTTGTTCGGCAAGGCCGGCGCTTACGTCTGGGATGCGGAATTGGCCGCCAACGGCGTCACGCAGGACAAGGACGACGGCACCGACCTGGCGCTGGGGGTCGGCATTGGCTACCACACCGGCGGCGGTCTGGGTTTCCAGGCCGAACTGGAAGGATACGACTTGCTGGACGGGGCGCTGCTCGCCAGCGTCTCGGTGACCTACCAGTTCAAATAAGATCGCGAGCATCGGCGGCGCGCTAGAATAGCCAGCGGGTCTCTCCGCCGGTATTTCTGAGGCGTTTCGATGGATTTCGAGTGGGTCGCGATCGCGCTCGGCGACGTTGCATGGATTTCCATGGCGTTCGCGCTCGGATTCATTGCCAGATTGGTCGGTCTGCCGCCGATGGTCGGGTTCCTCGCGACCGGATTCCTGTTGAATGCGCAGGGCATCGCCGTCAGCGAGATGCTCGAAAAACTGGCCGACCTCGGTATCACCTTGTTGCTGTTCACGGTCGGGCTCAAACTGAACCTGCCGACGCTGGCGCGCCCGCAGGTCTGGGCCGTGGCCGGCCTGCACATGGTCATCGTCACCGTCGCGTTCGGCGCACTCGTATTCTGGCTGGCGCTCGAAGGTATCGCGAATTTCGCGACGCTCGACGCCCGGGGTGCGCTGCTCGTCGCGTTCGCGCTGAGCTTCTCGAGCACCGTGTTCGCGGTGAAGGTATTCGAAGAGCGGGGCGAAATGCGCTCGCTGCATGGGCGCATCGCCGTCGGCATCCTGGTCATCCAGGATCTTGCCGCCGTCGTGTTCCTGGCCGTGTCCGAGAACAGCCTGCCGTCGCCCTGGGCAGTCATGCTGTTGCTGCTGTTGGTCGCCCGGCCGCTGCTGCACCGGGTGCTGGACCGCCTCGGGCATGGCGAGTTGCTGGTGCTTTACGGCCTGCTGCTGGCTCTTGGCGGCGCCGAGATCTTCGAACTCGCCGGCATCAAGGAAGACGTCGGTGCGCTGGTACTAGGCATGTTGATGGCCGGTCATCCGCGCTCGCAGGAAGTCGCGCGCGCGATGCTGGCGTTCAAAGATCTTTTCCTGCTCGGCTTTTTTCTGTCGATCGGCATGTCCGGCCAGCCGACCCTGGGAGCACTCGTCACCGCGGCGATGCTGACACCGCTGGTGTTACTCAAGTCCGCGCTGTTCCTCATGCTCCTGACGAGTTTCCGCCTGCGGGCGCGGACCGCGCTGCTGTCGACGCTGAGTTTGTCCAACTACAGTGAGTTCGGGCTGATCGTCGCCGCCCTGGGCGTGAAACAGGGGTGGCTCGACGAGTCATGGCTGATCGTCATCGCGCTCGCGCTGACGTTTTCGTTCGTGCTAGCGGCCGTTGCTGACGCCCGTCCGAACGAACTCTACGCGCGCTATCGTAAATCCTGGCGGCGTTTGCAGCGCCCCGGGCGGTTGCCGTATGAGCGGCCGCTCGATACGCGTCGCGCCATGATCCTCGTTGTCGGCATGGGTCGGGTAGGCACCGGTGCATACGACGAGATGCGAACACGTCACGGCGATACCGTCCTCGGCGTCGACTCGGATCCGGTCCGCGTGGCGGGACACGCAAGCGCCGGCCGCAACGTCGCAGTCGGGGACTCGACCGATACCGATTTCTGGGATCGCGTTCAGCGCACACATACGATTAGCATGGTGCTGCTGGCGCTGCCGCAGGTGAGCAGCAACATTACGGTGCTACATCAGCTTAAAGCCGCCGGTTTCGATGGACGTGTCGCTGCGACAGCGCGCTACCCGGACGATGCCGAGACACTGCGACGGGAGGATGGTATCGACACCGTATTCAATGTTTACACCGAGGCGGGCGCCGGATTCGCGACCCATGCGCTGGAGAACCTCGAGCATGACCTCGAGCAGGGGTGACGGGACTGAGGTCTTATCTCCTATTTAACATAATATACATTATACGTATAAGATCACGGTCAGGCGACGGGCCGCGGCACGCCTTCAGGCACCCAGGGCCCCGGCAAATTCCGTCACGAATCGCGTGACGTCCCTCCAGTCGGTGTACTCGTAGTCCTGCGACGTGTCGGTATCGCCCCCGTGCCGGCCAGCGATCTTCTTCATCACGAAGCGGACTATCGGGTTGTAGCGCGAATAACGCAGTGCGCCCGCGAATACGCCCTGCATATCCGGCTGCCAGCCGGTCTGCGCGGAGAACTCCGCCAGCAACCGCTCGAGATCCTGTCGATCCTTGTCCGGATCCTGGGTGCCGACGGCCGTCAGGCTGACGGAGAAGAACGCGGACGGCCTGGTCCGCAGCGCATCCAGATTCTGCTTGACGAAGTCGACGATTTTCTCGTCATGCTTGCCAACGTGTACCGACGAACCGACGATGACGCCGTCGAACGCGTCCAGGGCAAAGGCCGATGGCGGCCGATGGCCGTCGACGAGTTCGACGGCCTGCCCTTGCTCCATCAGCGCATCGGCGATGAAACCGGCGATCTTCCCGGTCTGTCCCTCCTTCGATCCATAGACGATTGCTACGTTCGCCATGACATCAATATCCGTTACTCACGCGGGACCGCCCCGCTTCGTTTACTATCGTAGCAGCACGAATGACCGAGGCACGCCAATGACCAGCCCGACGACTCACGCCACTGCCTGCATCCTGTGCTCCCGCAATTGTGGGTTGCTGGTCGAGAAGACCGGCGACGAAATCACGCGTATCCGCGGCGACAAGGATCACCCGAACTCGCGCGGCTATATCTGTCAGAAAGCCGCGCGTATCGACTACTACCAGAACAACACCGATCGCCTCGACGCGCCGCTGCGGCGTATGGCCGACGGCGGGTTCGAAAAGATTTCGTGGGACCAGGCGCTGGCGGATATCGCCGAACGGCTCACCAAGATTCGCGATCGGCACGGCGGCCGCGCGTTCGCATTCTACGGCGGCGGCGGCCAGGGCAATCATCTTGGCGCCGTCTACGGCGCGCCGCTGCTGAAAGCGATGCGTAGCCAGTATCACTACTCGGCGCTTGCGCAGGAGAAGACCGGGGACTTCTGGGTCAACGGCAGGCTGTTCGGCCGGCAGACTTGCCACGTCACCGAAGACGTCGAGAACGCGGACCTCGTGCTGTTCATCGGCACGAATCCGTGGCAGGCGCACGGCATCCCGAACGCGCGCCAGACGCTGCGCGAGCTGTCGAAATCCCCAGAGCGACGCATGATTGTCATCGATCCGCGGGTAACGAAAACCGCGCAACTGGCCGACGTCCACCTGCGCCTGAAACCCGGCACCGATGCGTTCCTGCTCGCCGCGATGCTCGCGATCTTCGTGCGTGAGAGCCTCGTCGACCGCGACTTCATCGCCGCACATACGAACGGCTTCGAAGACCTCGAGCGCGTGCTGCGGGACATTCCGGTCGACGCGTTCATCGACCGCACCGGCGTGTCGCGCGATGCGGTGTACGCCGTAGCGCGCGAATTCGCCACAGCGAAGCGCGCGTGCGTGCGTGCCGATCTCGGCATCCAGCAGAGCCTGCACAGCACGTTGAACTCGTATCTCGAGAAACTGCTGTTCTTGCTGACCGGCAACTTCGGCAAGTGCGGCGGCAACAACCTGCACACGTTCCTGCTGCCACTGATCGGCCACTCGGACCCGCCCGGCGAGGCCAGCGACACGTGGAGCACGGTCGTCAGCGGCATCCCGGCGATCTCCAAGCTGTTCCCGCCGAACGCGCTGCCGCAGGAGATCGACACCGATCACCCTGAGCGAGTGCGCGCGCTGTGGGTCGATTCTGCGAATCCGGCCATGAGCGGGGCCGATACCGAAGCGTATCGCCGCGCGTTCGCGAAGCTGGACCTCATGGTCGTCGTCGACGTCGCGATGAGCGAGACGGCCGAGCGTGCGGACTACGTGCTACCCGCGTCATCGCAGCTCGAGAAATGGGAGGCGACGTTCTTCAACCTCGAATTTCCGACCAATTATTTTCATCTCCGCGAGCCGCTGTTCGAACCGCGCGGCGACACGCTGCCGGAACAGGAAATCTACCGGCGCCTGCTCGTCGCAATGGGCGAGCTGCCGGACGCATTCCCGGTGCTGCGTCAGGTCGCGCGCCTGGACCGCGCGGTGCCGCGGCTGCGCGTACTGCCGGCCGCGCTGGGGCTGATGATGAAGCTGCGCCCTGCCCTCATCCCCTACGGTGCACATGTATTGCAACAGACCCTCGGCGCCTCGCTGCCCGACGGCGCCAGCGCCGCGGCGCCGCTGTGGTTCGCCGCGCATCGCTACGTCGCGCGCCACGGCGCGGCTGTGCGTCGGGCGCTCGGGGATGATGCAAGCGGGGTCGGCGACCACGCGCTCGGCGAACTGCTGTTCGCGCGCATCGTCGGCGAACGCTCGGGCACGCTGATAAGCACTCATCGCTACGAGGACACGTGGTCGCTCGTTCGGCACCCCGACAGGCGAATCCGCCTCGACATTCCGGAACTGCTCGATGAACTCGGTACGCTGCGCGAAGAGCAGCCGGCGAGCCACGCGGATTTCCCGCTCGTGCTGATCGCCGGCGAACGCCGCAAATACAACGCGAACACGATTTTCAGGAATCCCGCGTGGCGCGGGGAAGATGCGGACGGAGCGCTGCGCCTGCATCCGACCGATGCCGACCGTCTGGGGCTAGCGGACGGCGTACTCGCCCGGTGCGTTTCGGCCGGCGGCGAAATCGAGGTCACGATCAGCGTCTGCGATTCGACGCAGCCCGGTGTCGTCACCCTGCCCCACGGTTACGGGCTTCGCTATACCGATGCCGCCGGGCGCCGGCGCAGCTTCGGCCCGGCCGTGAACGAGCTGACGTCGTCCGATCATCGCGACCCGATTGCCGGCACGCCGTATCACAAGTATGTGCCGGTCCGGCTCGAAGCCGTCGACGTTCCGCCGCGCGTCGCGGTTGGTTGATAGTTATTTCTTTATAAAACAGTGACTAAAAAGCACTATCAATAGTGTTTTCTAGTTATCAAGCGCAGCGAGGTACGCGCTGACGCGGTCGGTGAAGTCAGTGAACACGCCGTCGACGGCGAGCCGGCCGACCAAAACGTCCAACACACCGTCGAGTGTGTCGTAGCCGGCCGGCAGGTCGTCCCCCCGCAGCGTGTACGGGTGCACGACGAGCCCCAGTGCCTGCGCATCGGCAACCAGGTTGGTGACGACCGGCACGCCTGCACCGTCCCTGCCGCGACAGACGAGCTTCAGCGACGGCCCGATGCCGTCCGCATAGGCGGGCACGTCTGCCAGTTGCGTGGCCGTCACGCCCGTGCGACTGCTGATCAGCTGGATCATCGGCAGGTCGGGCCCGACCCGCTCGCGTGCCGCTTTAAGCGATGCCGGCTCGAAGCACTGCAGGTAAATACGCCGGCCGGGTTGCGTATAGCCGTGCGCCTCGAGGACATCGAGGATCGCGTTGCCGAGGTCGAAGCCCTGCTCCCGATACCATTCCGGATTTTTGATCTCCGGGTAAATGCCGACCTCGCGGCCGGTCGACCGGTTCAGCGCGTCGACGAACTCGATTTCCTCGGCCAGCGTCCAGATGCGGAAGCTGCCTGCTGCCGGGGGATAACGTTGCGGATACCTCGCCATCCCGGTATCGATGTCGATGCGCTCGTGAAAACGTAGCCGGCGCAGCTCGGCGAGGTCGAAGTCGAAGCAATAGAAGCGCCCGTCGCTGCGCTGCCGGCCCGGGAACCGCTCTGTTA
>JBPCXI010000188.1:0-2549 GCA_051008895.1 Gammaproteobacteria bacterium | reverse complement strand
ACGCCCCGAACCGCAAGGAACGCCAGTACTACGAGATGTGCGGCAACCGAGCGATCTGGGCCGAAGGATGGAAGGCGGTGACCTTGCACGCCAACCGGATGCCCTGGGAGCTGAACAAGATGCTGCCCTTCGACGAGGATGTGTGGGAGCTCTACCACGTCGCCGAGGATTTTTCCGAGGCGAACGACCTCGCCGCGGAGAATCCGGAGAAGCTCAATGAGCTGATCGCGATATTCGACGAAGAGGCGTGGAAGTACAACGTCTACCCGCTGTACGACGACATGATCGCGCGCATCGGCAAACAGCAGGACCGGCTGTTCGGCGATCAGAAGGAGTTCGTCTACTTCGCGCCGGGCGCGATCCGCATCGCCGAGAAATCGTCGGCGCCGGTCAAGAACCGCGCGCACACGATCGAGACGAAGCTCAAGATCGACGGCGGCGAGGAAGGCGTGATCGTCGCGGTCGGCGGTATGACCGGCGGGTACGCACTGTTCGTCAAGGACGACAAGGTGCACTACGACTACAACTACCTGAACGGCGTGCACTACCAGCTCGAGTCGCCGAACCTGCGCGACGGTGTGACCGACGTGAAGTTCAATTTCATCAAGACGCAGGAGTTCGGCGGTATCGGCGAGCTGTACATCAACGGCGAGAAGGTTGACGAAGTCGAGATGCCGCTGATGCACATCAGCACGTACTCGCTGGCGGAGACGTTCGATGTCGGCCGCGATACCGGTACGCAGGTGTCGACGATGTACGAAGATCCGTTCCCGTACGATGGCCCGCTGGACCGCGTGATCTTTACCGTGTCGGACGAGAGCGTTGTGCCGCCGCGGACGCTGGGCACGGGCACCTATTGATGCGTTAGCTAATTCCTACAGGCACATGCCGCCGTCCACGTACATCGTGGTGCCGGTGACGAACGAGCTGCGATCGGAAATCAGGTAGGCCGCGGCCTCTCCCGCATCGTGCTCCGGGTCGCCGAAGCGGCCGACGTGGTGTTTCGCGGCGTTCTTGTCGCGAATCTGCGGCATGGCCTCCATCATCTGAACGGCCTTCTCGGTCTCGAACACGCCGAACAGCAGCGTGTTGATGCGAATGCCCTGGCGCGAGTACTCGAGCGCGGCGGCCTGCGTCAGCCCCTCGACCGCGAGTTTGGACGCGATGTAAGGCGCCATGCGCATGCCAGTGTCGCGCGTGGCCCCCGAGCTGATGTTGATGATCGAATAGTTGTCGCCGGTGTCTGCGCCCTGCGTCAGGAACTGCTTGATCGCCGCCTTCATGCCGAGGTACGTGCCGGTGATATTCGTATCGACGACCTGCTGGAAACTTTCCAGCGGCTCGTCGGCCAGCAGCTGGAAGTCGCCGGGGAACACCGCGTTGTTGATGATCGCGTCGAGGCGGCCGTACGTGTCGACGACGAACTTGACCGCGTTCTCGTTGTCCGCCTCGCCGGTGATGTCCATCTGCAAATACGCCACGTTGTCGGCCGGGCAACCAGCCGCGTCGCGCAGTCGCGCCAGCGCCTCCTCGCCCGTGTCGGCGTTGCGACTGGTGATGACCACCTGCGCGCCGTACTTCGCCAGTCGCGTCGCCATGCCGAAGCCGATGCCCATCGTGCCGCCGGTGACGATCACGACCTTGCCTTCGAGTTCTTTATTGTTTGTCATAGCCGTTTCATTCCCCGTTTTGCGTTTGACCATTTTCGGTGCAGCCGGCTGCTCGGCACCATTGTTTGCAGGCGCGCCGCCGCCACCCTGCTTTGCCTGCAGCTCTTCCAGCAGCGCCACCGTGACGAAGTTCGTACCCTGTTCCTTCGCCGCCTTCTCCGCGTTCTTGATGATCATCGGCTGCACGAAGCCGGGCGCTTTTTCGACGCGCGCCAACGCTTCGTCTTCCCATTCCATCGTCGCTTTCGATTTAGCATCGCGGGCTACGACCGGCTCCGATAACCCGTAATCTTTCGATCGTGTGGGCTCGACTGCGTCGATGTCCACGAAGCGCAGGTCGTCGACGCGCGGCGCCGTCGCGGCGCCGGCCGGGATGCGCGCCATCGGCTCGTTGACCCAGCCGTCGGGTACGGCCTTGCGGTTCGGCGACGGGATGATCCGGACCTGCCGATCCGGCTCGCGCAGCTGCGACCGGTCGATCTGCCAGCCCTTGTCGCGCATGTTCTCCATCAGCTTCCAGTAGGCCAGCATGATCTTGTCTTCGTCGTGCGTGTACACGCCGCTCGCCCGCGGGCCGCTCGCGGCGAATTTCGGCCGCTGCGATTCGGCCAGCGCCTTGTCCTGGTGGACGTTCTGCAGGTTGCGGCGTGTGTGTTCGGTGTCGAAGTCTTCTTCCATGCGGTAGTTGCGCAGGAACACGTGCCGCATCATCGTGCGGTGTTCATCGATCGGCGTCGTGAACTCGTAGAAGATGTTGAACTCGCCCGAACCGATGCCGCCGATTTCCACCTGCCCGCGTAGCGTGAGACCGGGCACGAAGAACTTCATGATCGACTCGACCTTCGTGTCTTTCGCGCGCATCTCCGACCACACGCCTTC
>JBPCXI010000187.1:0-2751 GCA_051008895.1 Gammaproteobacteria bacterium | reverse complement strand
TAACTCGTCCCGGCCACCAGAAGATGACGATCACATCAGTCTCAACGGGCTATCGCGGCGGCAGCGGGGACACGGCCCCGGAACCCGGCGCGAGCCGGGGCACGGTGCTGCTGATCGAGGACAGCGCGGCGCAGGCGGCCGCGTACCAGGCGTACCTGACGGAAGCCGGGTACCTCGTCGAGCACGTCGCCACCGGGGAGCAGGCGCTGACGGAGCTTACGGAGCACGCGCCGGACGTTGTCATCCTGGATCTTTTTCTACCCGGTATTCAGGGCGTTGAGGTCCTGAGAAGCATGCGCGAGCGCGGCGACAAGCAGCCGGTCATCGTAATCACCGACCACGCATCCGTCGATACTGCCGTCGGCGCAATGAAGGACGGCGCATACGACTTCGTGACCAAACCATTTGGAGCGGACCGCATCAGGATCACGGTCGAAAACGCGCTGCACCAGCAGGACTTGAAGAACAAGGTTCGTTCTTATCGGGAGAACTACGAGCGCGACAGTTTCCACGGCTTCATCGGTGCATCGAAAGCGATGCAGTCCGTTTATCGAATCATCGAGAGCGCCGCCACGAGCCGGGCGACGATCTTCATTACGGGCGAGAGCGGCACCGGCAAAGAACTCTGTGCGCATGCCGTGCACGCCGAGAGTCCGCGTGCCGACATGCCGTTCGTAGCGATCAACTGTGCGGCAATCCCGAGCTCGCTGATGGAAAGCGAGATTTTCGGCTACAAGAAGGGCGCGTTTACCGGTGCCGACAGCGATCGCGGCGGTGCAGCCGTGCAGGCTGACGGCGGCACGCTGTTTCTCGACGAGATTTGCGAAATGGATCTCGACCTGCAGGCGAAGCTCCTGCGCTTCGTGCAAACCGGTGCGTTTCGGCCGGTGGGTGGAAACGATGAAAGGTCCGTGGACGTGCGGTTTATTTGCGCGACGAACAAGGATCCACTCGAAGAAGTGAAGCGCGGACGTTTCCGCGAAGACCTGTACTACCGATTGCACGTCGTGCCGATCGCGCTACCGAGCCTGCGCGACCGGACCGAGGACATCATCCCGATCGGCGACGGTCTGCTGCGCCTTATATCCGCCGAGGAGGGCAAGTCATTTGAGCGTTTCTCGCCGGGCGCGCAGGACCTGTTGCTGACCTATAGCTGGCCCGGCAACGTTCGTCAGTTCGAGAATATCTTGCGCAGCGTCGTCGTTCTGCACGACGCCGACGAGGTCACGACAGACATGATGCCGGCACCGGTGAATCGAACTGCTGCGGCCGTCGTCGGTACGTCGGCGCCGGCCGAGGAGTCGACGATCAGATCGCTGCGCGAAGTCGAGCGGGAATCGATCGAGGCCGCGATCGAAGCCTGCGGCGGCAATATTCCGAAGGCTGCGGCGCTGCTGGGCGTGAGCCCGTCGACGCTGTACCGCAAGCGCCAGACCTGGGATGACGACTGACGCCGCGTCGCCAATCGGTATGAAAGGCAAGCTTACATAACTACCGGTACTGATCGACGTTTGCTTCCATTACCGGATGACGATTCGGTTTGTCATTCAGGATTGGCTCCACGGCTGCCGCGACCTGCTCGCTTATGACCGTATCCCCGGCTACCGGCACTTGCCCTGGTTCGAACGCAAGCAGCTCGACCTGCGGTTTATCCTGTCGCTCATTCTGTCACATTCGTTTTGGCGCGGAGCTTTCGGGGTCGGCGTAGCGTCAACACTTTTGCATGTGCTGATCTGGCGCGCCGATATCGGCGCGCCGCACGCCGACATCCTGCGAACCATACCGATATTTTTTTACGTTCCGTGGATTATGTCTGCGCGAAGAAAAAAGATCGTGTCGCTGATTCGCTTTCGAGAAGCCGCTCACAGACAAACGCGACGTGATCGGTAGATAATGCATCATCGTTTCGGGATACAGGTTCGGTGTGTTTGCATGAGCAATTTTAGACGTTCAATCAGACCTCACCTTGCGGGTTTTCTGCACATCGACCTCGCCGTCATGACGACGTGCGCAGCGTCGCTCCTGCTGCTCCTGGTCTAAACGACATCCCCTAAGTCCCTCGCCCTGAGCGGCTTTCGGCCGCGCTTGGTCAATTGCGACCGTGATGCTGTAATACGCGTCATGTCGCGCATTTTGAAATTCATCCTTATCGGCGCCGCGGTAGTCGTCGGCCTGTTACTGGCCGTCGCGGTCGCGGTATCGCTGTTGTTCGATCCGAACGAGTATCGTGGCGAGATCGCCGCGTTCGTCGAAGAGGAGACCGGGCGTTCGTTCGCGATCGACGGTGATCTCGGGCTGCGCGTTTTTCCGTGCTGCGCAGTTTCGATCGACGACACCCGCCTCGGCAATCCGCCCGGCTTCGACGAACCGGACTTCGCCAGCGTCAAGTCGGTTCGCCTGGGACTCGAGCTGCTGCCGCTATTGTTTGAGCAGAGAGCCGTCGTGGACACGATCACGGTCGACGGGCTCCGCGCGAACTTGATCCGGCGCGCGGATGGCCCGGCGAACTGGGAGTTCGAGACCGCAGTTGCCGACGATTCGGCGGAATCGTCGGCAGAGTCGGAGTCGGGGGAGACCGAGGCTGATTTGTCGGGATTGTCGGTTGCCGGAATTAGCATCAACGATGCGGCCATCGAGTTTCTTGATCGGCAGGCCGGCACGCACGTGGCGCTCGAATCGCTGACGATTACGACCGGGCAGGTCCGGGCGGGCGAGGCCGTCGACCTCGACGTCGAGATGCAGGTGCGTGAC
>JBPCXI010000186.1:0-6518 GCA_051008895.1 Gammaproteobacteria bacterium | reverse complement strand
AATGGAAACTGTCCGGCGCCGAACTCGAGGAGGGTAAACGCCGCGCGGCGACGGAGTGGATCCGGCACCAGGAGGAGGCCGGCATCGACATCCTCACCGACGGCGAGGTGTTCCGCAAACACTTCGTGCACACGTTCCTCGAGGGGATCGAAGGCATTGACCAGGACGTGAAGACCGTCATGGGCATTCGCGACAACCGCTATGACCTCGAGGTGCCGACCGTGACCGGCCCGCTGTCGCGGCCCAAGCCGGTGCACCTCGAGGAATTCAAGTTCGTGCGCAGCCTGACGGAGCGCAAGCTGAAATTTACGCTGCCCGGCCCGATGACGATCTGCGACACGATCGCCGACGCGCACTACGGCACGCGCGCAGACATGGCGATGGCGTTCGCCGAATTGCTCAACGACGAGGCGAAAGAGCTGGTCGCGGCCGGTGCGGACATCATTCAGTTCGACGAGCCGGCGTTCAACGTGTTCTTCGACGACGTAAACGAATGGGGCGTAGCGACGCTCGAACGCGCGATCGAAGGCCTCGACTGCACGACGGCTGTGCACATCTGCTACGGCTATGGCATCGAGGAGAACATTCGCTGGAAGGAGACGCTCGGCGAAGAATGGCGTCAGTACGAACAGATTTTCCCGGCGCTGAACGCGAGCAAGGTCGACCAGGTGTCGCTGGAGTGCGCGTCGTCGCACGTGCCGCACTCGGTAATGGGCATTCTCAAGGACAAGATTCTGATGGTCGGCGCGGTTGCGGTCACGCAGGATCACGTCGAGACGCCGGACGAGGTCGCGGCGACGATCCGATCTGCGATGGAATTCGTGGACCCGGAGCGCATCCGCCCGTGCACGAACTGCGGCATGACGCCCATTGCTTACGACGTTGCGCTAGCGAAGCTGCACAGCCTGTCGGCCGGGGCGGCGATCGTCCGCGCGGAGCTCTGACACGGGGAAATGGGGACATTCTGCTTTTCGAAGAAAAGCAGAATGTCCCCATTTTCCGGCTACAATCCGCCCCCATGTCAGAAACCACCCCCCAGCACGCCGAGATCGAGCAGAACGTCGACCTGATCGAGCACGAGGGTCGCTCGTTTTTTATTATCGGCACCGCGCACGTCAGTGAAGACAGCGCGGACCTGGTCGAGAAGGTCATCCGCGAGCGCGATCCTGACACGGTCGCGGTCGAGCTGTGCGAATCGCGCTTCGAGAGCCTGTCGAATCCGGAGCGCTGGAAAGAAACGGATATCTACACCGTTATAAAGAGCGGTCGCGCCTATGTGCTGATGGCGCAGCTCGCGCTGTCGACGTTTCAGAAGCGGCTCGCGGACGAGTTCGGCGTGCGGCCAGGCGAGGAGATGCACCGTGCGATCAAGGTCAGCGAGGAGACCGGCGCGGAACTGCACCTCGCCGATCGCGAGATTCGCACGACGCTGAAGCGCGCGTGGTCGACCGCGGGATTCTGGACACTGCTGAAGGTGCTCTACCAGACGATCCTGTCGACGTTTCACGCTCAGGAGATCTCCAAAGAAGACATCGAGAAGATGAAGAGCGGCGACGAGCTGGCGATGGTGCTCGACGAATTCTCCGGTTCGTTACCGGGCGTCAAGGTCGCGCTGATCGACGAACGCGACAAGTACCTGGCGGAGAAGATTCGTAACGCGCCGGGCGATACCGTCGTCGCGATGGTCGGCGCGGCGCACGTGCCCGGCATCAAGCGCGCGTTCGGCGCGGCCGTGGATCTGACGATGCTCGACGAGCTGCCGCCGCCGAAGAAGATCTTCAAGATCATCGGCTGGGGCATTCCGCTGCTGGTACTCGGCCTGATCGTCGCGGGTTTCGTCACGTCCGGACGTGAGACAACCGAGCAGATGGTGCTGGCGTGGGTCGTGGCGAACGGCGTATCGGCGGCGATCGGCACGATCGTCGCACTCGCGCACCCGCTGACGATCATTGCCGCCTTCCTCGCCGCGCCGATCACGTCACTGAATCCGACGATCGCCGCGGGCTGGGTCTGCGGCCTCGTCGAGGCTTACCTGCGCAAGCCCCGCGTCGCCGACCTGGAAAACATCGGCGACGACATGACGACGCTGCGCGGCATCTGGGGCAATCGCGTGATCAAGGTGCTGCTCGTCGTCGTGCTCGCCAATCTCGGCAGCAGCGTCGGCACGTTCATCGGCGTCGGCTGGGTCGCCACGCTGCTCGGGCGCGGCTAGAGCGTTATGCCGGTGCCGTAAATCAGGAAGGCGCCGAACGCGAAGCCGACGACGAGCCAGAGTCGGAGCGCGATCGACGGCAGTGCTGCAACCCATGCGACCAGGCGCCGGATCCGCTCGATACCCATGATCGGCAGTGCAAGCGCCGCGAGAATTGCGATAACGCCGAAAATTCGAAACAGAACCGGGAACAGCGATGCAGGCGCGGCCACGATCAGCGCGACGCCGAGCAGCAGCCGCACGCCGACCGCGAGGTACAGGATACCGGGACGAGACATGACCATGTCCATGATCCGCATGAGCACCGACGTCGCGGCGATGCCAACGATACAGCCGAGACAAACCAGCAAACCAAAAACCGCAACAATAGTCAGCATCTCAATTCCTCCCGATTGACATATCGGTTAGCTTACGGGCCAACCGCGGCGACCCGCAGCGCGACCGACTCAGCCACCGCGGCGCAGTCGACCCAGTCTTCTTGCGGCAGCCGACCGTTGTCGAACCGGCAGCGAACGCGGCCGGCATAGTCGTCGACGATCGCCAGCAGCTCCGCGAAGTCGAGGCGCTCATCGTAGTTGCCGCGTTTCTTGCCGCGCTCGCCGCGCTGGATAACGACAGCGCCGAGCAGTTCCTCTGTCTCGAGATCGACAACCTCGAGCTGCAATGCCATCTCGACGACGTCGAAATATTTCATCATCGTTTTGATCATCTCTTGCTGCGTCTGGGACCCGATCGCCGTATAGCCGCGCGTCTGCTTCCCCGGCTTCTTCTTGAGATACAGATCCGTCAGCGCGACGCGAATGAATGCGACGCGCGGAGCTGGCGTCTCGACGACGTCGTGACCGCCGCGGATCAGCGCGCCGGCGAGCTTGTCGCGAATGACGTCGACCAAGGCCTTCAGGTAATCCGCCTTCGTGCCCGGATAATCGGACGTTTTGTCGATCCAGATCTCCGGCTGGTCGATCATGACCGCATCGTAGTCGCCGAGGCGCTCGAATGCGCCCGGCGCTATGTAGACGAGATCGAAACCTCTGTCGCGCATCTCGATGCGCATATCGGTGTACGCAACGCTCAGGAATCCCTCGTCAACCGGATATTTGACGTGCTCCTCCGCGCCCGCCACCGACGTCAGTACCGCAGCGCCCAGGAGGCCTGCCGCAACGCCCAACGACCGTATTCGACTGTTTCGCATATCCCTGTCTCCCCGGGAATCCTTATCAAGGCGGGACTTTAGCGCGATGCGGAATGCTGCGCTATCATCAGCAGACCTTCCGGAGTAGTTCGATATGCGCGCGAAGAATATTGTCAGTTTCATTCTGCTATTTGCGGCCACGATGCAGGTCGCCGGTGCGCAGAACATCAACTTCCTGCAGCGGGGGCCCGTCGCATATCTCGACGACGTCGACAAGCAGATACTGACCGAAACGTTCAATAAGGCGCTGGCTGAGGTAGAAGACGGCGAGTCGGTCGCGTGGCGCAACCCGGATTCGGGCAGCGAAGGGACGATTGAAATCCTCGATACCCACGAGGACTACGGCACGACCTGTCGCACGGTCAGAACGGCGACCAGCGCCGGCGGACGCGACGGCGGCGGCATCTACCGGCTGTGCCTGGCCGACGACGAGACCTGGCAGTTCGCGCCGCGGCGCAGGCAGCAGTCGGGCTGACGATGCAGCCGAGAAAGCGGGCGAAATTTGCCTACCTGCTGGCCGGCCTGCTCGTTGTACTCGTCGCCGGTCCGTTGGTCTACGAGTTCACGCAGCAGTCGGCGTCCGTGGTCTGGCAGATCGCGTTCAGCCTGACGCTGGTGATCGGCATCTGGAGCCTCGTCGACAACCGGCGCTGGTTCATCGTCGGCATCGTGCTCGTGGTCGCCGACGTCGCGCTAACCATCGTGGTCCTCCTTAACGACTCCGCACTCGCGAAAATTTTGGTGACGGCACTCGAGGTCATGTTCCTGTCGATCAGCCTCGTCATTGCGCTGAATCACGTGCTGTTCGGCCGGGGAATGGACGTGAACCGGATAATCGGGGCGATCTGCGTCTACCTTTTGCTGGGCATCCTGCTGGGCATCATCAACGCGAACCTTTTTCTATTCGTGCCTGATTCGTTCAATGGCATCGATTCCACCGAAGCGGATATCCAGGGCTTCACGCTCATCTACTACAGCTTCGTAACGATGACGACACTCGGCTACGGCGACATCACGCCCGCAGGGCCGGTGGCGAGAGTCGTCGCGTATCTCGCGGCAACCGCCGGCCAGTTCTATATCGCGATACTCGTCGCGATGGTTGTAGGTCAATACCTGAGCCAGGCCAACGCGCGGGATGACGATGGCTAACACGGGGACGCCGATGCGCGCATCAACAATTCTCGCCGGTATCGCAACGCTGCTGATCGTGACCATTGCCGTCGCGCAGGAAAAGCAGCCGCTGGTGAAGCTGGAAAACGAGATCGAGGCCGCGCGCAAGCAGATGATCACCGAGCGCAAGCTCGTGATCGCCGGCGAACTCGTGCTGACGCCGGACGAATCGAAAGCGTTCTGGCCGGTTTATAACGAGTATCTCGAGAAAAGGCGCGTGATCGGCGACGACGAAGTGCGCCTGATCACCGAGTTCGCGGACAACTATGAAAACATGTCCGATGACATGGCCGACAGGATGCTCAAAGAGTCGCTCGATATCCGCAGCCGCGCGCTGAAGCTGCAGCAGCAGTACGTCAGGCGTTTTAAGAAAGTTTTGCCGCCGATCAAGGTCGCAAAGCTGTACCAGGTCGAGAGTAAGCTCGACGCGGTGATGGACTATCAGCTTGCGTCGATGATTCCGATGATCGGCACGCCGTGATGGTGGGGAGAAATGGGGACATTCTGCTTTTCGGAGAAAAGCAGAATGTCCCCATTTCCTACAGGTCTTTGGTGACGTCGATGTCCGGTGCAGCCGTGTGCAGGAACTTCTGCGCAGCAGCGAGGCCGTCCTGCAGCAGCAACTCGATCGCGCGGTGCCCCTCGCGGAGCGCGTCCTCGATCTTCGGTAACTCGTCGCGTCCAGGCGGCCGCAGCACGTAACCAACGACCTGCTCGCGGTCACCCGGATGACCGATGCCGATCCGCAGGCGCAGGAAGTCGCGGCCGCAATGCGAGATCGTATCCCGCAGACCGTTGTGCCCACCGTGCCCGCCGCCGAATTTCAGGCGCGCGACGCCGGGCGGCAGATCGAGATCGTCGTGAATGACCAGCACCCGCTCGACCGGAATCTTGTAATAGTCGGTCGCCGCGCGAATCGACTGGCCGCTGTGATTCATGAACGTCGTGGGTTTGAGCAGGCGAACGGTCTGATTGCCCAGCGATGCCTGGCTTAGCTCGCCGTGCAGCTTTTGCTCGTTGCTAAAGCGCGCACCGCCGCTCCCGGCGATAGCTTCGACGAGCCAATAGCCGACGTTGTGGCGGTCACGGTCGTGGTCCGGGCCGGGGTTGCCAAGCCCGACGATCAATGCAGGCGTATCCGTCATATCCCGATCATTCGTTCTTTGAAAAAGCCGCGCAATCGCGCGGCTTTCCCGGTTCAGCGATCAATGCGCGAGAGCGCTAGTCGCCTTTGCCCTTGCCCTCGTCGCCGCCGTCGGCATCGTCGGCCTTCGCCTCCTCGCCCTCGGCGGGAGCCTCCTCGCCTTCGACAGGAACCTCGGCGCTTTCGAGTTCTTCTTCTTCGATCGGCGCCGCCTTGACGATGTGGATCGACACGACGCCCGGATTGTTGTCTTCGGTAAGCTCAGGAATTTCGACGCCGTCCGGCAGCTTGAGATCCGCAAGGTACAGCGTGTCGTCCAGTTCGAGTTCGGCGATGTCGATATCGAGATACTCCGGCAGGTTCGCCGGGAGACACGACACCTCGACCTCGGTGATCATGTGCGACACCGTGCCGCCGCCCATCTTCACACCAATGGCAACATCCTCGTTCAGGAAGGGAATCGGGACGGCCATGCGAATCAGCTCGTCGTCGACGATGCGCTGAAAATCGAGGTGCAGCACCATGCGTTTCGCCGGATGCATTTGCACGTCTTTAAGAATGCACTGCCGGTTGTTCTTGCCGATCTTGATGTTGAGTACGCTCGAAAAGAACGACTCGTTTTCCATCTTGTGCATCAGTGAATCGCGGTCGAACGCAACCGCTCGCGGGTCGTGGCCCGCGCCGTAAACGATCGCTGGAACTTTGCCGGCTCGACGCAGGCGGCGGCTCGCACCTTTCCCTGAGTCTTCCCGGTATTCCGCGATCAGATCAACTGGTTGAGCCATCTCGGGCCTCCGTTT
>JBPCXI010000185.1:0-4897 GCA_051008895.1 Gammaproteobacteria bacterium | reverse complement strand
GTGTCGCATCGGTGCGGACTTTGGCGAGGCCTTAGTTCGCCGGTCCGGTGCCGTCGACATTGCGCGCAATTACCCGAAAGCTTTCCTCGGATTCGCGCTTGGCGACCAGGCGTTCCTCGGCAAACTGCAGGTTGGTGCGTGCGACCCGGTCCGCGCCGCGGCCTGCTATCGCGGCCTGGAAGTCCCGGATCGCGGCCTCGTAGTCGCCGACGGCGATGTTGTACGCACCGCGGTTGTTGTAGGCATGGCCCGAGTACCAGCCGCTGTCGACGGCCTTGTCACAGGTCTCCTTGGCTTTCACGAGGTCCCTCGTCATCGTGTACGCTGCGCACAGGTCGATCAGCGCAGGCACTCGCTTCGAGTGCGCGATTCTGTCGCTGCCGACCCGCGTGCTGAGTTTCTCGATACCCTGCTCATAGCGTCCCGCGGCAACGTCATCGGACCCGTAGGTGCCTTTGTCGTGCAGCAGGGCTTTGAACTGCTTGCCTTCGTCCGCGACTGCGGCCGCCGCGAACAAAGTCGAAGCACAGATGACGAATGCGCAACGGCGCAGCGTCTTTGACTTCAAACTTGAACGGTTCATTTCGTGCTCCTGATTTGAATGCGAAATTCAATGGGTTCAATAAGCGTCTGTCGCGAGTTGGCGGGTTATCTCACCCGGACGAATGATTCCCGGCGGCACGACTGCGGATGCTGCAGTGTGTTAAATTTCAGCGATATGCGACTGCGCTTCGAGGAGCCCGGGCGGTGACGGACGCTGCGTCCCCGGCCGACGACGAGCGACAGGTAGCATCCGACCTGGTCGCTCGGATCGCGCGGGGCGAAAGCGCCGCGGAGGCTGCGTTGTGGGACCGCTACCATCGCGGCCTGCTGTTCCTGCTGCGGCGCCGAACCGGCGATCCCGCGCTGGCGGAAGACCTGCGGCAGGAGACCTTTCGTATCGCGATTGAGAAGCTGCGCGGCTCCGGCCTCGACGAGCCTGAGCGCCTGGCCGCGTATCTGCGCGGCATCGCGGTCAACCTCGCTACCGGTGAATTTCGCAAGCACTCGCGCCGCAAAACGACGACCGACCCGGATGCGATCGACAACGCGACGGACACGGGTGCGGATCCGCAGGGCGAGGTCGCGCGCCAGCAGGTCGGTGATACGGTCGCTAAACTGCTTGGCGAACTGGGCGTGTCACGCGATCGGGATATCTTGCGGCGCTATTACGTCGACGAAGCCGACAAGGCGCAGATTTGCGGCGAACTCGACATCAGCCCGACGCATTTCAATCGGGTGTTGTATCGCGCCAAGCAGCGTTTTCGCGAGTTGCTGCTGCGTGAGGAGCGAGCGGGCAAGCTCGGTTTGGTCGATGAGTGAGATTTTGCAACGTTTTCGGTCACTATAGAGATAGCTATGGACAGAAATTTCGTTAACGAAAACCAGCTTGTCGACCGTTATCTTCGTGACGAACTGTCGGACGACGAGCGCGCCGATTTCGAGGCGTTTTTTCTGTCGGACAAGGAAACTCTGGCCGAGCTCGAACTTGCGGAGAAGCTGCAGATCGGCCTGCGCGAGTGCGCCGATCGGGGATTGGTGGAAGCGGCGCCGACGCCGGGCGGATTCCGCCGCGCGTTGACTTCGCCGCAGTGGGCCGCGGCCGCGTCGGTGCTGCTCGTCTGTTCCCTCGCGTTTTCAGGCTTCTTGTTGACGCAGTTACCGAACGATCCCGTCGCCGGCGCGACGCGACTCATTCCGCTGTATGCGACCCGTGGCGCGGACGTGCCGCGCGTGCCGTCAGCGCGAGCCGACGAGTGGGTCGTGCTGCTGGTCGACCCCGGGTTCGACCCGTACGACGAATATCGCGCCGCCGTCGCCGACACGGGCACCGGCGAGGTCATCTGGGAGGTCGTCGACTTGCAGCCGGGCTACGAGGATCTTCTCGCCGTCGGCGTACCCGGGGGGCTGCTCCAGGGCGGCAGCTACGAGGTTCGCGTGCTGGCGCGGTCGGGCTCGGCCGAGTTCGCCGAGATCAGTCGGCTCGCATTCGCCATCCCTGAGTAAAATTCCCGGACGTTTGCGCCGGACACCTGATATCTCCTAAAGTCCCGGCCATGGAATTCTCACGTTTCGGCAACCGGTTCACGCGTCACACCGGCGCGCGTCAGTTGATGGACGATCTCGGCGCCGCGATGGCGTCCGAGCACCCGGTCATGATGCTCGGCGGCGGCAACCCGGCGCACATCCCCGAGATCCTCGAGCTATTGGCGGAGCGGACGCGCCGGATTGCCGACGACCCGCGCGAGTTTCGCCGCATGATCGCCGACTATGCGAGCCCGGCGGGCGAGGACCTGTTTCGGGCCGCGATCACGGAGCTGCTGCGGCGCGAGTACGGCTGGGACATCGGGCCGCAGAACGTCGCGCTGACCGGCGGCAGCCAGGCCGGGTTCTTTTCGCTGTTCAACCTGCTGGCCGGCGAGTTCGACGACGGCTCGTGGCGCCGCGTACTGTTGCCGCTGACCCCGGAGTACGTTGGCTACGCCGACCTCGGCCTCGGCGAGGACCTGTTCGTGTCGCAACGACCGGTGATCGAGCATCTCGACGGCCGTCTGTTCAAGTATCACGTTGATTTCGACCAGCTCGCCGTCGGCGACGACGTCGCGGCGATCTGCGTATCGCGGCCGACGAACCCGACCGGCAACGTGCTGACCGATGCGGAGATCGGTCGACTGAGAACAATGGCGCGCGACCGCGGCATTCCGTTGATCATCGACAACGCCTATGGCATGCCGTTTCCCGGCATCGTATTCGGCGATGCGGAGCTGGTCTGGGACGAGAACATCATCCTGTGCATGAGCCTGTCGAAAATCGGCCTGCCGGCCGTGCGCACCGGTGTCGTGATTGCGAACGAGGCGGTCATCGATGCGCTGACCGGCGTCAATTCAATCGTCAGCCTCGCGGTCGGCAGCGTCGGCGCGGTGCTGATGCGCGAGTTCGTCGAGACCGGCGAGATCATTCGGCTGGGTCGCGACGTCATCCAGCCGTTCTACCGGGAACGGGCCGAACACGCGCTGGGCTGGATGCATGCGGCCCTCGACGGTTGCGAATACCACATCCACCGTCCCGAGGGTGCGTTCTTCCTGTGGTTATGGCTGCCCGAACTGAAGATCACCAGCGGTGAGCTTTACCAGCGGCTGAAAGATCGCGGCGTATACGTGATTCCCGGCCACCATTTCTTCCCCGGGCTCGACGAGCCGTGGCCGCATCGCGACCAGTGCATCCGCATCAGCTATTCGCGCGACGAACAATCGGTGCGCGACGGGATTCGCATCATCGGCGAGGAAGCGCGCAAGGCCAGTCGTTAGCCGACTCAATCGACGCTGTCGCGAATCAGGTCGGCGAGCAGGTTGAACTCGTCGGCTCGCGCGGTCGACTTGCGCCAGCCGAGTGCGATCTCGCGGTAACTGTTTTTCGCCAGCGGCCAGGTGCGAATACGCGTCTGCTTCAGCAGCGCCGAGCCGACCGCCATCTCCGGCAGGAACGTCACGCCGAGGTCGCTGTCGACCATCTCCAGCAACGTGAACAGGCTCGACGCGGCGAAACGATTGACAGTTTCGATGTTTTTCACCTTGCATGCGGCGAGCGCATGGTCGCGCAGGCAGTGGCCGTCCTCGAGCAAGAGAATGCTCGGTGAAGTGACGCGGTTGACCGAGAATTTTTCGGGATCGACGAGTTGCGTGTCAGCGCGCGCTGCCAGCAAAAACCGATCCTCGCAGATCCTGGTTACGTTGGTATTGCGCAACTCGAACGGCAGCGCGACAAGGATCACGTCGAGCGCGCCGTCGAGCAGGTCGCGATGTATATCGGCCGTCGTGCCCTCGCGGATGTAGACCTTAAGGTCCGGATAGCGACGGCGAATTGTCGGCAATACCTTGGGCAGCATGAAGGGCGCGATGGTCGGGATCACGCCGAGCGTCAGCGGCCCGGTCAGCGGCGGTCGTCCGGCGCCGGCCATGTTCCCGAGTTGCTCGATGTCTTTCAGCACCAGCCGCGCTTGCGCCGCCACCTCGCGCCCGACCGGCGTGACGGTGACCTGCTTGGTCGTTCGGTCGACGAGCTGCGTGCCCAGCGCCGTCTCGAGCTCCCGGATCGCGACGCTGAAGGTCGACTGCGAGACGAAGCAGGCCTCCGCGGCGCGGCCGAAGTGGCCGGTGCGCTCCAAGGCCGAGAAATAGCGTAGCTGCTTGACGGTCGGCGGATGGGGCATGCCGGGAGTCTATTCGATAAAAACGAATAAATAAATCTATATTATTCAATATATTTAATCAATCAAGCGGCCTAGTATGACTTCATCAAATAGCTGACCGAACGCTGAATCACGAGTAACGAAGGAGATCCCCATGTTCAAGAATCTGGAAGGCAACAGAGTTCCCGACGTCACGTTCAAGACCCGGCGCGGCAGCGACTGGGTCGATGTGTCGAGCGCCGATATATTCGGCGGCCGCAGTGTCGTCGTCTTTTCGCTGCCGGGCGCGTTCACGCCGACCTGTTCGTCGTCGCACGTCCCGCGCTACAACGAGCTCGCACCCGCATTCGCTGCGGCCGGCATCGACGACATTGTCTGTATGTCGGTCAACGATGCGTTCGTCATGAACGAGTGGGCGACCCAGCAGTGTGCCGACCGCGTGACCTTCATCCCCGACGGCTCGGGCGAGTTCACGCACGGCATGGGCCTGCTCGTCGACCGCGCCGACCTCGGCTTCGGGAAGCGCTCGTGGCGCTACTCGATGCTGGTGCGCGACGGCGTGATCGAGAAGATGTTCATCGAGCCGCAGGAGGACGGTGACCCGTTCCACGTGTCCGACGCCGACACGATGTTCGACTACGTCGCCCCCGGCGGTGAACGCCCGCTCGA
>JBPCXI010000184.1:0-2669 GCA_051008895.1 Gammaproteobacteria bacterium | reverse complement strand
GGTTCTGCGCCTGCGCGACGGCGACCCGCTCGTGCTGTTTGACGGTTCGGGCCTCGAATACGCGGCACGCATCGAGTCGATCGATCGGCGCGCAGTATACGTCGCGGTCGACGAGGCGACGGATCCCGGTACCGAGTCGCAACTCGACATCACGCTGCTGCAGGGACTCTGCCGCGGTCAGCGCATGGACATGCTTATCCAGAAGTCGACGGAACTCGGTGTCGCGGCGATTCGCGCAATCAGTTGCGAGCGGAGCGTGTCCCGCGTCGACGGCGCTCGACGGGAGCGGAAACTCGAGCATTGGCGGCAGGTCGCAATCAGTGCGTGCGAACAGAGTGGCCGCGTCACACTGCCGCTAATCGCCGGTCCGACGCCGCTGCCGGCGACGGTCGCGGCGCTCGACACAGACTGCGGCGTGCGGCTGCTGCTCGACCCCGGCGCGGACCGCAATCTCGGTGACGGAATCGATGGGGCACGGTCCGTCGCACTGCTGATCGGACCGGAAGGCGGCCTGACGGAAGGGGAGCGCGCCACGGCTCGCGAGGCCGGTTTTGTGCCGGTGCGAATCGGGCCGCGAATCCTGCGCACGGAGACGGCGCCGCTGGCCGCGATCAGCATCCTGCAGCATCTGGCGGGGGATTTCGCTTAGAGCTTAGCGCTGGGCTGCGCGCCAGACGGCGGCTACGCGGCGTCGGCGAGGCAGTCCCGAATCAGGACCTCGATCCTCTCGATGTCGGGGATCATCGGATACTCGTTGATCATCCGGAGCTGACAGACAATCGGGCCGTCTTCGGGCCACGCGTGCTCGTCGTGCAGTTCCATTACGTCACGATTCACGCGCACGAGCTGAGGGAACCCCTCGGTCAGGAGTCCGAACATGCCACCGTCGACCGCGTCGGTCATGCAGTTGAAGATCGCAAGTCGCGTGCGCCCGCCAGGCTCGGTGGCCTCCAGGCCGCACAGATCCTCGAGGCGAATCACCGGCACGTGTCGATCGTTCCAGTCGACGAAACCGCGAAACCACGCCGGACTGTCGGGCCGCTCATCGGGCGGCGTGTAACGAATGACTTCTGCGACGCAGGCGCGCGGCACGATCAGCCGGCCTTCGTGAAGCGGCACGAGCAGGCTGTACAGCTCTTCGACATTGGCATTCATTCCGCTTCGTCTCGCTCCAGCAGGCTGTTCACCGCATCCAGCAGTTTCGCTTCCTGATACGGCTTGCCCAGATAGTCGTTTACGCCGAGCTCTATCGCTCGCGCCTTGTGTTTGTCGCTGACACGAGAGGTGATCATGATGATCGGCAGATCCGCGGTGTCCGCGTCGTTCCTGACATGCGCTGCGAACTCATAGCCATCCATGCGCGGCATCTCGACGTCGAGCAGAATGATGTCCGGCATGTGCTCACGCAAGGTCGAGATCGCCTCGACGCCGTCTTTGGCGGTCACAACGCGCATGCCGTGTCGTTCGAGAAGCCTCTGTGTCACGCGCCGCATCGTAATCGAATCGTCGACGACGAGCGCGAGCGGCTCGACGGGCTCCGGCTCGGCTTCGATGTCTTCCGGCGTGATCGGCTTCGGCGTCATCCTGGCGAGCGACGCGACATCCAGAATGACGACGATGCGCCCGTCGCCGAGTATCGTTGCGCCGGATATGCCCCGTATCGCCGAAAATTGTCCGCCAACCGGCTTCACGACGATCTCGCGACTGTCGAGCATCTCGTCCGCAACGAGCGCGGTCGAGTGGCTGCCGGCCTGCACGAGCACCAGCGAGACGCGGTCCTGCTCTTCGGCAATTCGCGCCGGTCCCAGGCCGAGATACTGGCCGAGATGGCGGAACTGGTATTCACGCCCGGCGTAGTCGATTTGCGGATCGGGATCGGTGAGTTTCGCCTCGAACTCTGCCCGCGGGACCCGGATGATTCCCTCGACGGTTTGCAGCGGCAGCGCGAATAGTTCCTGCGCGACTCGCACAATTAGCGCCTGCGTTACGGCCAGCGTGAACGGCAGGCGTATCGAGAACGCCGTGCCTTTGCCCGGCTGCGTATCGATGTGCAGCGTCCCGCCGAGCTTCGCAATCTCACTGGCGACGACGTCCATGCCAACGCCGCGTCCCGCCGCATGTGTAACTTCGTCGGCGGTCGAGAATCCGGGCCGCAGGACAAACTGAAGTATTTCGTCGGGGGACAGCGTGTCGGCGTCATCGGCCATGCCGAGATCAATCGCTTTGCGCAGAATCGAATCGCTGTCCATGCCCTGACCGTCGTCAACGAGCTCGATCACGACCTGCGCGCCCTCGCGGCGCAGCGTGATCGTCACATTGCCGACCGGAGACTTGCCGGCCGCCTCACGCACTTCCGGCGTCTCGATACCGTGGATGACCGCATTGCGCACCATGTGTTCGAGCGGCGGCATCATCTTCTCGAGAACCTGCCGATCGATCTCACCGCTGCCGTGCACGACAAGCTCGGCACGCTTGCCGTGCTCATTGCCGGTCTGCCGCGCCAGCCGCTCGAGGCGCGTACCCTGCTGGTGGAAACCGACCATGCGCGTGCGCATCAGCCCGTCCTGCAACTCTGCGGCAGTGCGCGCCTGCTGCGCGAGCAGCGCCTCGGTATCGCCGACCAGGTTCTGCAGCATGTCCTTCAGGCTACCGACGTCGCTCGACGTCTC
>JBPCXI010000183.1:0-6483 GCA_051008895.1 Gammaproteobacteria bacterium | reverse complement strand
TGATGGTTCGCCCGCATCGATTCGGGCCGAACGAGCAGACCGCCGCGTCCAACGCGTTGCAGAAGCCGACGGCCATGTCCCCCGGCGAACTGCACGAGCGGGCGCTGACAGAATTCGATGCGATGGTCGGCACGCTGCGCGGTGCGGGCGTTAATGTGACCGTGTTCGAGGATACCGACGAGCCTGCCAAGCCGGACGCGGTATTTCCGAACAACTGGATATCGCTGCACGCGGACGGCCGCGTATTTCTATATCCGCTGGAGGCCGTCGCCAGGCGCGCGGAGCGACGCACGGACATCGTCGAGTCGTTGTCGACCGAGCGCGGGTTCCGCGTCACCGACATTGTCGACCTGTCATCGCTGGAATCGCGGTCCCTGTTTCTCGAAAGCACCGGCAGCATGGTGCTGGACCGCGTGAACCACGTGGCCTATGCGGCGCTGTCGAGCAGGACGCATATCGACGCGCTCGGCGATTTCGCCCACCGCGCTGACTACGAGATCGTCGCATTCGACGCCCGCGACACCGCCGGCGCCGCGATTTACCACACGAACGTCATGATGGCGCTGGGGAGCGCATTCGCGGTCATTTGTGCCGATGCGATCGGCGATCGCGACAAACGCGACGTGATCCTCGCGAAACTCGCCGCCGATGGCCGCGAGGTGATCGAGATTTCGCAGGAGCAGGTCGGGTGCTTTGCCGGCAACCTGCTCGAGGTCGAGAATGACTCGGGCGATCCGATCGTCGTCTTGTCCGACACGGCGCTGGACAGCCTGACCGACGCCCAGCGGGAACGAATCGCCGGTTGCGGCCGCCTGCTGCCGATCGACGTGCGCACGATCGAACACGTTGGCGGCGGTAGCGTGCGCTGCATGCTGGCCGAAGTCTTCCTGCCGAGGACTCGCTGATGGGCACGCGCGACGCCGGGCGACAGAAAATCCTGATGTGTCCGCCCGACCATTTCTCGGTGGACTATGTGATCAACCCGTGGATGGCCGGCAACGAGGGCACGCTCGACGTCGAACTGGCGAAGGTGCAGTGGGAGACGCTGCGCGCCGAGCTGTCGGCATTCGCCGACGTTGAGCTGTTTGACCCGCAGCCGAATCTGCCGGATCTCGTCTTCACGGCCAACGCGGGTTTTGTGTCAGGCAATAAGGTCGTGCCGAGTCATTTCATGCCGCACGAGCGGCGGCCCGAGGAGCCGTATCTCAAGCAGTGGTTCGCCGACAACGGCTACGAGCTGCACGTGCTGCCGGACGACATCGGCTTCGAGGGCGCCGGTGACTGCCTGCTCGATCGATCGGGGCCGTGGCTCTGGACCGGCTACGGATTTCGCACCGAGATCGAGGCCCATCGTTTCCTGGCGGAATGGTTCGACCGCGAGGTCGTGTCGATACGGCTGGTCGACTCGCGCTTCTATCACATCGACACCTGCTTTTGCCCGCTGTCGGGGGGGTACCTGATGTACCACCCGGAAGCGTTCGACGCCGATTCGGTCGCCGCGATCGAGGCACGCGTGCCGGCGGACAAGCGTGTGTGTGTGTCCGCGGAAGACGCAGGCAACTTTGCCTGCAATGCGGTCAACGTCGACGACCAGGTCTTCGCCCACCGCATGTCGGTGGATCTCAAGGCGCGCCTCGCAGACGCGGGCTTCGCCGTGCACGAGATCGGTCTGTCCGAGTTTTTGAAGGCGGGTGGCTCGGCGAAGTGCCTTACACTAAAGCTCACCGAGCCTGAGACAAGTACCCACTAACGAAGAAGCAGTGACGACGAATTGATGACGACGACGATAGAAAAAGCCGCGATCGTTTATGACGTGCAGCCCGCGGATCCCGGCGCGCATCTGTTCGACGTGACCTGCCGGGTCGGGGAGCCGGATCGCGACGGGCAGCAGTTTTCGTTGCCCGCCTGGATTCCCGGCAGTTACCTGGTCCGCGATTACGCTCGCCATATAATGACGGTGACCGCCGAGTGTGACGGCGAACCGGTGGCGGTGCACAAGCTCGACAAGTCGACGTGGCGTGCGGCGCCGGTTGACGGTCCGTTGTTGATCCATGCGCGCGTCTACGCCTACGACCTCTCCGTGCGCGGCGCTTATCTCGACCACGACCACGGATTCTTCAACGGAGTCTGCCTGTTCTTCTGCGTGCACGGCAAAGAGCGCGAGCGCTGCGTCGTCCACCTCGCGCCCCCGGCTCACGCCAGCGACTGGACGGTGGCGACCGGCATGACGCGGGTGACCGGTAACGCGCGGGAATTCGGCGCATTCGTGGCGTTCGGCTACGAGGAGTTGATCGATCATCCGTTCCTGTTCGGACGGCTGGCGATGACCGGATTCGAACTGGCGGGCGCGGAACACGAAATCGCGCTGGTCGGCGCGGGTGACGACGTCGACCTGGATCGCATCCGACAGGACGTTCAGCTGGTGTGCGCGTCGCACGCCGACATGTTCGGCGGCGCGCCGCCGCTGCGTCATTACGTGTTCCTCGTCACGGTCGTCGCGAGCGGATACGGCGGTCTGGAACACTGCAATTCTTCCGCTTTGATTTGCGGCCGCGGCGATCTGCCGCGGATCGCGCGCGCGTCGGTTCCGGAGCGTTACAACGGTTTCCTCGGGCTCGTCAGCCACGAGTATTTTCACCTGTGGAACGTCAAGCGTATTCGACCCGCCGAGTTCGTCGGGTGCGCGCTCGACCGCGAGGCCTACACGCGGCAGCTCTGGGTCTTCGAAGGAATCACGTCGTACTACGACGATCTCGGGCTGCTGCGCAGTGGCGTGATCGAGGCTGATGACTATCTGCAGCTGCTCGGGCGTTCGCTGACCGCGGTCTATCGGGCGGCCGGCAGGCGCAGGCAGACGCTCGAGGAGTCGAGCTTCGATACGTGGATCAAATTCTACAAGCAGGACGAGAACTCGCCGAACGCGATCGTCAGCTATTACCGCAAGGGCGCAATGGTCGCGCTGGCACTGGATCTGGAGTTGCGCCTGCAGACCGATGCGACGTGCACGCTCGACGACGTGATGCGGGTGTTGTGGGAGAACTACGGCGACGACGATTCCCGCGGCTTGCCCGCGGACGGTTTCGAATTGCTCGCGGAAGAGGTATCGGGACTGCAGCTCGGCGACTTTTTTCGCCAGAGCCTGCGCACGACGGTCGACCCGCCGGTCGGCATCATGCTCGCGCAATTCGGCGTGCGCCTGCATATGCGTGCGGCCGAGTCCGACTCCGACCGCGGCGGCAAGGCCGGACGACGCGAGGACAGACCCCGGCCGTGGCTGGGTTTCAGAACGAAGATTCACGGGGGGCGGGTCCTGATCCGTCACGTACCGCACGATAGCGCGGCCGCCGCCGCGGGCCTGTCAGCCAACGACGAGCTGGTCGCGCTGAACGGGAATCGCGTTGCGTCGAAGAACTGGAACGAGTTGCTCGATCGGCTCACCGTTAATCAGACTGCGAAGATAACGGTGTTCCGCCGTGACGAAATGCGCCACTTCGACGTCGACGCGACGCTCCCGCCGCGCGACACTTGCTATCTCACGATCGAGTCGGACGCCGACCCGGACGCCGCAGGGCGCCGGCAGGCCTGGCTGGGAGTCTGAATCATGCTCGAACTCGGCATCAAGGTATTGATCAGCTATTTGCTCGGTTCGCTGAACGGCTCGCTGATTCTCGGCAAATTGCGCGGCGTCGATATCCGTTCGGTCGGCAGTGGCAATGCCGGCGGCACGAACGCGCTGCGCACGCAGGGCGTGCTGTTCGCGCTCGCGGTCATGGTCATTGATGTCGGCAAAGGCTGGCTGCCGGCCGCGCTGCTGCCGGGTCTCGAGCTGCCCGGCGTGCCGCTCGATCCGACAGTGTCGCGGACTTGGCTGACCCTGGCCTGCGCGGGCGCGGCGGTGGCCGGACATTGTTTCCCGGTGTTCTTCGGCTTCGAAGGCGGCAAGGGCGCGGCGACCGCTGTCGGCGCATTGATTGCAGTCGCGCCGACGGTGCTGCTGCCGGCGGCCATCGTGTTCGTTTCCGTGCTCGTGTTTACCGGCTATGTGGGTCTGTCGACGATCAGCACCGCGGTCGCGTTGCCGATCTGGGTAGCGGTCACGGACTTTTCCGACTCTCAGCCGCTATTCGTGTTCCTTGTGGTTCTCGCATTGTTCATCGTGTACACGCACCGGTCGAACATCGCGCGCCTGCGGGAAGGAACCGAGAGCCGTTCGGAACGCGTGATGCTGTTCAAGCGTGACTAAGTCGGACACCACGATGGAGCTGATCGGCATACTCGCAGACGGCGAGTTGCATTCGGGCGCCGACATCGCGCGGCGTTTGCAGTGTTCGCGCACCGCGGTATGGAAACGCCTGCAGCAACTGCGGTCCGTCGATCTCGAGATCGACGCGCAGCCGGGGCGCGGCTATCGGCTGTCGCGGCCCATCGACCTGCTCGATCGGCAAACGCTACTCGACGCGCTGCACGTCGATACGCAAAGTCTCATCGAGCGTCTCGACGTGCTGGCGGTGACCGCGTCAACGAATGAATTCCTGCGTGCCGCGTCATGGCCCGAGTACGATCGCATGCGGGTCGCGCTCGCCGAATTCCAGACCGGCGGGCGCGGGCGCCGTGGTCGCAGCTGGCTGTCGCCGTTTGGCAGTGGTCTGTGCATGTCGGCGAGCTGGACCTTCCCGGTCACGCCGCCGAACCTGCCGGCGCTGAGTCTCGCGGCGGGCGTGGCGGTGCAGCGGGCATTGGCGTGCTTTGGTCCCACCGACATCGGGCTGAAATGGCCCAACGACATCGTCGCCGGCGGCGCCAAGCTGGGCGGCCTGTTGATCGACGTCGAGGGTGAATCGGCGGGTCCGCTGCGCGCGGTCGTCGGCATCGGCATCAACATAGAGCCGGTCGCCGATCTCGCCGAGCGCTTCGACGCGGTCGACGCGCTGCGACCGGTCGGCCTGCGCAGCCTCGGCGACGTCGCGACCGTGACGCGCAACGGTGTCGCCGGTGCGATCATTGATTCACTGGCGGTTGTTCTACCGCGGTTCGCGGCCACCGGTTTCGCGGAGTTCGCGGATGAATGGCGTCGCTGCGACGTGATGCGCGGTGCGGCGGTCGACCTGCGGGTCGGCGATGATTCGATGTCCGGCGTCGCTGCCGGCATCGACGATGACGGCGCATTGCTGTTCGACGACGGCGACGGCGTGCGCCCGGTGCTGTCGGGAGAGGTGACCGTGCGCGCGGCAGCACAAGGGGCGGCGCGATGAAGCTGTTCGTCGACGTTGGCAACACGCGCATCAAGTGGGCTGCGCTCACCGGTGCTGATCTCGAGCATGGCGGTGAGGCGCGGCACGGCAACGATCCCGACGCTGCCGCCGGCGCGCTGATCGAGAGGTTTCGCCGGCGCCCGGATACGGTTCTGGTCGCGAACGTGGCCGGTGCGGCGTTCGCCGACGCGCTGGCGACGCGCATTCGCACGCACTGGGAGATTGAGGCGCGGTTCGCCGAGACGCAGCGCGTTGCCGGCAAGATTCGCAACGGGTATCGCGACCATACGACGCTCGGCGTCGATCGCTGGCTCGCGATCCTGGCCGCGGCGGGCAGATACGGCGGAGCCGCGGTCATCGTCGACGCCGGCACCGCGATTACGATTGATCTCGTTGAGGCCGACGGCGAACACGTCGGCGGCTACATTCTGCCGGGCCTCGATCTAATGAGACGCGCGCTGCGGACGGATACGGGCGATCTCGGGCGGCTCGCGCCCGCTGAGGCCGGCGACCCCGGCGCATCGCCGGTGCCGGGGCGCGGGACCGCGGAGGCGATCGGTCACGGGTCGGTCGCCGCGATTTGCGCGCTGATCGATCATTGCGCCCGGCGCGCTGAAGCGCATAATACGAAGTCAGTTGTTGTTGTAACCGGCGGCGATGCGGACAGGCTAATTCCGCATCTCGCCGTGCCCGCGGAGCACCGCCCGCAGCTGGTGCTCGAGGGTCTGGTGTTATGGGAGCCCGGTTGACGTCGCGACCGGTGCCCCGGGAGACGCGTTCGTGCGAAATATTATCCTGTCCCTGGTTTTTGCGAACCTGCTGATGCTCGCGTGGGGGCGCTGGATCGCGCCGGGTGAGGTCTCGGACCCGCGCAGCTTCGGCGGCAGCGCCGCGGCCGCGCTCGACCCGAAGCTCGTGCTCTACACGCCGGCGAAAGCGGAACCAGAACCGGACCCAGACCCGGTGTCCGCACTGGTCGAGCAACCTGATTTGGTGCAGCCGATCGTGGCGGTCATGCAGTGCGAGCGTATCGGTCCGTTCGACAACCCGGAACCCGCGTTGTCGATCGCGCAGCAGCTCGGGCAGCGCGGGCTCACCGTCGAGATCGGCAGCGAAACCGGCGACATCTGGGTCGGTCACTGGGTCCAGATCGCCGACCTCGGGACTCCGCCCGCCGCGCGGCAAGCGGTCGAGCAGCTGGTGCAGGCCGGCCTGAACGACGCCTATATCG
>JBPCXI010000182.1:0-22601 GCA_051008895.1 Gammaproteobacteria bacterium | reverse complement strand
TCGCGGAGCACGCCGACGTGCCCTGTCGGGTCTACGCTCCGGTCGGCAGCCACGAAGACTTGCTGCCGTACCTCGTGCGACGACTGCTCGAGAACGGGGCGAACACGTCTTTCGTCAACCGGATCGTCGATGAGGACGTGCCGGCGGCTGCGTTGGTTCGCCAGCCGGAACCGGCTGCGGCCGGACCAGCCGAGAATCCGAACATACCTGCGCCGCCCGACCTGTTCGGTTCTGTCCGGCGCAACTCGCGCGGATTCAATTTGTATGACGGCGCTCACATAGAGCGGCTCGCCGATGACATGGCAGGCGCGCTCAATGCGCCCCGTCGCGCACGCCCATGCATCGACGGAGCGGCTGCGCCCGGACGTGTTGATGTGGTTGTCGCTCCGGCAGACGTCCGGCGCGAATTGGGTGAGGTCGAATTCGCGCCGCCGGATCTCGTCGATGCCGCCGTCGAGGCGGCGGTCGCGGGGTTTGCGGAGTGGAGTGCCACGCCGGTCGATGTTCGCGCCGGTGCGTTGTTAAGAGCCGCCGAATTGCTCGACGAGAATCGCGCCGAACTCATTGCGCTGTGTGTCGCCGAAGCCGGTAAGTGCCTGCCGGATGCGATTGCCGAGGTACGCGAAGCGGTAGATTTCCTCCGCTACTACGCCGGTGAGGCCGCTATGCAGCTGGCCGGGCCGATAACGTTGCCGGGGCCGACCGGGGAACGCAATTTGCTCTCGGTGGCGGGGCGCGGGGTATTCGTCTGTATTAGTCCATGGAACTTTCCGGCCGCGATTTTCACCGGCCAGGTAGCGGCCGCCCTGGTGACGGGCAATACCGTACTCGCGAAACCGGCGGAACAAACGAGCCTGATCGCCGCGCGTATCGTGGCGTTGCTGCATGAGGCCGGCGTGCCGGGCAGCGCGCTGCACTTTTTGCCCGGGCCGGGCGCGGAGGTCGGTGCGAGCATGGTTGCGCACGCGAGTATCGCCGGGGTCGTATTTACAGGTTCGACCGAGACCGCGGTCGCGATCAACCGCAGCCTGGCCGCGCGTGACGGCCCGCTGGCGACATTGATCGCCGAGACCGGCGGGCAGAACGCGATGATCGTCGACAGTACGGCGCTGGCCGAGCAGGTCGTCGTCGACGTCGTCCAGTCGGCCTTCAATAGCGCCGGTCAACGATGCTCGGCGTTGCGCGTGCTGTTTGTGCAACAGGATGTCGCCGAGCGCGTCATCGACTTGCTGGCCGGGCACATGGGCGAGCTTCGCGTCGGCGATCCGGCGCGACTGGATACCGATGTCGGGCCCGTTATCGATGCAGAGGCGCTGCGAGCCCTGCGGGAGTATCGGCAGCGATTGCTGGCGGCGGGGCAGTTGATACACGAGTGCGAAGTGCCGGCGGATATCGAGCACGGCCACTATTTCGCGCCGCTTGCGGTCGAGATAAACGTTGATGAGCTGCCGACCCGCGAAGTCTTCGGTCCGGTGCTGCACGTCGTTCGCTACAGCTCGAACGAGCTCGATGCGATGCTGGCGCGAATCGAAACTCTCGGCTACGGCCTGACGTTCGGCATCCAGTCACGGATCGAGTCGCGCAGTATTGCGATCGCGAATCGCATCGGCGTCGGCAACGTCTATGTCAATCGCAACATGATCGGTGCGGTCGTCGGCGTCCAGCCGTTCGGCGGTCAGCGTCTGTCCGGAACGGGCCCGAAAGCCGGCGGTCCACACTATTTATTGCGCTTCGTCACCGAGAAAACAATCAGCATCAATACGGCCGCCGTCGGCGGCAACGCAACTCTGCTCGCGCAAAGCGATCGTTAGGATAACCGCCGGTCAGGCGGCCGGCGGTTTCTTCGGGTAGTCGAAGTCTACGAGCGTGCGGGCCGCACTGCGCAACCCCTCCCAGCTATCGGTCTCCGCGGCGATGATGACCATTCCGCAGGTCGGCACATTATCTATGTTCGTGCCGCCGAGCATGCAAGCCAGTTCGGTGATACCGGGATTGTGTCCACAGACCACGATGTCATTGAACGCGTCGTCCTGCTCACCGATGACATCGAGGATCGTTTCCGGGTCGGCCAGGTACAGCTTGCGTTCCGATTGCATGAACTCTCGCGGATACCCGATTGCTTTCGCCACGAGGCGTGCCGTCTGGCGTGCTCGCGTCGCGGTGCTCGTCAGTATCAGTGTCGGTCGTCCGTCTTTCTCGGCGAGGCGGCGGCCCATGATCGGCGCATCCCGCTCGCCGCGATCGTTCAGCGGGCGGTCATGGTCTTTGATCGAGAAGTCATCGTGGCTGGATTTTGCGTGACGCAACAACGTGACTCTTTTGGCCATGGGTATGCTCCCTCCCGCGGGTTGACTGTCGTCGCTGTCAGAGCAGGCCGGCTTCGAGTTGGGCGGCCTCGGACATCATCGTCTGATTCCATGGCGGATCGAGTACGAGTTCAACGTCGACTTTACTAATGGTGGGGATTATACCGACCCGCTCGCGCACGTCCTGGACGAGGATATCGCCCATGCCGCAGCCGGGGGCCGTCAGCGTCATCTCCACATATACGTAGCGTTTGCCGTCTGGAAGCTTCGATATGCGACAGTCATAGATTAACCCGAGATCGACGACATTGATCGGTATTTCCGGGTCATAGACGGATTTCATCTGCTCCCAGACAAGGGTCTCGAATTCTTCGTCACTCGCATTCTGCGGCAGATCCGGCGGTTGAATCGGGTCTTTGCCGAGTGCATCCGCATCGAGTCCGCCGACGCGAAACAGGTTGCCTTCGAAGTAGACCGTGAACGATCCGCCCATTGCTTGCGTGATGTAAACGAGGCTGTCGACATTCAGTGTCACCTGGAAACCGTCCGGCACGAGGGTCACTTCGACGTCGCGCTTCAGTGCGACCGGTTCACTATCGGGTCCAAACATCTTGCTACTTATTCCGTCGTTACCACGCGGTCGCCGTCCAGCGCCGCGAGCAGGGTTTTCCAGGCCAGCGTCGCGCATTTGATCCGCGACGGGTATGCACGCACGCCGCTGAGCGCGGCCATGTCGCCGGCGAGAGCCTCGGGGGCGTGCTCACCGGGTTCGAAGTCGATCAGCACGGCTTGCGCATCTTGCCTGGCTGCGTCCAGTGTTTCATGCCCGACCTGTTCCGTCATGATCGAGGCCGAAGCGAGTGCGATCGCGCAGCCGACGCCCTCGAATGCAACGTCGACGAGATCGTCACCGTCGAATCGGACATAGACCGTAACCTTGTCGCCGCATAAAGGATTATGACCCTCGGCGCTTGCATCGGCGTTCTCGACCCGCCGGAAGTTCCGCGGGTTGCGGCTGTGATCGAGCACGGTACTTCGATACAGCGATTTCAGGTCGGTTGCTGCGCTCATTCGCTGAACATCCGCAGTGCGAGTTGCAGGCCCTCGGCCAGCTGGTCGATATCCTCGCGATCGTTGTAGAACGCGATTGATGCGCGGGCCGTGCCGGCAATGCCGAAGAAGTCCATGACCGGCATCGCGCAGTGGTGCCCGGTGCGGATCGCGATGCCCTGGTGATCGAGCACGGTGCCAAGGTCGTGGGGATGGATATCGTCGATATTGAACGATACGACGCCCGCTTTAGCGCTCGCGGTGCCGTAAAGTTTGACGCCGTCGATCTCACTGATCCGTTTGGTGGCGTACGTGAGCAGCCCGGATTCGTAGTCGCGGATACGGTCCATGCCGATGCCTTCGAGGTATTCGATCGCCGCGCCCAGCCCGACCGCGCCGGCGATGTTTTGCGTACCCGCCTCGAATTTGTACGGGAGCTCGTTGTACGTCGTGCCCGAAAAGCTGACTTTCAGGATCATGTCACCGCCGCCCTGGTACGGTGGCATGCGTTCGAGCAGGGCCTCCCGGCCGTACAGAACGCCGATCCCGGTCGGGGCGAACATCTTGTGTCCGGAGAACGCGTAGAAGTCGCAGTCCAGCGCCGTCACGTCGATGGCCTGGTGCGGTATCGCCTGGGCGCCGTCCAGCAGCACCGGAATGTCCCGCTCGCGCGCCGCCGCGACGATGTCCGCGACCGGCAGCACGCTGCCCAGGGCGTTGGAAACGTGGGCTACGGAAACGAGGCGGACGCGCGGACCCAGCGTCGCGCGGTAGGCTTCGATCTCGACCTCACCCCGTTCGTTGATCGGCACGACCCGAAGCTTCGCCCCTGGTGCGTTCACAGAGCATCTGCCACGGCACGATGTTCGAATGGTGTTCGAGATGCGTGATGACGATCTCGTCGCCCTGCTGCAGCGAGCCGCCGAGGCTGGCGGCGACGAGGTTGATCGCCTCCGTCGTGCCGCGCGTAAAGATGATCTCTCGCGTCGACGCCGCATTGATGAACCTGCGGACCGCTTCGCGCGCGCCTTCGTATGCTTCGGTGGCGCGGTGGCTCAGCGTGTGGACGCCGCGATGAATATTGGCATGATCGTGGCGGTAGTACTGGCTGATCGCATCGATGACCGCCGCGGGTCTCTGCGACGATGCCGCGTTGTCGAGGAATGCGAGCCGGTGCCCGTTAATCTCCTGCGCCAGGATCGGAAAGTCGCCGCGTATGCGTTCGACATCGAAGTTGTCGGCGACGGCGTCTGCTTGAATGTTCGAGCGGGCACTCATGTGACTATTCGGGCAAACGCCGCTCCAGTATGTCGTTGGTAAATTCGAGGAGCTCGGGCGCCTGCGCGTCGAACTTTTCCAGCACGTCCCGTGCAAACGCCAGTACGAGCATATGTTTCGCCTCGCGCAGCGACACGCCGCGCGAACGCAGATAGAACAGGGCCTGCTCGTCGAGTTGCCCGGTCGTCGCGCCGTGGGCGCACTTGACGTCGTCCGTATAGATTTCCAGTTCCGGCTTCGTGTCGATCTCGGCCATCTTCGATAGCAGCAGGTTGCGATTGTTCAACTCGGCGTCCGTGCCGTCCGCACCTTCATGGACGATGATCTTGCCGTTGAATACGCCGCGCCCGCGATCGGCCAGGATGCCGTGATAGCGCTCCCGGCTCGTGGTGTCGCCGACCAGATGATCGATGCGCGTGTGATTGTCTATATGGCGCTTGCCGTCCGCGAGAAAAAGTCCGAACAGGTCGATCCGACTGCCGCGGCCCTGCATGCGCACGCGCAGGTCGTTTCTGACGAGCCCGCCGCCCAAATCGATGTGTGCGGCGCGAAAACGGCTGTCCGCCGCCGTGCTGACGAACTGCGCTGCGATATGGTGCGCGTCCGGCCCCTCGCTCTGCAGTTTTATGTACGTTAGTTCTGCGGCCTCTTCGAGCCGCAGGTGCGTGACCGCATTCGTCCAACCGGCGCCGTCGCCGACGTGATGCTCGAATACCGTGCAGGCGCTGTTACTGCCGGCGGTGACGAGCACGCGGGGCTGTGTTCCGGCAGGCGCGCCGTCGGTGGTAAAAATCACATGGATTGTCTGGTCGAGATTGGCGTCGGCAGCGATGTCGATAGTGACCCAGTCCTGCAGGAATGCCGCGTTGAGAGCGACCAGGCCGAGCGACTCGTCGTCCGCATCTGCCGCAATCCAGCTCGCGACTCGTTCACTTGCCTGGGCGTCACTTGCCTGGGGGTCGCTTGCCTGGGCGTCGGCAAGCGTGCGAATTGTGATGGGGGTGATGGACGCATCGTCCTTCGGCAGTATGGAGAGTTCGGGCGCAAACCGGCCGTTGGCAATGACCAGCGCGAGGTCGCCATCCCGGCGTGGCAGACGGGCGAGCAGGGCGGCCGCCGCGGTTCGATCCGCGACCGGAGTGGGCGCATTCAGCAGTTCGCCGCCGGATTTCGCGAGCTCCGCCAGGTTCGTGTACTTCCAGTCTTCGTGCCGCGGCGACGGGAAGCCGGCGCGACCGAATGCGGCCAGCGCGGTCTCCTGCAGCGGCGCGAGCCACGCGGGCAGGGGATCTGCCGCACGGCGTGCGCGGTGCGCTTGCTCTACCGCGGCGACGGCGGCGTTCGCTTGTTCGTTGGATAGTCTCATCGTGTCGTCAGCTGTCAGCTGTCAGCTATTAGCTATCAGCCGTTCGCCGCCTCCGCGAGGACCCAGTCGTAACCCTGATCCTCGAGCGCGACTGCGAGCGACTTGTCGCCGGACTTGACGATCCGGCCATCCGCGAGCACGTGAACGTAGTCGGGTTGGATATAGTCCAGCAGCCGCTGATAGTGCGTGACCAGCACGAAGGCGCGGTCTTCGCCGCGCAGCGCGTTAACGCCGTTAGCGACGACCTTCAGCGCGTCGATGTCGAGGCCCGAGTCCGTCTCGTCGAGTATCGCGAGCGTGGGCTCGAGCACCGCCATCTGAAAAACTTCGTTGCGCTTCTTCTCGCCGCCGGAAAAACCTTCATTGACGCTGCGGCTCAAGAAGCTCTGATCCATCTGCATCATCTTCGCCTTCTCTTTGACGATGCGCAGAAACTGCACGGCATCGATCTCCGGTTCCCCGGCAAATTTTCGCCGCGCGTTGAGAGCGGCCTTGAGCAGGTAGGTATTATTGACCCCGGGGATTTCGACCGGGTACTGGAAGCCGAGAAACAGGCCGTGCCAGGCGCGCGTCTCCGGGTCCATGTCGAGCAGGTCCTGACCGAGGTACGTTACCGACCCGGCCGTCACGTCATAGCCTTCGCGGCCCGCCAATACGTGCGCGAGCGTGCTCTTGCCCGAGCCGTTCGGGCCCATGATCGCGTGGACTTCGCCGGCACCGACCTTCATGTCCAGGCCCCTGAGGATCTTGGTGCCTCCGATCTCGGCATGCAGATTACTGATTTCTAACATTATTAATGTGCTCCATCGGCGCGCATCAACCGACCGCGCCTTCGAGACTGACGTTCAGCAATGCCTGCGCCTCGACGGCGAATTCCATCGGTAGCTCGCGGAAGACTTCCTTGCAGAAGCCGTTGACGATCATGTTCACCGCATCTTCTTCGGCGAGTCCGCGCTGTCGGCAGTAGAACAATTGATCTTCGGATATCTTGGACGTCGTTGCTTCATGCTCGACGATCGCCGAGTTGTTCTTGATTTCCATGTACGGGAACGTATGCGCGCCGCATTTCTTTCCCATCAGCAAAGAGTCGCACTGGGTGTGGTTGCGTGCGTCGTCGGCCGTCGGGAATACCTTGACGAGCCCGCGATACGACTGCTGCGCGCGCCCGGCGGAAATTCCCTTCGATACGATCGTGCTGCGCGTGTTCCGGCCGATGTGAATCATCTTGGTACCGGTATCGGCCTGCTGCAGGTTATTCGTCACGGCCACCGAGTAGAATTCGCCCACTGAGTTTTCGCCGCGCAGGACGCAGCTCGGATACTTCCAGGTAATCGCCGATCCGGCCTCGACCTGGGTCCACGACACCTTCGAGTTGGCGCCGCGACAGTCGGCACGCTTGGTGACGAAGTTGTAAATGCCGCCACGGCCTTCCTCGTCGCCCGGGTACCAGTTCTGGACGGTCGAGTACTTGATCTCCGCATCGTCGAGTGCGACGAGTTCCACGACCGCGGCATGCAGCTGGTTCTCGTCGCGCATCGGCGCGGTGCAGCCCTCGAGATAGCTGACGTGACTGCCCTCGTCGGCAATGATCAGCGTGCGTTCGAACTGACCGGTCCGCGCCTCGTTGATGCGAAAGTACGTCGACAACTCCATCGGGCAGCGTGTGCCCTTCGGGATATAGACGAATGAACCGTCGCTGAAGACCGCAGAGTTCAGTGTCGCAAAAAAGTTGTCGCGATAGGGGACGACGCTGCCGAGATATTGCTCGATCAACTCCGGGTGGTCGCGCACCGCGTCCGAGAACGGGCAGAAGATGACGCCGGCATCCGCGAGTTTCTCCCGGAAGGTCGTGGCCACCGATACGCTGTCGAAAACGGCGTCGACTGCGACGCCGGCCAGCGCGGCGCGTTCGTGCAACGGGATGCCCAGCTTGTCATAGGTTTCGAGGAGCTTCGGGTCGACCTCCTCGAGGCTCTTCGGTGCGTTCTCGTCCTGCTTCGGCGCCGAGTAGTAGGAAATGTCCTGATAGTCGATCGGCTCGACGTTGAGCTTCGCCCAATCGGGCTCGCGCATCGTCTGCCAGTGGCGAAAGGACTTCAGCCGCCAGTCGAGCATGAATTGCGGCTCTTCCTTCTTGCGCGATACCAGCCGGATCACGTCCTCGTCGAGACCCGGGGGCACCGTGTCGCTTTCGATGTCCGTAACGAACCCGTGTCGGTACTTGCGTCCGACGAGTTCTTCCATGTCCTGATTCTTGGTTGCCATTCCGTCTTTGCTCCGCTACCGGCGACTCGTTCGGGCCGCTGGTCTTGTCATCCGCGCTCCTGACCGATCGACGTGCCGAGTTCCAGCGGCTGAATCGTCGCTGCCGGCCGCCCGAGATCGGCGAGAGTGATATCCGCCAGCGCGACGCGCAGGGCGCTGTTGATCTTCTGCCAGGCGCCGCCGACGTGACACATCGATTCGAGCTCGCAGCGGCTCTCCTCGGTGCTGCATTCGGTAATCGCCACCGGTCCCTCGAGCGCATCGAGGATTTGCGCCGCGTTGATGCTGCGTGGACTGCGTGCCAGGCGATACCCGCCGTCGGCGCCGCGCACGGAATCCACGAGGCCGGAGCGCGCGAGCACTTTCAGTAGCTTCTGTACCGTCGGCGCGGCGACGTGGATGCCGGCGGCGACCTCGGTGGCCGAGCACAGGCGCCCGTCCTGTTCGGCGAGGTAGACGAGGATCAGGGTGCCGTAATCCGTGAGTTTGCTGATTCGAAACATGCTGCGCTGCGTTCAGAATATAGGACTATTTTAGTCCAATATGCTTCCGGAGTGAACCGTGACGCCGTTCTCGCTGTCGAAACCGTAAAAGGCGGGCCGGATCACCTTTCCATAAGCGTCCGATTCGCTACCATTGCGACCGTGCCGGAACCACGGGTGTGCCTTGGAGGGCCCCAATGACCGCAAGACGCCTATTCAGCCTGGGAATCGCATTGTTCGCGTGTTCTTCGATCGCCGCGACCGTTGCCAGTGATGCGCAGCGAACGCCGCACGAGATCATCGAGGCGACGGCCGCGACCGTATCCGAGCGCCTCGACGGTCGCAAGGATTACTTCGACGAGAATCCCGACGAGCTCTATACACTCGTCGATGACGTTCTGCTGCCGAACTTCGACGTCCGCTACGCGGGCCGCCTGGTACTCGGCAAGCACTGGAAAGCAGCGAGCAGGGAGCAGCGAGACCGGTTCGTCGACGTGTTTTATCGCTTCCTCGTACAGAGCTACGCAAACGGCATTCTCGAATTCGAGCAGGGGTCGATCAAGGTGCTGCCACCGGAAGGGGAGTCGGGACAAAAGCGCGTGGTGGTCAAGACCCAGACGCGCATGGACGACGGCAGCGAGGTGCCGATCAACTACAGCATGCGCAGAACCCGGGACGGCTGGCGTGTTTACGACGTGCGCATCGAAGGCGTGTCCTACGTCCAGAACTATCGCAATCAATTCAACGCGGAGATCGCGGCACTCGGCGTCGATGCTGTGATCGATCGCCTGAACGACCAGGTTGCAGCGGCCGCGGCCGTGAACTGACGCGCTGCCGTTATTGCAGCGTCGGCGCGATTCCGGCGTCCAGCACCCACCGCACGACTTCTTCCCAGGCCAGGAAATCCTGTGCGCCCGCGATTACGAGACTCGTATTGGCGTCGACGATGAAGTAGCAGCCCTCGAACGCGACGCATTCGTGGATCGAGTAACCCAGCTGCTTGGCCCGGTCGTGAATAGCGACTTCTGTTTCTTTTGCTGTACTCATGGCCTGCGTCTCAGCCTAGCAGATGTGCGGCGATCGGCAAGCCCGTAACCGTGCTTGTTACACGATTATGTCAATCAGAAGTCTTCGAATTCATCGTCGAACTCGTCATCGAATTCATCGTCGATAAAAAATTCTTCTTCGGGCGGATCGCCGTCGTATAGCAGGAAGCGCCGGTTTTGAATATACGAGTCGCGCAGGAACGCATAGCGATCGAACGCGCGATTGATTTCCTGGTCGACGCCGAGCAGCGTCGAGCGTCGGTGTATCAGCCAGACGATATTCACTTTCGTGCGAATGCTGCTGCTGCCCACGTTGAACTGCGGGTTGTACTGGATGTCCACGAGGTCGCCCGCGCCGGACCGAAACGTGCGCGGGCCGAATATCGGCACGACGAGGTAGGGACCTTGCGGCACGCCCCAGACCCCCAGTGTCTGGCCGAAGTCTTCGTTGGTCCTTGCGAGGCCTGCCTGGGTCGCCGGGTCCAGGAAGCCGGCGATGCCGAGTGTCGTGTTGATTCCCAGCCGCGCGAAGCCCGACAGGCCCTCCTCGAACTTGCCCTGCAGCAGCGCATTGACGATGTCGACCGGATAGCTGATGTTGTCGAAGAAGTTGTTGATACCGGTGCGAACGAGGCCCGGCAGCAGCCATTGATAGCCCACCGCGACCGGCCGCATCACGTACTTGTCGGCCACGTCATTGAACTTGAAGATCCCGCGATTGATCGGCTCGAACGGATCGCTGACGTCGCCGGTGCTCGTTGCCCCCTTGGATGCGCAGCCCGTCACGCCGATCAGGCAGCAACACAGCAGCAGGCCCCGCGCGTTGCGAAGATGCCGCGAGAACGGTGCCATCAGTTGCCCCGCGATCCCTGTCGGCGCGGCATGAATTCCTGGATCTGCTGGAGGCGCGACATGAAGCGGGCGCGCTGAACGCTGTCGAGGCCCGGGATGCTGAGCGCGAGGCGTAACTGGTCTGACGCCATCATCAGGTCGCCGCTCAGCAGGTGATACTCGGCCATATAGTAATGTGCGTCCGCCGAATCGCCTGCCGCGCTGGCAGCGAGCGCGATCAGGCGGACCTGCTCCGGCGTCGGCGGGACCTGGTTATAGAGATCAAGCAATAACTGATGAGCAAGCTCCGGATCGCCGTTCTGGAGCAGCGTTTCCGAGTAACGCACCGTGAGCGGTACATTGCGCGGGAATAGCTTTACCGCGTTCTCGAACGTCGCGAACGCGCCGTCGATGTCGCCCATCGCCACCTGCGCTGCCGCATAGCCGGAATGGAAATGGATGATCTCTTCGTTGGCGACCAGCAGTTTCGCGAATCTGTCGCGGGCATCGCGGGCGTTGCCGAGTTCGAGCTGCGCGAGCGCAATGCCGTATTCGATACCTATATCTCCCGCGCTCTCCGCGAGTTCGCGCTGGCCGCGAAAATACCGCAGTGCGTCCTCCGGCGTATTCGCGTCGAATACAATGAGCCTGGCGCGCACGAGGCTGTAGCTCGTGCTTTCCTGCACGTCGACCTCCGGATAGCCGTCCGCACGCCCGCGTGTTTCGGCGATGCGATTGACCGTGACCGGATGCGTGCGCAGGAATTCCGGCGCCTGGCTCGCGATCGGCCCCGTCTGGCGCGCCAGCGTCTCGAAAAAGTCCGGCATGCCGTACGGGTCGAAGCCCGAAGAGGCCAGCAGGCCGACGCCGACCCGGTCGGCTTCATACTCATTCGAACGGGTGAAGTTGATCTGCTGCTGCGCCTGGATGCTTTGCGCGCCGGCCATGCCGCCGGCAATGACGTCGCCGCTGCCGCTGGCCGCGCCGAGCAGAATCGCGCCGAGCATCGCAGCCATCGTCAGGATACTCTGGCGGCTATTCGCATAGACCGCGCGCGAGATGTGCCGTTGCGTCACGTGCGAGATTTCGTGGGCGACGACGCCGGCGAGTTCGCTCTCGTTCGCCGTTGCCATCAGCAGGCCGGAATGTATGCCGACGTAGCCGCCCGGCAAAGCGAACGCGTTGATGGCCGGGTCGTCGACGACGAAAAACGTAAAGCGAAAATCGCTGTCTTTCGCGTTGGCCGCGATACGCTGGCCGACGCTCTGGATATATTCCTGGGTCTCCGGGTCGGTTACGAGGCGATCCGCATCACGCAGGCTCCGGTAAATCTGGCGCCCGAGGAGCATTTCATTGCTCTTGCTGAGCACCGTGTCGGCCGGACTGCCGATGTCCGGCAGGTCTTCGTCGGACGCGGCGACGGGTCGCAGCAGCGTCGCGGCGGTCGCGATCAGGACGATGAGTTGGCGGCGGGCGAGCACGTCGGGACTACAGTTCGGAAACTGCCTCCAGTACTTCATCGACGTGGCCTTTAACCTTGACCTTGCGCCACTCACGGCGCAGCTTGCCCTTGTCGTCGATCAGGAACGTGCTGCGTTCGATGCCCATAACCTTGCGGCCGTACATGTTCTTCTCCTTGATCACGTCGAAAAGCCGGCACGCTTTTTCGTCGGCGTCCGACAGCAGGTCGAACGGAAATGCATACTTGGTCTTGAATTTCTCGTGCGACGCGACCGAGTCCCTCGACACGCCGAGCACGACCGTCTTGCGTCGCTTGAACTTCGCGTGATTCGCCTTGAAATCACAGCCCTCGGTCGTGCAGCCGGGCGTGCTGTCCTTCGGGTAGAAATACAGCACGACGTTATGCCCACGGAGCGAATTGAGGCCGATGCTCTTGTCGCCGGTCGCGGGCAGCGTGAAATTCTTCACGACACGGTTAAGTTGGACGGTACTCACGGCAGTTGGTTCCTCACTTTATAATTGATGGTCGGGCCGGCTACGCCGGTGGGCCCGCCTGATAATCGTTGCGGCGTCCGGATCAGCGATCGGCGGGTTCCATCACCGCGTCCAGGTTTTCCTGGTCGCAGTAATCCAGAAATTCGTCCCGGACCTGAGCAAATTGCAGGTTCGCCGGAAGGTTCACGGTCATCTGCACGCTGAACATCGGCGCGCCGGTATGCGGGGCGTTGTAACGGCGAGTGTTCATTTCGGAAATCTCGAGTTCGCGGGACGCGAAAAAGTCGGACAGGCTCAGCACGATGCCCTCGTGGTCGAGCGAGATGGCGTCGATCAGGTATGGCGCGCAATTCTCCTGCGGACGCGGCGTGCTGTCGCGAACGGTGATCGTCAGCTCGCCACCTTGCGTCAGCTTCTCGAGTTTCTCGCGGATCTTGCCGACCGAGGCCCAATTGCCGCCGACCAGCATCAGCATCGCAAATTCGGAGCCGAGCGCGATCATGCGGCTCTCGTGAATGTTGCCCGCAGACTCCGTGATGATGCCGCTGACGTCGCGAATCAGGCCCGCCCTGTCGGGGCCGATCGCGGTGACGGCGATGCGTTTGTCCATGCCCGGTTTCCGTTTACCGACGATTCCTCGGTTTCGGTCGCTAATATACCGATATACGCGCAGCGCGGCGACGCCGCCGCTGCCTTGCGCGTGGCCCGGGGCGCCAGTACCATCGCCGATCAGCCCGGTCGCGACACGCGGCCGGTTTCCTCGCCGCAGCCCGGAACAGGCCAGCCTCGAACATGTTTAGCGGAAGTCTAGTCGCACTGGTCACCCCGATGGGGGAGGACGGGCGTATCGACTACGAGTGCATCGACCGGCTGATCGACTGGCACGTCGAGGCGGGCACGAATGCGCTGGTGATCGCCGGCACGACCGGCGAGTCGGCAACGCTGTCCAAGACCGAGCACGCGGAAGTCATCATGACCGCCGCAGACATCGCGGACGGACGCATCCCGATTATCGCGGGCACCGGTTCGAATTCGACTCAGCAAACGATCGAGCTCTCCCAGGAAGTCGGCCGCAGCCCGATCGCCGGTTACCTGATGGTGACGCCGTATTACAACAAGCCGACCCAGGACGGCCTGGTCCGGCATTTCACCGCGATCGCAAATGCGGTCGACCAATCAATCATGCTTTATAACGTTCCCGGCAGGACCGCGGTCGACATGCTGCCGGAGACTGCCGCGCGGCTGGCCGAGCACCCGCGTATTTTCGGTATCAAGGAAGCGACCGGCGACGTCTCAAGGGTGGCGCAGATCGCCGACCTCGCCGGACCCGAATTTCGCCTGTACAGCGGCGACGATGCGACCGGGCGTGAATTCTTGCTGGCGGGCGGGCACGGCGTCGTGTCGGTGACGTCGAACGTCGCGCCGGCTGCGATGGCCAGGATGTGTGCGGCCGCGACGGCCGGCGATGCCGATACTGCCGCGGAAATCGACGGGTCGCTGGCCGGTCTGCACCGTGACCTGTTCGTCGAGTCGAATCCGATTCCGGTCAAATGGGCGCTCGAGCGGATGGGACGCATTCCGGGCGGTATCCGCCTGCCGCTGACGCGACTCAGCGTCGAGCACGAACCGCTGCTCGAGGCGGCGCTGGCGCAGGCCGGACTGACATGATCGCCGCGACCCGCTTCATCGCGCTGCTGCTGGCACTACTCGTTATCGTCGGCTGCAACCGCGGCTACAAGCCGAAGGCGTGCCTGGAGCCGCGTGAGTATCACGAACAGCGCAGCCTGCCGCCGATGTCCGTGCCGGAAGATCTCGAGGCGCCGGATCCTGCGGGCAGCGTGCAGATTCCGGCGTTGCCGGCGGGCAAGGACGGGTCTATTCCCGGACCCTGCCTCGAAGCGCCACCGGACTATTTCGACACGAGTCCGACCTGAGTCTGGCGCTAGCGGGCGTCGATTGAATGAGCGCCGGGCCTGCGCTACGCTTCGCGGCCCAAAAGTGCATCTGCATTATCGGAGAGGTGGCCGAGTGGTCGAAGGCGCTTGATTGGAATTCAAGTATACGGTAACCCCGTATCGCGGGTTCGAATCCCGCCCTCTCCGCCAGTAACAAAATGCGTCCCCTGCAAAGGGGGCGCATTCTGTTACCAGTGAGGGGGTGCCAGGTGAGAACCCGTCGGTTCGACTCGGGTCCGGCAGGCGGAGTGCGTAGCGCTCCGGCTGGCGGGGAGAGAACGCGCAGCGACCGAAGGTCGCGAGCGGCCCCCTTGAGGGGTGAGCCGCCGCAGGCGGCGAATAATCCCGCCCTCTCCGCCACAACTGCAAAGGGCCCCGATGGGGCCCTTTGCAATCGTTCAGCGAAACCGGGTCACAACAAAACCATTGTCAGCTGCGAATCCGGCGTCGGAGCATGGCTATGCCAGCGCCCAGCGCGAGAAACAGACTGCCCAGCACGCCGATCAGCGGCAGCGGACCGGCTGTGGTCGGCAGCGCCGCAGGGGCTGCGGGCGCGCGTCTCAGCGTGATGACAACGAAAGTCACGGGTTCGGTCGCCACATCGTCATCGTCGGCGACGACGATCTCAAAGCGATCCGCCGGCAGAAAGATGTTCATCTGCTGGCCCCGCTGCATGTCGCGCAGTCGAATGCTCTCACCGCCGATGTTAACTCTTCGCGATTTGTCCGGAGTGAGCTCGTAGGTATCGGTCCAGCCGCCATCGGCTCGCTTGAACCTGGCGTGCATCGTGGCGCCACGGTTGCGAACGACCTCCGCCTTGAATTCGGCAAAGGGCCGACCATCCCTTTCGATTACGCTCAGGCACGCTTCATTGGCGTTCGGCAATACGTCGGTGATCGAGGAATTGAACTCGATGTCCGCGCAGCTCAGCGCGCCGGCTGACTCGTGGCCCCCGGCCGATACCTGGCCGGAAAAACCTGCGGCAACCAGCAGCGCCGCTGCCGAACCCAGAACGGTTTTGATCTTCATTAACAGTCTCCTTTTCTTCGTTGTTGTCCGGTTAGCCGTCTGCACCGGAATCTGCATCAACCAGTACGCCACGTACGATGAAGCGCTGAGGCGCATGGCCGACAAAATAAAACGGATAACAAGTCACCAGGGTCAGGCTGGGCTCCGTGGTCCGATCCAGCACATAGACGTCCTCGGGTTCGACGATGAATGTCTCTGCCACGCGGTAGCGAGTGGGGCCGCTCAGCGACTCGACGTCGATGACGTCGCCGACGCTGATGTCCTTGAGTACCCGGAAGAATCCGTCGCGATGCCCGGCGATGCCGACATTGCCGGTCTCTCCCGGTGTGTCCGTGCCCTCGATCCAGCCCACGCCACGATTGAGGTTGAGTTCGCTGGTGTCGGCGAAAATCGGCACTTCCAGTGCCAGCGATTCGATTCGCAAGACACCCTGCGGCAGGACGGGCGGCGCCTGCAGGCTGGCCCGGTAGGCCATGATGCGGTTTTCAGCCCACTGTGTCTGGTCGGGCGGCGCCAGTTGTCGTTGCGCAGGGCTCGTGGCCTTCGGCTCAACCGCCGCGGCCTGTGCGACTCGGAATGCGTCCAGCGCCTGCTGCCGGCTCACGGCGCCGTGCACCTGGGTGACGGCGAAAAACGCCAGCATGCTGGCACCGGTAACCAGGAATAAACGTTGAAGGAAGAGCAACACCCGGCGAGTTTACTGCACCGGCGCGGGCTCCGACAGCGCCAGACATGCCGGCCGCCGCGACTTCCGTTTTGCGCCGTTCATCGCATGCGCACTGCAATGCTGCGCTTCAACAGATTCTTCCGCCTGCGGGTTCCCGGATAATTGCTATCACTGTATTGCCAATATCACTGATCAGTCGCCCGGTAGGTATTGCGTGTCCACCGTTCAATGTTCGTGAATTGCCACGTGAGAGCGAGCGCGCCAAGTACGGCCCATATAACAACGGGGGCAATCGCACCGTCTGCAATGCTCGTTCGATCGACGATATCCAGGGATCGGAACACAAGAAAGACGCCGTCCATGACCAGTCCTGCGCCGCCCACCGCTGACGCGACGATGATGAAGCGATCGAATACCGCTAGCGTAATACCCGCACCAAGAACCGCGCCAACAAACATGATGATGCTACCGAGCATGCCCGTTAGCCCCAGGGCGCTGGCGATCAGCCCGGCAACCAGGGACCCCAGGCCGACTCCAATGAGTATCCGGCGGAACGGTTCCAGGAAGTAAGCGCTGCTGGCGAATGCGATCCCGCCCCCGATCACGAAAATGAACTTGATCAAACTCATTTCGCCAGGGGGAGTGCTGGTAAAGAATGAGCCTAACCAGTAGCCAACACCGGCGCCAAAGAACGCATAAAACAATGGCAGCAGAGCGTAGAACAGGAACAGGCCGAAACCCATCGCTCCGAACCCGGCGATAATCAAGACGATGCCGTTAAGTACATACATGAGACGGGTCTCTCCTTGCGACTCAATCGTCGCAGAGAATATTCACGCGGCGAATCGCAGTCTCGATTTCAGCGTCGGTCTCGGCGTCAAGGAGGCGCTCCTTGGCCTGCAGGCACATGCCGGCGAGCTCGTTGAGTTCATCGCGTATTTCCTTATCGACCTCGTTGGCCGCGTTCGCTTCACAGAGGGCCGGTGAGGTACGCCGGACATTCGCCATGCCTCTGCCACCCTGTTCGACGACCACGCAGTCGCCGACACGGATTTCCCGCTGATCCGTGACCACGGTAATTCGCGAGCCCGAGCCGACCTCAACCGTGTATTGCATGCCATTCAGATTGCCCTGGGCCGAGCTGGCGATCGCCGCGCCGGCGGCACCGCCGATGATGGCGTTGCGCATCCTGCGCGAAGAACTCGCGCCGCTCGACGTAGCTACCGCACCGAGCGTGCCGCCGACCAGCGCACCGCCTCCGGTTGCGGACTGCAGGTTGACAGCCTGTGCGCCGATCACGATGCCGATCTGCTGGGTAACCGATTGCCCGGATCGTGGCGCAGTCGCGCAGCCGGCGAGAAATAGGGTGGCAGCCGCAATGACGGTCAGCAGGAATCGACTCGATAATTGGCCATTCATAGGCTGGGCCTTCTTTTTGCATTCGGGTTCCGGTCGTTAACTTATCATTAAGAGTGTATTAGGTTAACCTTAGTCTCGGGTCGCTGGTGCCAGACCAATCATGCGGTCATCGGTTCCGCCAGCAGTAGTCCCGTTGCGAGTCATGGCGCCCGCGACAAAAAGAATCAATAAGGACAGGAGAAAAAGATGCGTAAGACACTGACTGTTATTCTGGCGCTGTCGAGCTTGAGCTTTGCGAGTATCGGTGCGCAGGCCGACGAGGAGGGGACCAGCTTCGATGGCCTGGTGCGCGTAGAGGACGCCGCGGTCGGTGTCGCGTACATTGATCCGGACGCCGATTTCTCCGCTTTCCAGCGCGTGGCGATACTGGAGCCGTTCGTCTCGTTTCGCAGCAACTGGCAGCGCGATCAGAACCGTGGCAGGCGGAGTTCACGCGTCAGTGCGAGCGACATGGAACGGATCAAGGCCGATGTCGCGCACCTGTTCAAGCAGGTGTTCACCGAGCGATTGGAGGCCGATGGTGGCTTCGAGATCGTTAACGGCGCGAATACCGACGTACTTCTGCTGCGCCCGGCGATCATCGATCTCGATATCACCGCGCCGGACACGCAGCGTGGGGGTCGATCACGGACTTACGCGGCGTCGAGCGGCGCCGCGACGCTCTATATCGAACTCTTCGATTCGCTCAGCGGACAGATCATCGGCCGTGCGATTGACAGGCAGGCGGTGCGCCGCGCGGGTGGCAGGGTGTCCTGGAGCAGCCGCGTGACCAACACGGCAGATGCGCGGCGTATATTCGGCGGTTGGGCCGACACGCTGCGAGGGTTCCTCGACCAGCACTACACGCCGGAACCGCAGGACTGAGTTTTCATCTGAATCCTAAAGGGAGTTCAACATGCGACGCGGGTTAATTTTGGCCAGTTCGTCGGCGCTACTCGCGATTATCGCGCTACTCGCGGGGTGTGCGACATCCGGGCCAACGATAATCGCCAATGCGAATCCGGCCACGGATTTCTCGAACTTCCGCACCTTCAACTTCATGCAGCCGCTTTCGACCGACCGGGAGGGTGGCGCTCGAACGCCGCTCAGCTCGATGCTGATCGACTCGATGACGCTGGAAATGAAGGGCAGGGGTTTCCGGCAGTCGGACTCGCCTGACCTGCTGGTGGACTTTTTCATCGTGACGGAAGACCGGTTGGATGTTCGCACCACACCGACGACGGCGACCAGCATGAGCATGCGCAGGCATCCGCACAGCCGCCATAGCATGTCGGTCTGGTCCGGACACCAGACCACGGTGCGTCAGTACACCGTGGGCACGTTGGGTATCGACATCGTCGACCGCGCCAATAATGCGTTGGCGTGGGAGGGCGCGGCGCAGGGTCGCGTGCGTGAGGACGTGCGCAACATGTCGCAGGGCGATATCGACGAACTCACGCGCCAGATCATGGGGCAGTTCATGCACGGCGCCAACTAGCGTCGGCAGCCGAATCCCGCGATGACCAGCAGGCGACGGATCGCCGGAGTATGACGCCAGCAACCATTCGGAGCGGGTTCCAGTGGTGTCGCCGCTGACCTCCGGCATCAAAGCAAGAAATTATTCACGTGTCGGGTGAGGCCGCGTTCGTCTTCGCATTGATCGGCGTGGCTGCCGCATTGATGGCCAGCAATCGCGTACGTTTCGATGTCGTCGCGTTGCTGGTCGTGCTCGCATTGATGCTGAGCGGTGTACTTTCTCCGGACGAGGCATTAGCGGGTTTCGGCAGTCCCGTCGTGATACTCGTGGCCGGCCTGCTGATCGTGGGCGAGGCGCTGGATCGAACCGGTGTTGCGGTGGCGATCGGCGACCTGATCCTCAAACAGGGTGGTGCCAGCGAGGCACGCTTGCTCGTGGTGATCATGATCGGGGCCGGCGTGCTGGGGGCGGTCATGAGTTCTACCGCCGTCGTCGCAATTTTTATCCCCATCGTGCTGAGAATTGCCGCGGAAACCAATCTGAACGCGTCGAGACTGCTGATGCCGATGTCCTACGCGGCCCTGATCAGCGGTATGTTGACGCTGATTGCGACAACGCCAAATCTCGTCGTGCACGAGGAACTGAAAACCGCGGGCTATGACGGATTCGGATTCTTCGCGTTCGCGCCGGTCGGCGTCGTGGTACTCGCCGTTGCGATCAGTTATGTGCTGTTGGCGGGCCGCCGGTTATTGCCGCGCGAGATTCAGACATCGGTTGCAGGCGATCGGGCACGCACCATTGACGAACTCTGGGAGGAATTCCGTGCGGGTCGACATTACGAATCCATGCAGATCGGTCCGAACTCTCCGTTGGGGGCAGGAACGCTTCGCGATGCCGAGCTCGAGACTCGTTACGCGGTTGCCATTCTCGGCATCATGCAGCGCAGACGCGGCGCCGAGGAGCGCATCGTTTTGCCGTCGCCGGATGCCGAAATCCGGACCGGTGACGTGCTGCTCATCGCCGGGCTTCCCGAGGCTCTGGAGCAACTGCAGCTGGAACAGGAACTGACGTCGTATTCGGCTTCCGACAGAGACCGGCAACGATGGTTGTGGGAGATTGGTGGTGCCACGGTGCTGATTCATCCCGACTCGACGCTCCTCGGCAAGACCCTCACCGAGGCAGATTTTCGCGCGCGTTACGGATTGAATGTTGTTGGCCTGCGTCGCAATCGCGAGGTTGTCGCCGACTACGAGGACGCGCCGCTGGCGCCGGCGGATAGCCTGCTGGTGATCGGGCCGTGGGCAGCTATTCAGCGATTGCGCGCCCGGCATCATCAATTCATCGTGCTCGAGATGCCGTCCGAACACGCGGAAGTGGTCCCCGCCTATCGGCGCATGCCATTGGCGCTGGTCATCCTTGCGGTGATGGTGCTGCTCAGCATCTTCGACGTCGTGCCGCTGGTAGCGGCCGTGATCATGGCTGTATTGGCCGCTGTGTTCACGCGTTGCCTGACGATGGAGGATTCATATCGGGCGATCCACTGGAGCAGCCTGGTACTCGTCGCCGGGATGTTGCCATTGGCGGACGCGTTGGAACGCACCGGCGGGACGAAGATCATTGTCGACGCACTGATGACCAGCGTCGGCGATTCCGGTCCCGGCCCGATGCTGACCGCTATATTTTTTCTTACCGCGGCCCTTAGCCTGTTCCTGTCGAACACCGCGTCCGCCGTTCTCGTTGCGCCAATCGCAATCGCTGCCGCGGAAACCCTGGGCGTCTCGCCGTATCCATTCGCGGTCGCGGTGCTGATCGCCGCGTCCGCCGCATTCGTCACCCCCGTATCGACTCCGGTCGTGACGCTGGTGGTCGAACCCGGCCGCTATGCCTTCGCGGATTTCGTGAAGGTCGGTATGCCGCTGCTGGTGCTGACCTGGCTGGTCACGTTGCTGCTTGCGCCGCTGGTGTTCCCGTTCAATGCACCATGACGGCGACGGGTAGTCGGTTCCGGCTAGCGCGCAGCGTCGAACCAGTCGAGCACGCGCTGCTCGACGACGTCGTAAAACGGGTTAAAGCGCATGCGCAGGAGCCAGCTATATGGCAGCTGCAGCACGCCGCGCTCGCCTTTCAGGTTCATCTCGCCGAGGAATATCGCATCGTCGTTGCCAGGTGGGCGTCGGCCATAGAGCGGGTCGTCGGGCGGAAAGGACAGCGCGACGTGTGACAGCGAGATCACGCCCAGAGGCCATTCATGGTCCAGCGGCTGACTTTTCGCGGCAGCGGCAGAATACGGTGGCTTGCGCAAGGCAACAACGCGACGGCTGTCGGCGTTCTCGTTGGTGATCAGGGTGACGGCGAACGGCAGCGTTGTGTCGGCCATCAGCCGGTTGGTCAACGGCCCCGGGTCTGCGATCAGCAGCGTCGATTTTGCCGCCGACCGATTGATGTCGAACAGCACGAGCTCATTTCGATTCGGGGCCAGGCGCTTGAGCAGGTTGTCGACGACTGCTTCGGTCGTCACGGTAGCGTCGACGGTCGATTTCAATACCAGGATCGGCGGCAGCAAATCGTCCGGACCAGAGCCCGCGCGTGCGGCAACGCGCCGGTCGACCGTGCGGGTCAGCCGATGGACGATGTCCGCGGCGCGCGTCGTGAACGAGTTGTACCTGTACGGATCGAATTCGGGCTGCACCTGTGTCCACGCGAGCCCGCCGAGGCCTGGCAGCACCGCCAGACCATTCTTGAAGCGCGCCAAACCCGCGACCGCGTGAATGCGGATAGCCGGCGAAATGAGTACGACGCTCGCCGGCACCGGTTCCGCGTTGCCATCCAGCGCGTCGAGGGAAAAATCGAGGGCGAGCGGGGCACCGGTCGAGTAACCGATCATGTGTATGGGTTTGCGCCCGACACTGGCGGCCAGGTGCCGCATACCGATGCGCACCGCGGCGGTCATGTCCTCCATCCTGACGTACCGTATGCCGGAGGGCGCCGTGCCGTGGCCCGGCATGCGCAGGCCGACGACCCAATAGCCCTGCCGGTGCAGCGTCTGCGCCAGCGCGCGCAGGCTGTACGGCGAGTCGGACATCCCGTGTAGCAGCAACACGCCGCCGACGGGCGATTCCGGCATCAGCTCGAAACTGCGGTTCCAGTCCGGTTCATTGTCGCGGGGATCTGCCACGCTGCCGCCGCTGTAGCGGACCAGCGCCTGCTCGGGGCCGGTATCGACAAGCGCATAGACTTTCTCGTCGAGCTGCTCGAACAGGCGGTCCTCTAGAGCCAGGTAGTCGGCGAACGTAGCAACGTCATCGGCCTTAGCCGAAGTGAATTCCTCGGTCAGCTTCTCGGTATGCCACGTCTGCAGAGTCGGGCCGCAGCCCTGCGCGAGCAGCAGCGATCCGGTCAGCCACGCGTATCGCAGCGCACTCATAAATGTCTACCGTCCGCGGGTCAGGACCCAGTACTCGGTCCCCGTGGCGGTAACGACCCGGTAGCGCAGGC
>JBPCXI010000181.1:0-3244 GCA_051008895.1 Gammaproteobacteria bacterium | reverse complement strand
GATTCGGTTCGAGGATATCGGTGTCGTCGGCTTGCCGGCCGGCGAAGGGCTGATCGGAGTGACCGGCACGGTCGTCGCCGACGAGGCAGGTGGCCGCTTGCAGCTGGACAGCGAGCAGGCAGCGTTGACGATGCCGAAACTATTCGAGGTGCCGTTGGCGGCTGATGCGCTGGAAGGATTTCTCGTCTGGCGCGCGACACCCGACGGCGTGCGCGTTCTCAGCGACAACATCAGCGTCCGGCTCCCGATCGGTGAGGCAAGTTCGCGATTCGAGTTGACGCTGCCGAGCAACGGCGAGTCCCCGTTCCTCGATCTGACGGCGACCGCGCAGGTGAACAGTGCGCCCGGCGTCCTCGACTATCTCCCGTTGAATCGATTCTCCGACAAACTGTCGGGGTGGCTGCGGCGGTCGATACTTGCGGGTCGTGTCGCCGGTGCGGATATCGAGATTCGCGGCCCGCTGCGACGTTTCCCGTTCGCCGGCGGTGACGGTGTGTTCCGCGTCGTCGTCGACGTCGCCGACGGCAAGCTCGACTATGCACCCGGCTGGCCCGAGGTTGAGAATCTGAACGCCCAGCTCGTGTTTGATGGCGCCTCGTTCGCGACCCGAAGTAACAGTGCGAATTACGGCGGGCTGTACCTCCAGGACGCCGACGTACGGATTCCCAATTTGCGTGAGGGCATGCTCTCCGTGACTGGGCCGCAAACCGCAACCTTCGACCAGGTGCTCGGATTCCTGCGCGCCAGTCCGCTGGCAGACGCGGTGGGGCCGATACTCGATCGTGTCGGCGGTGCCGGCAACCTCTCGGCCGATGCGGAATTTCTTCTGCCGATCAAGCGGCCGAAGGAGTACGACCTGCGTCTCGATATCGACACGGAAGATGCGCAACTCTCGCTGCAACGCCTGAATTTCGATCTGACTCGAATCACCGGGTCGCTGACGGTGCGCAACACCAGGTTCTATGCTGATGGCCTGACGGCGGAGTTGCTCGGTGAGCCGGTCACGGTCAGCCTCAGGCCGGCCGAAGCGGGCGGCGCGTACGCACAGTTCATCACGATGAGCGGCATCACGCCGGTGCGCAGCTGGATTGACGTACTGAATCTGCCGCAGGCCGATCGATTCGATGGGGCGCCGTCGTGGCAGGCATTGACGATGATTCCTGCGCGGCGCGAAGGCGAAGAAAAAACGCCACTGAAGATCGTCGTCAGGTCGGACCTGGTCGGCGTCGAGAGCCGGTTGCCCGCGCCCCTGGCCAAGACCGCCGACGTCGCGCGCGCCTTTGAGCTCGGGATCGCATGGCCCGACGAGGAGTCACTCGAGATCATCGGCAGGTTTGCCGGCGACGTGAACTGGGCGCTGCTGTTGGATGCGGCAAGCGGGCGCTGGCGCGTGGAACGCGGCAACGTGCACGCCGGCACGGCCGCAGCGCTGATGCCGCTGGAGCCGGGAGTCGCACTGACGGGCCATGTGGGCTTCATCCGGCTGGACGACTGGCTCGCGCTCGCTGACGGCGGTGCAGACTCGAACTGGCAGGAACTTTACCGCTCGGCCGAATTGCGCGCGGACCGGCTGGCGATCTTCGGGCAGCAGTTCCCCGGCGTCGGCCTTGATGCCCGGCGGGAAGGTCGCACATGGAAAATCGCCGTCGACGGCCCGAACCTGGCCGGTGACATCATGTTGCCGCCGGAATCGAATAACGACAGTCCGATTGTTCTGGATCTCGAACGCATGTGGCTCGTCGAGTCCGATCCCGGCGATCGCACCGACGGTGACCCGCGCGAAGTGCCGCCGGTGTCGATTACCGCCGACGAGTTCGTGCTCGGCAAGCTGCGCTTCGGCAGTCTCACGGCGTCAATGCGCTCGACACCTTACGGACTCGAGGTCGAGCCGATCAACATCGTCGGGCCGACGTTTACCGTCGAGGGGAACGCCGCGTGGCTCGTGAGCCCCAACGACGATAGCGTGCAGCAAAGCCGATTGCGGCTCGCCTTGCGCGGTACGGACATCGAGGCAGTGCTGGACTCGTTCGGCTACCAACCGGTGATAGAGGGCGAGACCGTTGCGGCGAACGTCGATCTAAGCTGGGCCGGCGCGCCCAATGCGGAGTTCCTGTATCGCGCCGACGGTAGCTTCAGCGTCGACATGCAGAAAGGCGCGTTGCTGTCTCTGGAGCCGGGCGGCGGACGGCTGCTCGGCATTCTCAGCGTCACCGCGCTGCCGCGAAGACTCGCGCTCGACTTTCGCGATGTCACGGACGAGGGGCTCGGGTTCGACACGCTGCGCGGAGACTTCACGCTCGATGCCGGCAACGTGTATACCTGCAATCTCGGCCTCGAAGGATCGGTGGCCGACATGGGTATCGTCGGCCGCACCGGCTTGCGCGACGAGGACTACGATCAACTCGCTGTCGTGCGTCCACACGTGTCCAACCTGTTCGCGCTCGGCGGCGCGGTCGTCGCCGGACCCGCGGCAGGCGCTGCGATGCTGCTGTTCTCGCAGGTGTTTCGCAAGCCGCTCAGCCAGCTCGGCGAATCGTTCTACCTGGTTTCGGGGAGCTGGGACGATCCGGTGGTCAAGCAGTTGCAAGGCAGCGAGTTAAACGTGTCGCCGCTGAAGAATTGCGAGACGTACCTCGAGGACGCGTTGACCGCGTCGGGCGATGAATGAAATCGACGCGCGTCAGCGTCATTCAGCTCAGCACCGGCGCGGATGTCGCCGCAAATCTGGCTGAGGCCGGCGCGCTATTGGCTGATGCGGCGGCCGACGGCGCGCAGCTCGCGGTGTTGCCGGAAAACTTCGCCGCGATGGGCGCCGACGAGGCCTTTCGCGTAACGATCGCGGAGCCGGACGGTAGCGGTCCGGTACAGGATTTCCTGGCTGCAACGGCGGCGCGACTGGGCATCTGGATAGTCGGCGGTACGTTGCCGATACGCAGCGCGGATTCGGCGCGGCCTTATGCCGCCTGCGTCGTCGTGGACGGTGACGGCAATCGTCGCGGACGCTACGACAAACTGCACCTGTTCGACGTCAACGTGCCCGGCGGTGACGAGACCTACCGCGAATCTGCGCATACGATGGCAGGCGATTCTCCGTTGCGCATAGAAACGCCGTGGGGGGGGCTCGCGATCGGCGTATGCTATGATCTTCGCTTCCCCGAACTGTTTCGCTGCGTCGCTGACGGCGAGGTCAATTTGCTGGCGATTCCTGCGGCATTCACGGTGACAACCGGCGCCGCGCACTGGG
>JBPCXI010000180.1:0-5879 GCA_051008895.1 Gammaproteobacteria bacterium | reverse complement strand
TCGTCGGCAAAGTGGTCCGCGACGCCCGACAGCTCGGTATGGACGTGCGCGCCACCGAGCTGTTCCGCGGAGACGTCCTCACCGGTCGCGGCTTTGACGAGCGGCGGACCGGCGAGAAAAATCGTGCCCTGTTTCTTCACGATGATGCTCTCGTCGGCCATCGCCGGCACGTATGCGCCGCCGGCCGTGCACGAGCCCATCACAGCCGCGATCTGCGGGATACCGGCGGCCGACAGGTTGGCCTGGTTGTAGAAGATGCGGCCGAAGTTGTCGCGGTCGGGAAATACCTGGTCCTGCAGCGGCAGGTACGCACCCCCGGAGTCGACGAGGTAGACGCACGGCAGGCGGTTGTCCATCGCGATCTCCTGCGCGCGCAGGTGTTTTTTGACCGTCAGCGGGAAATAGGTGCCGCCTTTAACCGTCGCGTCGTTGGCGACGACCACGCACTCGCGGCCGTCGATTCGGCCGATGCCCGTGACGATGCCTCCGGCCGCGACGTCCTTCGAATACATGTTCCAGGCCGCGAGCTGCGAAAACTCCAGGAACGGCGAATCGGCATCGAGCAGTCCGCGAATGCGGTCGCGCGGCAGCATCTTGCCGCGGTCAACATGCCGCTGACGCGTGCGCTCGCCGCCGCCGCCCTCGATGATCGCGAGTTTGTCGCGCAGGTCAGCGGCCAGTTCGAGGTTCGAGTCGCGATTGGCCGTGAAGGTGGCGCCGTTCGCGTCGATTTTGGTGTCGATTGCGGGCATTCGGTATCAGTCCTTAGCGAAGAATTCGAGCACCCGGCGCGCGTGCAGCAGGTGCGGGCGGTCGAGCATTTGATCGTCGAGACCCACGACGCCGGCGCCGGCATTGGCGTCGAACGCGGCGACAACGCGTTGGGCGTAATCGATCTCATCGGCCGTCGGCGTGAACGCGGCGTTGATGACCGGTACCTGGTCCGGGTGGATCGCGAGCATGCCCGCGAAACCGTCCGCGCGTGCGGCATCCGCGTAGGCGGCGAGGCCGTCCAGGTCGCGAAAGTTCGGCCACAGCGTGTCGATCGCCGGCAGGCCGGCCGCCGCGGCGGCCAGGCGGAAGCGCGCGCGGACATAGCGGAACACGTCCCTGAACTGTCCGTCGGCGTCACGATTGCCGCTGGCGCCGAGTTCCGTGGCGAGGTCTTCCGCGCCCCAGGACGCGGCGATCAGCCGCGGCGGATGGTCGACGTAGTCGTCAAGGCGCGCGACGCTCAGGCTGGTCTCGGTCACCGTTGCGGCAACCGGGATCTCGGTACCGCCCTCGCGGTCGCGCAGCTCGGTATCGAGCGCGGCGATATCGACGACCCCGCGTGGCTTCGGCAGCAGGATGCCGTCCGGCCCGGCCGGCACGATCGCGTCGAGGTCGGCGGGCACATACTCGCTATCGATCGGGTTGATGCGCACCCAGACGGCCGGTCCCGACGACTCTCGCGGCATGCGGAGAAACTCGGCGACGCGGTCACGCGCGGCGGATTTCGACGCCGGTGCGACCGCATCCTCGAGGTCGATGACTGCGATGTCTGCGTCGCAGCCCGCGATCTTCGCCAGCTTGCGCTCGCTGTCGCCCGGCACGAACAGCCAGCTGCGCATCTTCATGCGGCGGGCCGCTTGGCGATCAGGCCGACGCGGGTGCAGGTCGCGACCAGCTCGTCGTCCTGGTTGAATGCGCGGTGTTCGAACGTGACGATGCCCGCATTGGGCCGCGAACGGCTCTCGCGCTTGGTCGCGACCTCGGTCTCGAAACGCAGCGTATCGCCGACGAAGACCGGATTCGGGAAGCGCACCTCGTCGAAGCCGAGATTCGCGACGGCGGTACCGTGCGTGGTATCGCCGACCGACACGCCGATCATCAGGCTCAACGTGAAGCAGCTGTTGACGAGCACGCGGCCGAATTCGCTGGCGCCCATTGTCTCGGCGTCGAGGTGCAGCGCCGCCGGGTTATGCGTCAGCGTCGTGATCAGCACGTTGTCCGTTTCGGTGACGGTCCGGCGCAGTGCGTGCTCGATGCGCTCGCCCGGCTGCAACTCGTCATAGTAGATACCGCCCATCGGATTACCCCGTAGTTGACGTTCCAGTCATAGATTTCCGGCCCCGCCCGGATTGGCTGCTCGCGCTCGCCATGCCGGCAAGGCATTTCTGTTCCACGTCGTCCATTGCCCGCAGCGTCGCCTCGATGTCGGCCAGCTTCTGCAGCAGGTCTGCGCGATGGGCACGGATGCGGTCCAGTAGTGTCACGTACTGATATTGATTATTTGGTTGAGTAGGATCATATAAATCTATGATTTCCAAGCATTCATCAAGCGAAAATCCGAGTCGTTTCCCGCGCAGCGTCAGGCGCAGCCGAACGCGGTCGCGGTCGGAATAGCGGCGCGTCGAGCCGCGCCGCTCCGGCGCCAGCAGGCCTTTGTCCTCGTAGAAGCGCAGCGTTCGCGCGGTGACCCCGAATTCGCGGGACAGTTGTTGGATGGAGTAGGTCGCTGACATCGTATGCTCAAAAGTTGACGTAAACGGAAACTATAGGCTTATGCGTGACCGGGCGCAAGAACCGCTTCACAGTCTCTGGCGCCGGGGCGAGCGGCCCGGCGTCCGGGGCCAATCGTGGTAACTTCGCGCCATGAATATGTTCCGACTCGCGCGGCGGTGTGGCCCGACCATTGCCAGTTTGACGATGACCGGGTTCAAGATGGCCGGGCTGGCGGTTGCGCAGGTCGTTGCGGCGGCCGCGGTGGCGGCCGACGGCGACTGGCTGCACTACGGCGGCGACGCGGGCGGATCGCACTACTCGACGCTGACGCAGGTCAATCGCGGTAACGTGGCAGGTCTCGAACGCGCGTGGTCGTACCGCACCGGCGACATCGCGCGGCATCCGGACCGGCGCGCGATGGCCGCGCTCAATGTAACGCCGATCCTGGTGCCGGCGAGCGCCGGCGGCGCGTTGGTATTCTGCTCCGCGATGAATCGGGTGATCGCGCTCGATCCTGTGACCGGCGTTGAGCGTTGGGTATTCGACCCGGAGATCGAGCTCGGGCCGCCGGGTAACAAGTTCCTGTGTCGAGGGGTGACCTATTGGGCGGACCCGTCAGCTAACGAATCGGCCAACGCCTGCGCGCATCGCATCTTCACCGCGACCAAGGATTTGCGGCTGATCGCGATCGACGCGCGTACCGGCGAACGGTGCGCCGGATTCGGCGACGCCGGCGAGGTCGACGTGCGTCCCGAGATCTGGGATGACGTGCCGGACCTTAACGAGGGCGACGTGCAGTTTTCGGCGCCGCCGATCGTCGCCGGTGACGTCGTAATCATCGGTTCGGCGGACAATACGAAGTTCTGGCGCGCGGATAGCCCGAGTGGTGCGGTGCGGGCCTACGACGCTCGCAGCGGCAACAAGCGCTGGGAATTCGAGCCGCTGCCGGACGGTCCGGGCGGCGCTAACACGTGGACCATGATGTCCGTCGACGAACGGCGTGGGCTGGTGTTCCTGCCGACCGCGACGGCCGGGCCGAACAACTTCGGCGGCCTCCGGCCCGGCGACAACAATTATGCGAATTCCGTCGTCGCGCTGAATGCGGCCGACGGCACGGTGGCGTGGCACTTCCAGGTCGTTCATCACGACGTCTGGGATCTCGACCTGCCGTCGCAGCCGATCCTCGTCGATCTCGCCCGCGACGGCGAGCGGGTGCCGGTCGTGATTCAGCTGACGAAGCAGGGGCTGATATTCGTACTCGATCGCGAGACCGGCGAACCGGTGTTCAAGGTCGAGGAACGCGCGGTGCCGACCGACGGCGTGCCCGGCGAAGTGTTGTCACCGACACAGCCGTTCCCGACGCGGCCCGCGCCGGTCGGGCGCGTCGGCCTGACGCCGGACGACGCGTGGGGATTCACATTTTTCGATCGCGCCGCGTGTCGTCAGAAGATCGCCGCGTTTCGCACCGGCGGTTTGTACGAACCACCGAGTTTCGAGGGCACCGCGACGTTGCCCGGCGCGTCGATATTCAATTGGGGTGGCGCGGCGTTCGACCCGGTCGGCAACCGGTTGATCGTACCGATCTCGCAGACGCCGATGTTCATCCGTCTTACGCGCAGCGACGAAATCACGGACGAGATGCGGAATATGCCGCGTCAGGGACCTATGGGCCCGCCGACGGACATGGCCGGTACGCCGTATAGCTATGAATTCGCGCCGGTGATGTCGCCGTTCTTTTCGCCGTGCACGTCCCCGCCGTGGGGCGAGCTTGCGGCGATCGACCTGACCGGAGATACCGGCACGGCCTGGCGATTCGCGCTCGGCACGCTCTCGGGCTTGATGCCGGTGCCGATCCCGCTCGAGTTCGGCACGCCGCTGGCCGGCGGCCCGACCGCGACCGCGGGCGGGCTCGTGTTCATCGGCGCGTCGTCGGACGAGAAGTTCCGCGCGTTCGATATCGACACCGGCGAAAAGCTGTGGGAAGTCGACACGCCCGCGCCGGCGATGGCGACGCCGATGACCTACGAGGCCGATGGCCGGCAGTTCGTCGTCGTCGCCGCGGGTGGTCATATATTCAAGGGATTCAATAATGTTTCCGACTACGTCGTCGCGTACGCGTTGCCGGAACAGAACTGACGGAGATTCGACACGATGTTGCCTGGATTAATGATGAACCGCGCGCTGTCCGTGACCAGCATCATGGAATTTGCCGACCGCGTGCACAAGGACAGCGAGATCGTGTCCGTCACCGCGGACGGCCTGTATCGCGCGACCTTCAGCGATACGTTCCGGCGCGTGCGGCAACTCGCGAACGCTTTGGCCGCGGCGGGGGTGCAGTCCGGCGATCGCGTCGGCACGCTCGCCTGGAACGACCATCGGCATCTGGAGCTCTACTATGCCGTCTCCAGCAGTGGCGCGGTGTGTCACACGATCAACCCGCGCCTGTTTCCCGAGCAGGTCGCCTACATCATCAATCATGCACAGGACCGCGTGCTGTTCACGGATCCGCTGTTCCTGCCGCTGCTCGAGAAACTGCAAGATCATCTCGGCGGCGTCGAGCGCTACATCGTGCTGACGAGCGCAAACGCGATGCCGGACACGTCACTGCCGGGCGCCGTCGACTATGAAAGTTTCATCGCCGCGCACCACGACTCGTTCGACTGGCCGGAGCTCGACGAGAATGCCGCGTGCGGCCTGTGCTACACGTCGGGTACGACGGGCAAGCCCAAGGGCGTGCTGTACAGCCACCGGTCGACGGTGCTGCACTCGTATGCGATCGCGATGCCCGATGTGATGGGGCTGGCGATGGGCGAATCCGTGATGCCGGTCGTGCCGATGTTCCACGTCAATGCCTGGGGACTGCCGTACGCCGCGCCGATGGTCGGCGCGAAAATGGTACTGCCGGGGCCAAAGATGGGCGACGGTGGTGCGCTCGCGGAGCTGATCAACGCCGAGCGGGTGACGATGACGGCCGGTGTGCCGACGGTCTGGCTCGCGCTGCTGAACCACCTGGCCGAGAGTGGTGCGACCGTGCCGACGCTCAAGCGCGTGATCGTCGGCGGCGCGGCATGTCCGCTGCACATCATCGAAGAATTTGCCGATAAGCATGGCGTCGAAGTCAATCACGCGTGGGGCATGACCGAGACGAGTCCGCTGGGCACGTTCAACACGCTAATGGCGGGCATGGACGAGCTGCCCGACGGTCGGTTCGATGAGATGCGGCTGAAGCAGGGCCGTCCGATCTACGGCGTTGACCTGCGCATCGTCGACGACGACGGGACCGAGCAGCCGTGGGACGGCGAGGCATTCGGGGAGGTGCGGATTCGCGGCAACTGGATCAGCAGCGGCTACTTCGGTATCGACGCGCCGGGATCGCATGACGACGACGGGTA
>JBPCXI010000179.1:0-7424 GCA_051008895.1 Gammaproteobacteria bacterium | reverse complement strand
AGTTCCAGGTCTGAAGATTCGTAACCTGGACGTCGAACGATTTTGTAACCCCCCGTTCGACTACAGGCATTGCGAAGAAGAAACCCCGCCTCTGGCGGGGTTTTTTTATGACGCAGCCAATTTCTGCCTGCCTAGACGGTCCCGCAGACCGTCGTTTAGCCGCATAATTGCCCGATGAAGAAATTTCTGTATCCCGCGTTGTTGCTGGCCGTTATCTTCATTGGCTGGGTTCAGGACAATCAGCGTAGCGGCTCCGCGGCGCGCACCGGTCAGGCTGACGATTCGGTGGACGTTGTCATCGACGAACGCCGCAGTGGCGTACAAACAGAAGGTAGCGGGACTGTTATCAGAATTCTGGCAGACGACAACGAAGGTAGCCGGCATCAACGCTTTATCCTGCGGCTCGATTCGGGCAGAACGCTGCTGATCGCGCACAATATCGATCTCGCGCCGCGGCTGGCTAACCTCGAGAAGGGGGACACGGTCGCGTTCAACGGCGAGTATGAGTGGAATCCCGAAGGCGGTGTGATTCACTGGACTCATCATGATCCGCGAGGACGTCATGTCGCCGGATGGCTGCGGCACGACGGGCGCCTCTACCAGTAGCCCGGCACGGCGTCCGGATCGCACATTCTCCGCTATGCATCGATAGCTTCGAGTCCTGCAGACGGTAGAATTCATGCCCGGTAACTTTTACAGTGACGAAAATCATAAGAGCGGGCCGGTAAGATGGATAGAGACACGGCAGTCAGCCTGGGTCAGCAGGCGATCAAGGCGAAAAACAAGCGGCTCGTCGAGGCAGTGCTGAAGATCAAGGCCGCGCGCGACAAGTATCCGCAGCCGCAGACGCCGACCAACGAGCTGCCGCTGATCGCGGTTACCTGTTCGACGGGCTGGGAGTGCTACGCGATCGTCGAGGAGCTGACGAAGACGCTGCGCTATCGCGTCCGGGCGCTGTACCGCACGCCCGGCACGCAGGCGGCCGAGCGGCTCGAGCGCCTGCTGGCGAAGACTGAGGCGGAGCATCCCGGGTTGCTGACGATTCACTCCGGCGTCGACATGAATTCGGCGGAGAAGTTGACCGACGCGTTCCGCGACTGCGACGGCGTGGTGCTTTACTGCACGGCGAATACGGCGAAGGCCGGCAAAATTACGAATCACGGCAACGACCCGGTGAACGGCCGTATCGCGTTCATGAATCAGGTCACGTCGGCGCTGACCGCGTTGCAGGCGAATCCGTCGGTCAAGCAAGTGATCACGCTGGTGTTTCCAACCGACAAGGTAACCGGCATCGCCGACGATACGCCCGAGATCCCGTGGTGGATGCACCAGCGGCTGCTGTTCTCGGATTTTCTGCGCGAGCAGGGCATCAATGTAACCTGCATTCATCGTCCGGCGTACTACTACGGCCTGCATCGCGTGGACTACACGAAGACGGTACAGGTACGCGGCAAGTCGGCAATGTCGACGAACATGATCAAGGAGGACTGCGTGCCGGGCATCAACGAGCCGGACTTCACAGTCAACTGGGTCGACGTGCGCGACGTCGGCAAGTGGTGTGGCACGGTGTTCGAATACCCGGAGGTGTTTTCGAACGAGAGTTTCTCGATCGCCTCGTGCGCGATGACCGGCGACGAGTCTGTCGACATCGCCGGGCGCACGAACAGGCACGGCACAAAGTTCAAGTACAAGATTTTCCCGCAATGGGTCATGAAGATGATCTGCATCTTTACCGAGGAGGTCGTCTACCCGCTGCGTTATTCGCAGTGGTACAACGACAATGGCAACGCTTACGACTTCGCGGGCAATGACGACCTCGCCGACCTCGAGAAGATTCATCCGCGCTGGACCTTCGAGAAGAAGCTCGAGGACTGGGGGATTACCGATATCCGCCCGTCGGCGTCCGGCAAGTAGTCCTGGTCGCGGAGTCCGTCATCGAACCGTCCATCAGGTCCAATCGCTTTGTCTGTCCGCGCTGCAACGAGGACGCGGAACAGGTCTGGTTGAACGTCTACGCCGAGCCCGTCAGCAATGCCGATGGTGTGCCGCTGCGCATCGAGGGCGAAGGCCTGGAGCAGTTGCGCCGCAACCCGCAGTTTCCGCCAGACGTGCGCGAGCAGAAGCTCGCGTACTGGAACCGGGTGAACGGCGGCGAAGTGTTTCTCGACCGCTGGGTGCCGGTGCAGACGGACCTGTTCGTTGCCGGCATGGAGATCAGTGTGTGCCGCGCATGCATGGGGCTTTCAGTGTGGATGGGCGGCAAGCTGGTGGCGGAACAGGATCGGCGCGCAAACGCAGAGCAAGATGGCGAGTAAGAAGATCGAAATCGACGTGATCTCCGATCCGGTATGCCCGTGGTGTTACGTCGGCAAGCGCCGGCTGGAGAGTGCCATCGCGCAGCGGCCCGACGTCGACTTCACGCTGCGCTGGCAGCCATTTCAGCTGAACCCGGACATGCCGCGCGAGGGTCGCAACCGGCAGGAATACTATCGTGAGAAATTCGGTGCCGAGCGCGCGGAGATGATGTTGACCGGCCTCAGGGATACCGGCGCGGACGAGGGGATCGCATTTGGCAGCGACCCGGCGGCGATGGCGCCGAATACATTGTCCGCACACGTGCTGACCTACTGGGCTGCCGCGAACCCGGCCGTCGACGCCTCGGTGCTGGCCGAGAAGCTGTTCCATGCGCATCATGTCGCGTGCGAGGACATCGGCGATCACGGCGTGCTGGCCCGCATCGCCGGCGAGGTCGGCATGGACAGCGAAGACATTGCGGCACGGCTCGCGGCCGGCGACGACGAGGATGCGGTCAGGGCGCAGATCGCGGGTGCGGTTGAGCTCGGCGTCTCGGGCGTACCGTTCTATGTCGTCAACGGAAAATACGGTATCTCCGGCGCGCAGCCGGCCGACGTTCTGGTCTCCGCGTTCGATCAGATTGCTGCCGGCGACTAACGGCGCGGAGGCGTAATTGGCGCCGGGGCTGTTTCCCGTCGTCATGAAACAGACCCGGCACCTTTTTGTTCGCCTTCTCTTCCCGGTGCGCGACGTCGATCGGGCGCGGGCCCTTATAGAAGAGCGCGAGTGGTCGATTCACGTGCCGGTCGTCGACGCGACGGTGCAGCCTTACGGGCCGCTGCGCCTATTCGCTGTCAAGACGCCGGACGGCGCGAACATTCAGTTCTACGCGCCGGCAGCACGCGCCGAGTAATTCAATAGTATCGAGGCGGGCGCTTCGTACATCGCCTGCCCTGTGGCTCGGCAGGAAGAGCACGGCTTCCGGGCTTATGTTGAGTTGCGGCGCCGCAGTAATCACGGTACGGTGAAAATCTACTGTCCCGATGACGCAAAATTCGGACGGTACGGAACGAATCGAAGTTCGTTCGCCGCCCGCCATAACAAGATTAGCGGGACACGCAGCGCGACGCGCTGTTTAGGGGGTTCTCCGGAACTCAAGGCTCCTCAACTCTTCGAGGCGCTTTTCGTTTGCATGTGTTGCTCGCTCGACGCTTTGGACTCGAGGCATCGTCTATGCGGGGCAGCGATAACGCGAAAAGATTCATGACCGCCAGCTTCGTGCTGGCTGCAGTCGCCGCCGCAGCAATGCTGTCGCCGCGCCTGGCTCAGGCGGCTCCGGATCCCTGCGCGCCCGACCCGCTCGAGGGTAACCGCGTCATTTGTAACGGCGACCAGGCCGCCGGCATCGCGAGCGGGATCGATTTCAATTCGGCGGCACTGCCGGGGCCCTTCAATACGCTCGACGTCACTCAATCGCCTACCATTGCGCCTGCAGCAGGGATCGATGGCGTCGTATTCAGCCGGACGGCCGCCGGTGACGTCACGGTGAACGCCAGCGTCTGGATCACGCCCACCGGCGTGAACGCCCGGGGAATCGTCGCTGAGAGCGAGGGAACTCCTCCGCCGGCCCCCATTGATCCTTTTCTGGGCATCCCGATTCCGGGCACTGCGGCGGTTGCTGGGGGCGTCGTCGAAGTTAACTATTTTGGGATCATCAGTACCTCGGACGACGGTGGCGACGGCATTGTTGCAACCAGCCGTACGAGCGGCTACCCGGCGGCTGTCACGACCGCATTGGAGAACTTTGACCCGACGGTTTTTTCGTTCAATTTACTTTCAGCCGTCGATCCGGCCGGAGGACCTCCGATCTTGCCGACGCTACAGGGTTCGAACGGAGAGAATATTTTAGTTGTCCCGGGAACGCTGTATGAACTCGTAGACACAAACGGTGATGGTGTGCTCGAAGAGCGAGAAGTCGTCGGTGGAGACGGCGGTTCGTTCTGGCTTTTTGAGGACGGCAGGTTTTTCCATGGCGGCGGCGTTCAGGCGCCCAACCGCTTTGCGCGCGTGCAGTACCTCACCGAGGGGACCAGGGCCGGCGGTCCCACAGAGCAGGCCTACGGCTCCCTGGATTTGAGTCTCGACCCGGCGACGTTGGGCACGTGGCAGACAGCGTTTGCCGACACGGCCACTGGCGACCCGAAGTGGGGTAGGCGCGACGATAATGACACGGGCTCTCTTGACATTGGCGCATCCCTGCCCGACATGAACGCATATACCGCCGATTTGCTGGAGCAGGCTGCCGCGGGCGGCGACGGCAACAGCGTCAGCGTCAATAGTACAGGCTGGATCCAAACCCGCGGCGAAGCGGCTCGCGCCATCGTCGCCGAGAGTGTGGGCGCGAAAGGCGCGGACGGGCGTGATGCCTACACCGGGTTCCTGGTCGATGGCCATTCGTCTACGCGGGGCGCGCCGGGCAAAGCAGGCGGCGCCGTCAACATCGGCGCGGTAGGCCTGATCGCCACTGAAGGCGACGAGTCCATCGCCGTCCTTGCTGCGAGCACCGGCGGCAATGGCGGGCAGGGTGGTGATTCTTCCACCGGCCGTAATTCAAAGGCAGGCGGCGCCGGCGGCAACGGCGGCACCGTCACGCTGCGCAACGATCCGTCGGGCGCGGCAGAGGGAATCACGACCCAGGGAGACAACGCGACCGGCATCCTCGCGATCAGCCGGGGCGGCAACGGCGGTGGTGGTGGCGCCGGTGCCACGTTCAACAGCGCCGAGGATGGCGGCCCTGGCGGATCCGGCGGTTCGATTGATATTCGTGGCGCCTGGACCATCACGACGTCGGGCGACGAGGCCTACGGCATCTGGGGCAAGTCGGTCGGCGGCGTCGCCGGCGGCGGTGGCGACGGCGGCTGGACGGGAACGAGTGCCGGTGACGGCGGTCAGGCGACCGGCGGCGGCGACGTCGCGATTGAGAGTGACGGAAACATAAAAACCACGGGCATGGATGCCTTCGGCATTTACGCCCAGAGCATCGGCGGGTTCGGCGGTGACGGTGGCGACACGTCCAGTGTTTTCGTCGCGTACGGCGGCTCCGGAAAAAGTGCGGGACCGGGCGGCGACATCCTTGTCACGAATCGGGGCCGGATTACGACGGGTGTCGCCGGCGCTCCTGATCTCGGCAAACGTTCGCATGCCATTTTCGCCCAAAGCGTCGGCGGCGGCGGCGGCAGTGGCGGCGACGGCGGCGCGCTCGCGGGTTACGGTGGAGGCAGCGCGGCCGGTGGCCACGGTGGGGACGTCAACGTGTTAAACGCGGCGACCGGCATCATCGAGACCTACGGCAATTATGCGCGTGGCATCTATGCGCAGAGTATCGGCGGCGGTGGAGGCGACGGCGGTGACGGTGCGGGCGTGGCCGGCATCGGCGGCCGCGGCAGCGGCACGAGTGCCGGCGGCAGGGTGACAGTCATTAATGATGGCTCCATCGTCACGCATGGCGAGCGCGCGAACGCGATCTTCGCCGAGAGCGTCGGCGGCGGCGGCGGTGACGGCGGTGACAGCTCCGGCTTGATCTCGATCGGCGGCAGCGGCGGTGGCGGCGGCGATGCCGACATCGTGACGGTCGACAATAACAACTTGCTGATGACGTCGGGTTCCGACGCCAGCGCGATTTTCGCGCAGAGCGTCGGCGGCGGCGGTGGCAACGGCGGCAGCAGCCAGTCGTTCGGTTTGGGCGCCAGTGTCGCGATCGGTGGTGATGGCGCCGCGGGCGGCAATGCCGGCCAGGAAGTGCGCATCGGCAATCTCGGCGCGATCTCGACGCTGGGCGACCGATCGCACGGCGTGTTCGCGCAGAGCGTTGGCGGCGGCGGCGGCAACGGCGGCTACGCGATCGCGGCGGCAGTCGGCGAGAGTGCATCGTTTTCCGCGGTTATCGGCGGAAAAGGCGGCGGTGGTGGACTCGGCAAGCTCGTCAATGTGTCGAGCTCGGGCGAGATCACGACCGATGGCAAGGACGCACACGGGATTGTCGCGCAGAGCGTCGGCGGGGGCGGCGGAGCCGGAGGTTTCGCCATCTCGGCATCTGCCGGCGGCGGCTTCGCCGGCAGCATGGCGATCGGTGGCGCGGGCGGGACCGGCAACAAAGGCGGCACGGTGATCGTACGCAATACCGGACGAATTGCGACGGGCGTCAATGATCCGGCGTTGGTTTCGATCGATCAACTCGAGGGCATCGACGCCGACATACAGCAGTTGCTCGGCGCGCAGTTTGCGACGATCGGCGACCTTTACGACGCGACGACGGCCGACATTGCTGCGATCGCCGGGATCGACGGTTTCAGTGCTGCCCCGGTCGAGGAATTACTGGACCTGGGCATTGCGCAGGAAACCATCGACAAACTCAACCAGGCCACGGCCGAGGCCATGGCGCCGACCGCGGAGGAAGGTCAGCGGGACTCCTACAGCAGGGTCCTCGATCTCAGTCAACTCAGCGTGGAAGACCTGACGACGATCAGCATCGAGCAAGCGGAGTTTTGCTATCCGAGCGGTTTCGGCTTTTCATGTACCAGGTTCCCGCCCGTCGTCATCGATATCGGCGAGGCGGCCGCCACGGAACTCGTCGCTCAGATCGGTCGCTACGTGCAGACGATTCCGGAAACGCTACAGAACCAGGCGATCTCGCAGTTGCAAGTAGCCGAGCACTCTTACGGCATCCTCGCGCAGAGCGTCGGCGGCGGCGGCGGCGACGGCGGCTTCAGCGTCGCCGGGTCGATGTCCGGCGGCGCGTCAGCGGCGTTCAGCATGGGCGGCGACGGCGCCCCCGGTGGTGATGGTGGCAGCGTCGATCTCGAGAACGCCGCAGATATCAGCACCCGCGGCAATGACGCCCACGCGATCGTCGCGCAGAGCGTCGGCGGCGGCGGCGGCTCCGGCGGTTTCAGTGTCGCGGGCAGTTTGTCCGGCGGCGGCGCGGCGGCCGCCAGTGTCGGCGGTGCCGGCGCGGGTGGCGGCGACGGCGGTGCCGTGCGTGCCGGCACCGATTCATTAGTACTGTTCGGCAATATCACCACGTCCGGCGACCACGCGTACGGGTTGTTGGCGCAGAGCGTCGGCGGCGG
>JBPCXI010000178.1:0-13668 GCA_051008895.1 Gammaproteobacteria bacterium | reverse complement strand
ACCGTCAGGGCCGCGAACAGCGACAGCGTAAAGCCGACGTAGGTCAGCAGGGACTCGAAACTCGCGGTCGCCAGCATCGCCAGCGCCGCGCCGGCCTGCAATGCCGTCGCGGCGATCGGCCCGTGTTTCGCGCCGCGACCGCGACCGGCGAGGAAGCCCAATCGCGGATACGCATTACCCATCGCCTCGTAGACTCGTGGTCCGCTCATGACGTACGCGCTGATCGTCGAAATGAGTCCGAGTGCGATCAATGCCGACAGTCCGCGGGCGCCGCTGTCGCCAAATATGGCCGCCGCAGCGACGTGCCCGACCTCGACGACGCCGGACAGTCGGTCGGCGGGCACGGCGCGCAGGAATACCAGGTTCAGGCCGACATACAGCAGCGTGACGATCAGCGTGCCGGCGAGCAGTGATCGCGGGATACTGCGCTGCGGGTCGCGGAGTTCGCCGGCGATGTACACGCTCGCGTTCCAGCCGGTGTAGGCGAACGATACGAGCACCAGGCCGACCGCGAAGGATGGCGCCATGAGCGCATCGACGAGTGTTTTTGCTTTGATCACCAGCTCCTGCACCGGCACAGGTGCCGCGGACCACAGGCCGGCGGCAATGAACACGATGATCAGCGCGACCTTGGCCGACGTGATAGCGATCTGGAAGCGGCCGCCGGCGGTCGCGCGCCACGCGTGCAGTGCGGACAAGCCGCAGACGATTGCGACCGCGACCGGCACGCCCGGCGCGCCAGGGAAGACGCGTTCCAGGTAGAACGAAAACGCCAGCGCCGAAGCGGCGATCGGCGCCGAAAAGCCGACGACGAGCGACACCACGCCGGCGGTGAAGCCGACGGCCGGGTGATAGATTCGCCCCAGCAACATGAATTCGCCGCCGTTGTCGGGTAGTGCTGCGCCGAGTTCGGCATACGACAGCGCGCCCGCCAGCGCGAGCAGACCGCCGAGGGCCCAGCAGGCGAGCACCGCCGACGCCGACGGGATGTTTGCCAGCAGCAGGCCGGTCGTCGTAAAGACGCCGGTACCGATCATGCTCGCGACGATCAGCAGCGTGCCGATCCACGCACCGAATTGCCGCTCTGGCCGATGCTCCGACATCTTCACACCCTTACGTTAATAAATTATGTAAAAACATATACTAATTCACTTTATATAAAGTAGATAATCGTAGGGCAGGGAAGATCTCAGTAACAAAAAGGGCAGGTATGGCTCAGCGGCACCGCGACCAGTCACGCGATGCGAAGAACCCGGATCCAGGCGACGACGCCGAGGCGCTCGTGCTCGGCCAGCTGACCGGCAATCGCGGCCCGGCGCCGGGCGTTGCCGAATGCCGGCGCCAGCTTGTCGACCGTCGCCGGCGTTCGATCGGTGGCTTCGTCTACGGTAATTTCCGCCCGCGCCGCCGCGACGTTCGCCGCAGCGACGACGACCACCGGTTTCTATTCGACTGGCATGAGCCGCGGGTGCTGTACGTCGCTCTCGCGGTCCTGTTGCTAAGCTGCACCGACGCGCTGTTCACGCTGAACCTGCTATTGCTCGGGGCCAGCGAGGCCAACGTGTTTATGGATTCGCTGCTGGCGCGCGACGTCGACACGTTTCTGGCGATCAAGATCAGCCTGACCGCAGGGTCGATCGTGCTGCTCGTCGGTCTGGCGCGACGCCGCTTCATGGGCCTGTTTCCGGTCGTGCGGTTGCTGCAGTTGATCTGCGTCGGCTACGTGTTGCTGATCGTTTATGAACTGTGGCTGTTCACCTTCGTTTTCGGCTTCGGCCTGGCGGAGCTGTTGTGGTACCTGCCGCTGCCGTCGCGCTGACCCGGCGGGCGCCGCTCGAACGCATTTCACATTGCCCGCGGCTCGGATACACTACGCTTCCCGCAGCGCCGCCTCCTGGCGGTTTTCGCACTGTCCCTGGACGCATGGCAGATGAGCCAGTCACTGAAAGCACGGTACGCGTGGTCTCCGCTGTTCGGCAGCAACGCACCCTACGTCGAGGAACTCTACGAGGCGTATCTCGACGACCCGGGATCGGTGCCCGATAACTGGCGTGCCTTCTTCGACAAGTTCGAAGGCGATGAGCCCGGGCCGCGGCAGGACCAGGCCCGGTCGCACCGTGAGTTGCGTCGGGAAATGGTCGCCCGGACCGCGCCGACCGGCGCGCCGACGCTGCAGCAGCCGGGGCCGACGGCCGCGAGTGAGAAGCAGGCCGCAGTCTCGCGGCTGATCCAGATTTACGGGCTGCGCGGCCATCAGATCGCGAAGCTTGATCCGCTTGGCCTGGCCGAGCGTCGGCTGCCGGTCGTGTTCAAGCTCGACCACCTCGGCTTGAACGAAGCCGACATGGAGCGCGAGTTCTATACCGGCGGGCTGGCGGGCACCGGCCACGGCAAGATGCGCCTCGCCGACATCATCGCGACGCTCCAGCGCGTTTACTGCGGACATATCGGCGCCGATTTCGCGCACCTGTCCCGCGGTCGCGAGCGCATGTGGATCCGCGAACGCCTCGAGTTCGGCATGCTTCACGACACGCTGTCGACCGATGAGCGGCGTCGGATTCTCGAGGAACTGACGGCAGCCGAGGGCATCGAGCGTTACCTGCACACGAAGTACGTGGGCCAGAAGCGCTTTTCGCTCGAGGGCGGCGAGAGCATGATCCCGATGTTGTACGACCTGATTCAGCGCGGCGGCAAGTCCGGGCTGCAGGAAATCGTTATCGGCATGGCGCATCGCGGGCGCATCAACGTGCTCGTCAACGTGCTCGGCAAGTCGCCGGAAGACCTGTTTTCGGAGTTCGAGGGTAACTACGATCCGAACGAGCTCGTCGGTTCCGGCGATGTGAAGTACCACATGGGTTTTTCGTCCGACGTCAGCACGCCGGGCGGCCGCGTTCACGTCGTGCTTGCGTTCAACCCGTCGCACCTCGAGATCGTCAACCCGGTCGTCGAGGGCTCCGTGCTCGCGCGCCAGGAACGCCGTGCGGACGCGGTCGGCGACGAGATCCTGCCGGTCCTGATTCACGGCGACGCTGCATTTGCCGGGCAGGGCGTCGTGCCGGAAACGTTCCAGATGTCGCAGGCGCGCAGCTTCAGCACCGGTGGCACCGTGCATATCATCTGCAACAACCAGATCGGGTTCACGACCAGCAACCCGCTCGATATGCGTTCGACGCCGTATTGCAGCGACGTCGCGCGCATGATCGAGGCGCCGGTCTTCCACGTCAACGGCGACGATCCGGAGGCGGCCGTGTTCACGACGCGTCTCGCGCTCGAGTACCGGCAGACGTTTCACAAGGATGTCGTCATCGATCTCGTGTGCTACCGCCGGCACGGGCACAACGAGGCCGATGAGCCGGCCGCGACGCAGCCGCAGATGTACCGGACGATCAAGCAGCATCCGACGACGCGCCAGTTGTACAGCAACCAGCTCGTAGAACGCGGTGAAATCGAGGCCACCGAGCCCGAGCAGATGATGGACGCGTATCGGTCGCGGGTCGACGAGGGGCAGCCGGTGCAGGCCGCGGTACTCGACATGATCGGCAACGAATACACGGTGGACTGGGAGCCGCATTTGAATGCGGACTGGGCCGAGCAGGTCGATACACACCTGTCGCTGGCCGAAGCGCAATCGCTCGCGCAGGCGATCACGCGCGTGCCGAAGGGATTCAGCCTGCATCCGCGCGTCGCGCGGATTATCACCGACCGCGAGAAGATGGCCGCCGGCGAGTCGCCGATGGACTGGGGTTTCGCCGAATTGATGGCCTACGGCAGCCTGCTGCGGCAGGGCTTCAAGGTGCGCCTGACGGGTCAGGACAGTCGCCGCGGGACATTTTTTCATCGTCACGCGGCCATCTACGATCAGGCCACGGGCCGGTCGTACCTGTCGCTTGACGATATCGACAATCGGCGCGGGTCGATTACGATCACCGATTCCCTGTTGTCCGAAGAAGCGGTGCTCGGTTTCGAGTACGGTTATTCGACGACCGATCCCGAGTCGCTGGTGATCTGGGAAGCGCAATTCGGCGATTTTGCCAACGGCGCGCAGGTCGTCATCGACCAGTTCATCTCGTCCGGCGAGGCCAAGTGGTCGCGGCTGTGCGGCATGGTGCTGTATCTGCCGCACGGGTACGAGGGCCAGGGGCCCGAGCACTCGTCGGCGCGGCTCGAGCGCTTTCTGCAGCTTTGCGCCGAGCACAACATGCAGGTCTGCGCACCGTCGACCCCGGGGCAAATGTTCCATCTGCTGCGTCGACAGATGATGCGCGCGATGCGCAAGCCGCTCATCGTCATGACGCCGAAGAGCCTGCTGCGGCACCGCCTCGCAAGTTCCCCGTTCGACGACCTGTTGACCGGGCAGTTTCGGGCGGTGATCCCGGAGATCGACGACATCGAGCCGGCGCGTGTGTCCCGTATCGTGTTCTGCAGTGGCAAAGTGTTTTACGACCTGCTTGAAGCGAGGCGTGTGCACAAGGTCGACGACGTTGCGATCGTGCGGATCGAAGAGCTGTATCCGTTTCCGATCGACGAATACGCCGCGACCCTGGATGCGTACCCCGACGCGCGCGAGGTCGTCTGGTGCCAGGAAGAGCCGCAGAACCAGGGGGCCTGGTACCAGATTCGTCATCGCCTGCAGGAGTCGCTCGGGCGTGAGCGGTCGCTGTTCTACGCGGGCCGACCGGGCGCGGCAGCGCCGGCGTCGGGCATCTTCCAGCTGCACGTTCAGCAGCAGCAGGCACTGGTAGAATCAGCTTTATCTATTCAAAGTAAGTAACTGTATAAATTAGTTAAAATGTCGCAGCTTGCTGATGCGCAGCGGGCGCGGTGGAGGCAAAGAGAGTCATCATGACAGTTGAAGTCAAAGTGCCGCAGTTGCCCGAGTCGGTAACCGACGCGACGCTCGTGTCGTGGCACAAGGCCCCTGGCGAGGCGGTTCGGCGCGACGAGAATCTCGTCGACCTCGAGACCGACAAGGTTGTCCTCGAAGTGCCGTCGCCGGTCACCGGCGTGATCAAGGAAATCCAGATCGACAACGGGGCGACGGTGACGAGCGGGCAGCTGCTCGCCATTCTGGAACCCGGTGGCGAAGCGACCACGCAGGCCGAAGCAACGGCACCGACCGCCACAGCGCCTAACGCCGTTGCGGCCGCCGCGACGCCTGCCGCAGCGCCGGCGGCGGTAGCGCCGGGCGGCAATGCGACCAAACTGAGTCCGGCCGTGCGCCGCTTGCTCGAGGAACACGACGTCGATGCGGCCCAGATCCACGGCACCGGCAAGGGCGGGCGGATTCTGAAGTCGGACGTGCTGCAGTTCGTCGATCAGCGCGTAAGCCCTGAGGCCGTGCCGGAAGAGATCGCGGACGAGCAATTGACGCCGGCGCCGCAGCCGGGCCAGCGCAACGCGCAGCGGGTGCCGATGACGCGCCTGCGGTCCCGCATCGCCGAGCGCATGGTTGAAGCGCAGCAAACGGCCGCGATGCTGACGACGTTCAATGAGGTCGATCTGACCGAGGTTATCGCGCTGCGTTCGCGCTACAAGGAGCCGTTTCAGCAGAAGCACGGCGTCAAGCTCGGCTTCATGTCTTTCTTTGTGGCGGCGGTGATCGAGGGGTTGCGCCGGTATCCGGCGGTCAACGCGTCGATCGAAGGCAACGACATCGTCTACCATGATTACTTCGATATCGGCATCGCGGTGTCGAGCGAACGCGGCCTGACCGTTCCGGTCGTGCGTGACGCGGATCGCCTGACGTTCGCCGAGATCGAGAGTACGATTCGCGAATACGGCGCCAAGGCGCGCGACGGTTCGCTTTCCATGGACGATCTGACCGGCGGCACGTTTACGATAACGAACGGCGGCGTGTTCGGGTCGATGATGTCGACGCCGATACTGAATCCGCCGCAGAGCGGTATTCTAGGCATGCACGCGATCCAGCAGCGGCCGATGGCGGTCGACGGCGAGATCACGATACGCCCGATGATGTACCTGGCCCTGACCTACGATCACCGCATCATCGACGGCAGTGAGGCCGTGCGATTTCTCGTGACGATCAAGGAGTCACTCGAGGACCCGGGCCGCCTGCTGTTGCAGATCTGAAAACACCAAGGCGGTCGTCGGAGAGATGACTGCCAGAGAGATTAACGAATGAGCAGAAAATTCGACGTCGTCGTGATCGGCGCCGGCCCGTCCGGCTACGTGGCAGCAATCCGTGCGGCACAGCATGGGTTATCCGTTGCGTGCATCGACGCGTGGCAAAACCGTGACGGCAGCACCGTGTTCGGCGGTACGTGCCTGAACGCCGGCTGTATCCCGTCCAAGGCGCTGCTCGAATCGTCAGAGTTGTACCATCGCGCACAGGTCGAATTTGCGACGCACGGCATTGGCGTAACCGACATCAAGCTCGATCTCGCGGCCATGCAGGCGCGCAAGGCCGGCATCGTCGGCGAGTTGAGCGGCGGCATCGGCGCGCTGTTCAAGGCGAACAACGTGACCGGGCTGTTCGGTCGGGGCCGGTTGCTGCCGGACAACAAAGTCCAGTACACGCCGCACGACGGCGAGCCGGAATTGCTCGAGGCCGAACACGTGATACTCGCGACGGGGTCGACGCCGATCGAGCTGTCCTCCGCGCCGTTCGACGGCGTGAGAATCGTCGACTCGTGGGGCGCGCTCGAGTTCGACGAGGTACCGCCGCGGCTCGGCGTGATCGGCGCCGGTGTCATCGGTCTCGAACTCGGCAGCGTCTGGCAGCGACTTGGCGCCAAGGTCACGATCGTCGAGGCGATGGACCAGTTCCTGCACATGGCCGACGGTCAGATCGCCCGTGAGGCGCAGCGCCAGTTCAAGAAGCAGGGGCTCGATATCCGTCTCGGTGCGATGGTGCGCGCGACCGAGCTGACCGACGACGGCGTGATTCTCAAGTACGACGATGAACAGGGTGGCCACGAGGTCACGGTCGACAAGGTCATCGTTGCGGTGGGCCGCCGGCCCGAGACGGACGGATTGCTGGACCCGCTGGCCGGCGTAGACGTCGGCGAGCGTGGCTTCGTCGAGGTCGACGACGAATGCCGCACGACCGCGTTGAACGTCTGGGCCGTCGGCGACGTCGTCCGCGGTCCGATGCTGGCGCACAAGGGTTCCGAGGAAGGCGTCATGGTCGCCGACCTGATCGCCGGTGAGATTGCCGAGATGAACTACGACGTGATCCCGTCGATCATCTACACGGCGCCGGAAATCGCCTGGGTCGGCAAGACCGAGGAAGAGCTGAAAGCGGCGGGCAAGGCGTTCAAGAGCGGCACATTCAACTTCGCCGCGAGCGGTCGTGCGAAGGCGATGGATCAGGCGGCGGGCCTGGTCAAGTTTCTGTCCTGTGCCGAGACGGATCAGATTCTCGGCGTCCACATCTGCGGCCCGCTGGCGGGCGAACTGATTGGCGAGGCGGTACTGGCGATGGAGTTCCAGGCCAGTACCGAGGATCTGCAGCGCACGATTCACGGCCACCCGACACTGACGGAGGCGGTCCACGAGGCGGCACTGTCGGTCGATGGCCGCGCTATTCACGCGATTAACCGGTAGCCGTCCCGGCCGGATCGGCGTCTGACACCGATTGGCGCAGCGGGTATGATATCCGCGTTGTTGTTGAGGAGCGCAAGCATGATTCGGATTCTTCCCGCGCTGGGAGTGGCTTTCTTTTGCCTGCCGCTGATGGCGGACGAGGTCGACCTCGGCTTCAACAGCGATGCGTTACGGGTCGTATACCTCCACGAATTCGAGAGCAACGAGCTCGAGCTCGACGGCGGGTGGCTGCATAACACCGACACCGGCAACGTCCTGCATGTCGGGCTGAATCTGTCTGACGTCGCGTCGGGCGGTTCCAAAGACCTTGTCGCCGGGCTGGGCGGCCGCATCGTCTGGCACAACGGCGATCTGTCGAAGCAGGACGGTTTCTCGGTGCCGGTCGGCGGGTTTCTGTTCTATACGCCGCCGCGCATCAACCGGCTGACGTTCGGCGCCGCAGTCTATTTTGCGCCGAGCGTCCTGAGTATCGGCGACGCCGACAAGTACCAGGATTTCACGGTGAGAGCCGCATACAACGTGGTGCGACAAGCCGACATCTACATCGGTGCGCGCTACGTCAAAGGCGAATACGACAACGCGCCCGATGCGTACTACGACACCGGCATGCACATTGGCCTGACGCTCAGATTCTGAGTCGGGCGCGCCAGGTTTATCATAGGATCAGCGGGAGGGCGGAGCCGAACGGCGGACGGACGACATGGCAGGTCATAGCAAGTGGGCCAATATCCAGCACCGCAAGGGCGCTCAGGATAAGAAACGCGGCAAGCTGTTTACGAAACTGATTCGTGAGATCACGGTAGCGGCGCGCGCGGGCGGCGGCGACCCCGACGCGAATCCGCGCCTGCGACTGGCGATCGACAAGGCCAAGGGGCAGAGCATGCCCAAGGACAATATCGCGCGCGCGGTCAAGCGCGGTTCGGGACAGACCGAGGGCGACGATTACGAGGAAATCCTCTACGAGGGATACGGGCCCGGCGGCGTTGCGGTTATGGTCGATTGCCTGACGGACAACCGTAACCGGACGGTCGCGGACGTCCGGCATGCGTTCACGAAGTTCGGCGGCAATCTCGGTGCGGACGGTTCAGTCGCATACCTGTTCAACAAGGTCGGCCTGGTCAGTTATCCCGCCGGCGTCGACGAGGATGCGATCATGGATACCTCAATCGAGGCCGGCGCCGAGGACGTCGTCGTCAACGAAGACGGCTCGCTCGACGTGCTGACCGCTCCGGCGGACTTCGAGAAGGTCAAGCATGCCCTCGACGGCAACGGCGTCGAGTCCGAGCTCGCCGAGATCACGATGCGCGCGTCCGTGTCGGCGACCCTCGGTGAGAAAGAGGCGACGAGCATGATGAAGATGCTCGAGATGCTCGAGGATCTCGACGACGTGCAGCAGGTCTACTCGAACGCCGACATCCCCGATGAGATCCTCGCGACGCTGTAGCTGTGAGCGAGACGAAACGCATACTCGGCATCGATCCCGGCTCCCGGGTCACCGGGTACGGCATCATCGAGTCGGATGGCGCGCGGACGCGCTACATTGCGAGCGGTTGCATTCGCGTCGGCTCCGGCAGCTTCGCCGGCCGGCTCAACAATATCTACTCGCGCGTCGGTGAGCTCGTGGCTGAGTTCGAGCCGCGCGAAGTTGCAGTCGAGCAGGTATTCATGCACCGCAATGCCGACAGCGCGCTGAAGCTCGGTCAGGCGCGTGCGGCCGCGATCTGCGGCACGTTCAGCGCGGATACCGCGTTGTTCGAATACGCGGCTCGCGAAATCAAGCAGGCCGTCGTCGGCAAGGGCGGCGCGGACAAGCGCCAGGTCCAGCACATGGTCAAGGCGATCCTGTCCTTGCGCGAGATGCTGTCGTCGGATGAGTCGGACGCGCTTGCCGCGGCGATCTGCCACGCGCACAGCTCTCGTATCGGCGATGCACTGCAGACGGTAACCAAGCGCCGCGCCGGCGCCGGCAGGCGGCGCTGGCGCCGGGTTGCCGGTTGACGCTGCAATGAGCCAATGAGCCGTCAATGATCGGTTTCGTCCGCGGTCGTCTGGCGCAGAAGGAGCCGCCGTGGCTCGTCGTCGACGTCAATGGCATCGGCTACGAGATCGAAGCGCCGATGTCGACGATTTTCCGCATGCCCGAGGTCGGCACTGAAGTTCTGCTGCGCACGCACGTCGTCGTGCGCGAGGACCAGCAGACGCTGTTCGGCTTTCATACCGAGGAAGAGCGGCGGCTGTTTCGGAACCTGATCAAGGTCAGCGGCGTCGGCGCGAAACTCGCACTGACGATATTGTCGGGTATCAGCGTGGAAGGATTCGTGCAGTGCGTGCAGACCGAAGACAAGGCTGCGCTCGTGCGCCTGCCGGGCATCGGCCGCAAGACGGCGGAGCGGCTGATCCTGGATATGCGCGACCGCATCGACGCGTCTTCGGCGGCGACGAACATCGCCGCTGCCGGCGGTAGCGAGCCGTCGTCGTCGCGCGTGGACGCGGTCAATGCTCTGGTGACGCTGGGCTACAAGCCCGCCGAGGTGCAAAAGATGCTCGACCGCGTCGACACCGACGGCAAGAACACCGAAGAGATCCTGCGCTCGGTGCTGCGGGCCGCGGCGCCATGAACCGGCGGGCGAAGATCATGGGGATTTATCGTTGACCGGGGACCGCGTCATCGCCGGGGACCTGAGCGAAGAGGATGCGGCGGTCGAGGTTGCGATCCGGCCGCAGCGACTCAACGACTACGTCGGGCAGGAAGCGGTCAAGCGGCAGATGCGCATCTTTATTGCTGCGGCCGCACAGCGCGGCGACGCGCTGGACCACGTGCTGATCTTCGGCCCGCCCGGGCTCGGCAAGACGACGCTCGCGCATATCATCGCGAACGAGATGGGCGTCAACATGCGCCACACGTCCGGCCCGGTGCTCGAGCGGCCCGGCGACCTCGCCGCGATGCTGACGAACCTGGAGCCGCGTGACGTGCTATTCGTCGACGAGATCCATCGGCTGAGCCCGGTCGTCGAAGAAGTGCTGTACCCGGCAATGGAGGATTTCCAGCTCGACATCATGATCGGCGAGGGGCCGGCAGCGCGTTCGATCAAGCTGGACGTGCCGCCGTTCACGCTGGTCGGCGCAACGACGCGTGCCGGCCTGCTGACCTCGCCGTTGCGCGACCGCTTCGGCATCGTGCAGCGGCTCGAATTCTATTCAGCCGATGAGCTGCGCGACATCGTCGAGCGTTCGGCCGACATCATCGGTATTCCGATCGACGAAGCCGGGGCGACGCAGATCGCGTCGCGCGCACGCGGCACGCCGCGCATTGCGAACCGGCTGTTGCGGCGCGTGCGTGATTTCGCTGAGGTCGAAGGCGACGGCCGTATCGACGCGGCCGCGGCGACGGCGGCGATGGACATGCTCGATGTCGACGGCAACGGTTTCGATTTCATGGACCGCAAGCTTCTGCTGGCGATCATCGACAGCTTCGATGGCGGACCGGTCGGCATCGAGTCGCTGGCAGCCGCGATCGGCGAGGAGCGGGGCACGATCGAGGATGTGCTCGAGCCGTTCCTGATCCAGCAGGGATTCCTGATGCGCACGCAGCGCGGGCGTGTCGCAACGCGGCGGGCGTATCTGCATTTTGGCCTCGATGCACCGGCTCGTCCGACCGACGGGACGATTCCGCTTTTTGATAACGGTGAGGACGAGGGCTGAGGTCACAGTCATCGGCCAACATCAAGCCCTTTCGGGCTGTCATTTCGTTCGCCTCTGATATATACAGTCTCCGTTGTTGTTGCGCAGCCTGCGCGCAAGGCGGACCGCGAAGCGGGCCGTCGCTGACAGGCGGATATCTAAGTGGCTGAAAATTCTTGGCATTCCATGCCAATGAGGGTCTATTTCGAGGACACCGATGCGCAAGGCGTGGTCTATTTCGCCAACTATCTGAAGTTCATGGAGCGCGGACGCACGGAGTATTTGCGTGCGCTCGGCGTGGAGCAGGACGAGCTGATGGAAACGCTCCGGATCGGCTTCACGTTAACGGAAAGCGAGGCGAAGTTCGTGCGTCCGGCGCGCTTCAACGACGAATTGAGCGTGCGTACGCGCATGGTCGGCTGTACGCGCGTGCGGTTCGAGATCGAGCAGGCGGTGCGGCGCCGTGACGGGGAACTGCTGTGCAGTGCCCGGTGTCGGGCAGCGTGCGTGAACCTGGACTCGTTCCGCCCGCAACGCATTCCGTCCGACCTGATGGCGCGGCTCACCCGCCCCGCGCCAACGAGTTAATTGCCCCCGAGATATTTGTCTTAGGGTTGAGCACACGAGTTAATCACGGAGGATCAACAAGCGATGTCCGGAGATCTGTCAATTTTCCAACTGGTAATGTCGGCGAGTTTCGTCGTGCAGCTGGTCATGCTGCTGCTGCTCGCCGCATCGGTGGTGTCCTGGGCGATTATCTTGCGCAAGCGCAAGGTGCTGAAAAGAGCGGTCGCCGGGTCGGACTCGTTCGAGTCCAGTTTCTGGTCGGGCGGCGATCTCACCGCCATTTATCGCGAGATCACGAAATCCGGCGCCGCGCCGTCTGATATGGCCGGCGTTTTCGAGGCCGGTTTCCGTGCTTTCCGACGCCTGACCGAGCAGTCCGGGCTGAGCGCGGGCCAGATCGTCGAGGGGGCACAGCGGGCGATGCGCGTTGCGCAGATGCGCGAGATGGACCGGCTCGAACAGAATCTCGCGACGCTCGCGACGATCGGTTCGACGAGCCCATACGTCGGCCTGTTTGGCACGGTGTGGGGCATCATGAATTCGTTCACCGCGCTCGGCAATGTGCAGTCGGCGACGCTCGCAATGGTCGCGCCGGGTATCGCCGAGGCGTTGATCGCCACCGCGATGGGTTTGTTCGCGGCGATACCCGCGGTGATTGCGTACAACCGTTACGCCGACAAGGTAGGTCGACTGGAAGTGCGCTACGACACGTTCGCCGAGGAATTCTCGACGATACTGCAGCGGCACGCGCATCCGAAGGCCTCCGCCGAGGCGATGCCGGCATGAGCGGGGTGCGCAAGCGCAAGCTGATGGGCGAGATCAACGTCGTGCCGTACATCGACGTGATGCTCGTGTTGCTGATTATTTTCATGGTGACCGCACCGCTGCTGACCCAGGGGATCGAGGTGGAGCTGCCGAAGGCCGGGGCGGAGCCGATCGAATCGAGCGACGCGGCCGAGCCGCTGGTGCTGTCGGTTGATGCGGACGGCAACCTGTACCTGAATATCGGTGCAGACGAGGATAGCCCGGTCGACGGATCGCGCATCGTGCAGCTCGCGACGACCGTGATCGAGCGAAATCCGGACATTCCGGTACTGGTCAAGGCCGATTTTCGCGTGTCCTACGGTCGCGTCGTCGAAGCGATGGTGCTGTTGCAGCAGGCGGGCGCCGCGAAGGTCGGTTTCCTGACGGACCCGGCCGATTTCGAAACGCTGCAGGCCTCTTAGCGGCCATCGTCCGCTGACCATAGTCCGATGACCATAGTTCGATGACCATAGTCCGATGACGACGGCCACGCGGGACTACTCGTTCAGCCTGACGGCGTCCGTTGTCGGTCATGTCGTGCTGCTGGCGCTGCTCGGGATGCGCCTGATCAGCCTGCCGGCGCCGGAAGTGCCGCACGTGCCGCTGGTGATCGAAGCCACGGTTATCGACAGCGGGGCGATGCAGCAGCGGCAGGAGGAAGAGCTGCGGCAACGTCGGGCAGAACAGCAACGGCAAGCCGAGCTCGAGCAGCAGCGCCAGGCTGAGCAGGAACAGCAGCGCCAGGCCGCGGAGCAGGAACAGCAGCGGCGCCGCGAGGCCGAGGCGGAACGCCAGCAGGCCGAGCGCGAGCGCGCCGAGCAGGCGAAGCTCGACGCGGAGCGCAAGGCCGAGGCGCAGCGCGTGGCCGAGGAAAAGCGCGTCGCGGAGCAGAAGCGCAAGGCCGAAGAGCAGCGCCAGGCGGAAGAGCAGCGCAGAGTCGCGGAGCAGAAGCGCCGCGAAGAGGCGGAGGCCCAGCGGCGCGAAGCTGAACTGCAGGCCCAGTTCCAGCGCGATCTCGAACTCGAGGAGCAGCGGCTGGCGGCGGTTTCG
>JBPCXI010000177.1:0-20717 GCA_051008895.1 Gammaproteobacteria bacterium | reverse complement strand
CGACATCAATTCGGTCCTGCGCGTCGTCGACAAGCTCGTGCTCGAGCTCGAGGCGCAACTCGAAAACCATGACGTAACGCTCGAGCTGACGAATGAGGCGCGGCAGTGGATCGCGGATCGAGGTTACGATCCGAAGATGGGCGCGCGGCCGATGGCACGCGTGATCCAGGAGCACATCAAGAGGCCGTTGGCCGAGGTGTTGCTATTCGGAGAACTTGCCGAAGGCGGCGACGTGCTGATCGATCTGAAGGACGACGAACTGGTGCTGATTCCGACGCCGAATACGAAGCAGCTTGAGCACCTGTCGGAGCCGGAATCTCCGCCGGGCGAGCCGCACGAGTAACTAGCGTTCGCGGTAGATGATGCGACCCTTCGCGAGGTCGTACGGGGTCAGTTCCACCGTGACCTTGTCGCCGGTCAAAATGCGAATATAGTGCTTCCGCATCTTGCCGGAGATGTGTGCAGTGACGGTGTGGCCGTTCTCGAGCTCGACCCGGAAGGTCGTGTTCGGCAGCGTTTCGGTCACTACGCCGTCCATTTGTATCGCTTCTTGCTTCGCCATCTGGCTCCTCGATTCCGCGGCGCATTGTGCGGGAAGATCTGCGCCCGTGCAAGCGAGCGGGTCACGCGCCGCCCGGGCCTCCATCGCCCGCAGGCACTAGGTTTGCGGTTCCGGTCGCGGGTCGAGGCCAGGCCTGCGGCGACGGGAATCCGGTCAGTTTGTTCAGCAGGTCGCAAAACTCGCCGCGCGAAATCTGCCGCGCCCCGAGACTCGCAAGATGCGCGGTCGCTTGCTGACAGTCGATCAGTTCGACACCGAGTTCCCGGCACAATCGGACGAGGCAGGCGAGTGCCGCTTTCGAAGCATCCGTCGCGCGCGTGAACATCGACTCGCCGAAAAAAACCTTGCCAATATTGACGCCGTAGAGTCCGCCGACGAGCTCGCCGTTCTGCCGCGCTTCGACGGAATGCGCGTGCCCTCGCGCGTGCAATTCGGTATACGCACGTTCCATGTCGCCGGTAATCCACGTGCCGGGTTCGTCGCGATCCGCGGCGCACGCCCGAATCACGTCGCCGAAATTCGCATCGACCGATACCGCGAAGGTATTCCTGCGCAGCGTACGCCGCAGGCTTCGGGATATGCGCAGCTCCGCGGGGAACAATACGGCGCGCGGATCCGGCGACCACCACAAGATGGGTTGGTCATCGTGATACCACGGGAAGATGCCGCGCCGGTATGCGGCCAGCAGCCGGTCGACCGACAGATCGCCGCCGACGGCCAGCAGTCCGTCGGGGTCCTCGAGCGCCTGGGCGGGGTCGGGGAAGCGGTCGGGCGGATCGTCAGGATCAAGCCAGTGCAGGCGCGGAGAAGACTCCATCAGGCCGAGTTCTTGCGGTACGGCACGTGGTCGTTGACCGCCTCCATGTAATCGTCGATATAGTCGCGCTCGCGATCGAGGAAATCGTCGATCGCGGCCGCAAATTGTGGATGCGACAGCCAATGTGCCGACCAGGTCTCGGTCGGCACGAAACCGCGCGCGATCTTGTGCTCGCCCTGCGTGCCCGGTTCGAAGACTTCGAGTCCGTTGGCGATGCAGTAGTCGATGCCCTGGTAGTAGCAGGTTTCGAAATGCAGGCTGTGGTAGCGTCCCGCGCTGCCCCAGTAACGCCCATACAGGGTGTCGTTACTGCGAAAACAAATCGCGATCGCGATCGGTTCGCCGGCGAATTGCGCGATGACGACGACGAGCCGGTCCGGCATCGTGCGACCGATCTGCTCAAACAGTTCGCGGCTGAGGTACGGTTCGCGGCCGCGACGCCAGAAACTGCTGGCATACAGCGGGAACAGCGCATCCCATTCCTTGGCATCGAGTTCGTCGCCGCTGGCGATGCGGAACGTGATACCTGCTTCGGCGATTCGCCGTCGCTCCCGGCGCAGCTTCTTGCGCTTGGCAGACGTCAGTTCGCCGAGGAAGTCGTCGAAATCGCCGTAGCCGCGATTGTGCCAGTGAAACTGGCAGTCCTTGCGGGTCAGCAACTCCGCGCCGGCATAGACGTCGATTTCATCTCGAGTCGGAAACAGGATGTGCATTGACGACAGGCCGGAATCGCGTGCGTGCTCGCGCCCGCGATCGAGCAGGGCGCGAATGACGGCGGTGGTGTCGGCGCCGGGCGCGACGAGCGTGCGTTGGCCGGTCACGGGGGTAAACGGGACGCCGCACACGAGCTTCGGATAGTAGTTCAGTCCCGAGCGGCGATACGCATCCGCCCATGCGAAATCGAACACGAACTCGCCCCACGAGTTTGTTTTGCGGTACATCGGCATGGCGCCGACGAGGCTGCCGTCGGCATCACGTGCGATCACATGGCACGGATGCCAGCCGCTGCCGGGTCCGACACAGCCGGTCATTTCGAGCGCGAGGAGAAATTCGTGGCGCAGGAACGGGCAGTCCGTGCCGGAAAGCGTGTTCCATACGGACGGGTCGATCGTGGACAGGTCGTCGGTCAGGTCGACGCGCAAGTGACGTGATTCCAATTGCCGTGGTCGACAACCACGTTCCCGCCGAACGCCGGTGAAGTCAAGCGCGGCAGGTCATTCCTGTGCGTCCAGGTATTTCTCTGCGTCCAGCGCGGCCATGCAGCCGGCGCCCGCAGACGTGATGGCCTGACGATAGACCGGGTCCGCGACGTCACCGGCCGCGAAAACGCCCGGCACGCTGGTCGCGGTCGCCTGGTTCTGGCCATTGCCGTTGACGATCAGGTAGCCGCCGTCCATGTCGAGCTGGCCCTTGAACATGCCGGTATTCGGGTCGTGGCCGATCGCGATGAAGACGCCGGACAGCGCCAGCGCTTCGGTCTCCGACTCGTCCGTCGTGCTGCGCACGCGAATTCCGGTCACACCGCTGTCGTCGCCGAGCACTTCGTCGAGGACGTTATTCCACAGGATTTCGACATTGCCGCCATTCGCCCGTGCGAGCAGCTGGTCCTGCATCATCTTTTCCGCCCGCAGGCTGTCGCGCCGGTGAATCAGTGTGACTTTCGACGCGAGGTTCGCGAGGTACAGAGCTTCTTCGACCGCGGTATTACCGCCGCCAACGACTGCGACCTCCTGGTTTTTGTAGAAGAAGCCGTCGCAGGTCGCGCACGCGGACACCCCGCGGCCCTTGTATTGTTCTTCGCTCGGCAGGCCGAGGTAGCGCGCGGTCGCGCCGGTCGCAATTATCAGTGCGTCGCAGGTGTACTCACCCTGTTCGCCCCACAGGCGAAACGGGCGCGTCTCGAGGTCGACCTTCACAATGTGATCATTGACCAGTTTGGTGTCGAAGCGCTCCGCATGCTGCCGCAGCTGTTCCATCAGCTCCTGGCCCTGCAGCCCGTGCGCGCCGCCCGGCCAGTTGTCGACGTCGGTCGTCGTCATCAGCTGGCCGCCGAGTTCGAGGCCGGTGATCAGCACCGGGTTCAGGTTTGCCCGGGCCGCATAGACCGCGGCCGCATAGCCCGCTGGTCCCGAGCCGAGGATCAGCAGGCGGCAATGTTTGGGTTCTGCCATCGGAGTCTTTACTATGTAATCAATATACGGGGACTGTTAATCCGGTGTTCAGCGCCGGAACGGTAATGTGGGGCCGAAATCCGCAGGCGCAAGGTATTGGCCGTGCGCGCGTATTTCAACCGCGTGCGAGTGTAGGGGAATCCGCCCGTTGTTGCACACGGGGATCGGAATGCTGCTATTATTCGTGGCGGTAACTACTTAAGATTGAAGTAGTTAATTGATGTTGTTGTTGCGGAATCTTAGTTATATGCCTCGATCGAATCGAAGAGGCCGTGGTGCCCGTGGCTAGGGCGGCCGGCTTGTCCGAGCGTCAGCAAAGCGGCGGCGCGGCCGCGATGGCGTATTCCGTGCGCGAAGCCGCGCTGTGGGTCCTCGCAGCGCTCGCCGTCATCATGCTCGTCGCGTTGTTGACCTATGATCCGCGCGACCCCGGTTTCAGCCACACCGGCGACGGCGCCGCAGTGCGCAACCAGATCGGCGCGGCCGGCGCCTGGTTCAGCGACGTCACTTTCAGCCTGTTCGGCACGCCGGCATTTCTGTTTCCGGTCATGGTAATGCTGGCCGGCTGGTTCATTTATTCCGGGGAACAGGGTTCGGGCACGGTTGAGCGCAAGGTTCTCGCGACCCGGTTTGCCGGTTTCGTGACCTGCCTGGCAGCGAGTTGCGGACTCGCGACGCTGCATTTCCATCAGCCCGGTCTGCCCCAGTCGGCGGGCGGCGCGCTCGGCGAGACCATCGACGCGAGCCTCGGCACGGCGCTCGGCGGCGTCGGCGCGACGCTGCTGCTGCTCGCATTGTGGCTGGCTTCGGTGTCGCTGTTCACCGGCGTATCGTGGCTGGCGGTCATGGACCGTATCGGCTCTGCCGTCCTCAATGGCATGGAGCGCGCCCGCGACATCGCACTCGCGCTGCGCGAGCGCAGCGTCGCGAAGAAGGCGCAGGAGCAGCGCCACGAAGTTGTGAAGGAGCAGCGCCGTAAATCCGACGGCAAGAAAGCGCCGCGGATCGAACCGGTGTTGCCCGCGGTGGCAACCGGTGAGCGCGTCGAGAAGGAAAAACAGGTCGCGTTGTTCGAGACCGTTCCGGTCGGCGAGCTGCCGCCGCTGTCGCTGCTCGACGAGCCGCCCGATCACGGCCGCGGGTATTCGGACGAGGCGCTCGAGGCGATGTCCCGGCTGGTCGAGATGAAGCTGCGAGATTTCGGCGTCGAGGTCGAAGTGGTCTCGGTGCATCCGGGTCCCGTCGTCACGCGATTCGAGCTGGATCTGGCGGCCGGCGTAAAGGTTAGCCAGATCAGCAACCTCGCGAAGGACATTGCGCGTTCGTTGTCGGCGATCAGCGTGCGGGTCGTCGAAGTGATTCCGGGCAAGTCCACGGTCGGGTTGGAAATTCCGAACGAGACGCGCGAACTGGTTACGCTCGGCGAAATTGTGCGATCGCGAACCTATGAGGACTTCAAGTCGCCGCTGACGCTCGGGCTCGGCAAAGACATCGGCGGTAATCCCGCCGTCGCCGATCTGCAGCGCATGCCGCACCTGCTCATCGCCGGCACGACGGGCTCCGGCAAGTCGGTCGCGATCAACGCGATGGTTCTGAGCCTGCTGTACAAGTGCAAGCCGGAAGACGTGCGGCTGATCATGATCGATCCGAAGATGCTCGAGTTGTCGGTCTACGAAGGCATTCCGCATTTGCTGTGCCCGGTCGTGACCGACATGAAAGACGCAGCGAACGCGTTGCGTTGGTCCGTCGCCGAAATGGAGCGTCGTTACCGAGTGATGGCAGCGCTCGGCGTACGGAATTTTGCGGGCTACAACCGCAAGGTGCGCCAGGCGATCGACGCGGGCGAGCCCATCCCGGATCCGTTATTCGAGATGTCGGCCGATGAGTCGTCGGAGCTGACGCGACCCGGCCTCGAGCCGATGCCGCTGATCGTCGTGGTCATCGATGAGCTCGCGGATATGATGATGATCGTCGGCAAGAAGGTCGAGGAGTTGATCGCACGGCTGGCGCAGAAGGCCCGGGCGGCCGGCATTCACATGATCGTCGCCACGCAACGACCGTCGGTCGACGTGATCACCGGCCTGATCAAGGCGAACATCCCGAGCCGCATTGCATTCCAGGTATCGGCGAAGGTCGACTCGCGCACGATTCTCGATCAGGGCGGCGCCGAGGCGCTGCTCGGTCACGGCGACATGCTGTTCCTCGGCGGCGGCACTTCCGTGCCGCTGCGCGTGCACGGTGCCTTCGTGTCCGATGCGGAGGTGCATCGGGTCGTCGCGAGCCTGAAAGGGGCGGGGCAGCCAAACTACATCGACGCCGTTACGGACGGGCCATCGGAGCCGCTGCCGGGCATCAAGGGCGAGGAAGCCCTGGTTGTCGGCGAAGTCGACGCCGAAAGCGATCCGCTGTACGACCAGGCCGTGCGCATCGTGACGGAATCGCGGCGCGCTTCGGTCTCCGGCATTCAGCGGCGGCTGAAGATCGGCTACAACCGCGCTGCGCGCATGGTCGAGACGATGGAACAGGTCGGCATCGTCAGCGCGCTGCAACCGAACGGGCAGCGCGAGGTATTAGCGCCACCGCCGCCGGAAGAATCCTGAAGGTTTCCGCGTCGATGTCCGTTCGCCGGCCCGAGTCATTTTTGCGTACGTGGATTGCGTTGCTGTGGTGCGCGATCGGCGTTCTTGCCGTCGGGACGACGCACGCGGCGCCGGAGGCCACGGCCGACGACGACGGGCTCGCGGTGCTGCGGGCTTACCTGGACGGTCTCGATACGTTCAGTGCCGCGTTCCGCCAACAGGTCGTCAGTCGCGACCTGGAACCGATCGAGGATGCTCGCGGCCGGGTCGTGCTGAAGAAGCCCGGTCGTTTTCGCTGGGACTACGCGGAACCTTACGAACGCGTCATTAGCGCCGACGGCGAACGCGTCTGGCTCTACGAAGCCGACCTCGACCAGGTGACGGTGCGGCGTCTGGACGCGGGACTCGGCGAGACACCGGCCGCGCTGCTGACCGGCACTGCAGATGTGCTCGATCATTTTCACTATCGCGGATCGATGGTGTCCGGCGACGTGCGCTGGCTCAGGCTGGAGCCCGAAGCGGCTGAATCGGACTTCGCCGCGATCGAGCTCGGGTTCGTCGGCGGCGATCTGCAGGGCATCCTGTTGATGGATCGTCTCGGCCAGAAGACCAAGATCGATTTCGACGATGTCGACACCGAAACCGCCGTCGCCGACGATCTGTTTCGCTTCGAACCGCCGCCGGGCGTTGATGTCATCGATGAGAATGAGCTTTAGGCCGGACGGATGCGACCTCTGCGTTTCGGTTACTGGTGGCTGGCTGGCGGGATCTTGCTGCTCGCTTACGTGCTCTACGCGACGCTGGCGCCGGCCGTGCGGCCGACCGCGATTATCTTGTTCAACGACAAAGTTGCGCATTTTCTCGCGTTCGCCGCGCTGATGGCGTGGTTCACCGGCGTGTTTAGCCCGCGCCTGTTCCCGCTCGTTGCGATTTTGCTGGCGGCCCTCGGCGTCGGCATCGAGTTTCTGCAGGCGCAGCTGACCTATCGGACGGCCGAAGTCGCAGATGCGCTGTTCGATTTCGCCGGTATCGTGGTCGCCTGGGTCCTGGCACTCGCCGGTCTCGGCCGCTGGGCAGAGGTGGTTGAAGCCCGAATCCTGCGCGGGTGATCGCACAATACGGCTCGCGTCGTTAACATGTGGCGTCCCGACCCGAGCCGACCCGACCTGAGCTAGTGCCGCCGTGAATACGGATTTCTGGAACAACGACACGAATCGCGTCGGCCGCCCGCTCGCCGATCGCCCGCTGGCCGATCGCATGCGCCCGGCCGCACTCGAGGAGGTCGTCGGGCAACATCACTTGCTCGGCGAGGGCAAGCCGCTGACGCGCCTGGTTCAGGCTCGCGCGCTGCACTCGGCGATCCTCTGGGGGCCGCCCGGAACCGGTAAGACGACGCTCGCACGCCTGGTTGCGACCGGTGCCAGCGCAGAGTTCATCGCGCTGTCGGCGGTGATGGCAGGCGTCAAGGATATCCGCGCCGCCGTGGCGACCGCCGGCGCAACGCCGGACCGTCCGACCGTACTGTTCCTCGACGAAGTGCACCGATTCAACAAGGCGCAGCAGGATGCGTTCCTGCCTTACGTGGAGGACGGCACGATCACCTTTATCGGCGCGACGACGGAAAACCCGTCTTTTGCGCTGAACAACGCATTGTTGTCCCGCGCGCGGGTCTACGTGTTGCAGTCGCTGCAGGCGGACGATATCGGCGCGATCCTGCGGCGGGCGCTGGCGGACGACACTCGCGGCTGTGCGGCAGACGGGAGTGGCGACATTCCGGCGGTCGACGATGCGTTGCTCGCCCAACTCGCGACTGCAGCCGACGGGGATGCGCGTCGAGGTCTTAACCTGCTCGAGATCGCGGTCGGACTGGCGCGATCGCGGCCACCGGGACCGGATGGCGTACCCTGTATCGATCAGGCGATCATCGACGAGGTCACGGCCGGCGGCGTGCGGCGATTCGATCGTCAGGGCGACCTGTTCTATGACCAGATCTCGGCGCTGCACAAGTCCGTTCGTGGTTCCGATCCTGACGCGGCGCTGTACTGGTTCGCGCGGATGCTGGACGGGGGCTGCGATCCGCACTATGTCGCGAGGCGTATCCTGCGCATGGCGTCCGAGGACATCGGCAACGCGGACCCGCGCGCGCTGCGACTCGCGCTCGATGCGTGGGAGACCTATGAGCGTCTCGGCACGCCCGAGGGCGAACTGGCGCTCGCGCAGGCGGTCGTGTTTCTGGCCTGCGCGGCGAAGAGCAATGCAGTCTATCGCGCATATAATGGCGCCGCCGAGGATGCGCGTGCGTCGGGTACGCAGGACGTGCCGTTACGACTCCGGAACGCGCCGACGGGGTTGATGAAGTCGCTGGGCCACGGTGATGGTTATCGCTATGCGCACGACGAGCCGGACGCGTTCGCCGCGGGCGAGAGCTACTTTCCGGATGAATTGGGCGACCGGCGTTATTACGAACCCGTCGACCGGGGGCTCGAAGCGCAAATCGCCGAGAAGTTGCGGCAGTTGCGAGAACGGAACCGAAGCGATACTTAAATATTATTAATAACATATAGTTATGAAGTTTTATTAATGTTAGATCCAAAATTACTGAGGACGGAAATCGACGCGGTCGCGGCCAATCTCGCCCGCCGCGGCTTCGCGCTCGACGCCGCCGCGTACGGCGCGCTCGAGGATCGCCGCAAGGTACTGCAGATGCGGGTGGAGGAGTTGCAGAACGAGCGCAACGTCAAGTCGAAGTCGATCGGCAAGACCAAGGCGGCGGGCGAAGACATCCAGCCGCTGCTCGACGAGGTCCAGTCGCTCGGCGACGAGCTCAAGGTGGCCGCTGCCGAATTCGAGCAGGTCCAGGGCGAGTTGTCCGATCAACAGCTGTCGCTGCCGAATCTGCTGCACGCGAGCGTGCCCGACGGCCGCGACGAGGCCGACAACGAGCTGATCCGCACCTGGGGCGAACCGCCGAGCTTCGATTTCGAGCCACGCGATCACGTCGACCTCGGCGCAGCGCTGGGGCAACTGGATTTCGAGGCGGCGGCGAAAATCGCGGGTGCCCGTTTCAGCGTGATGCGCGGCGCGTTCGCGCGCCTGCACCGCGCGATCATCCAGTTCATGCTGAATCTGCACACCGAGCAGCACGGCTACGTCGAAATCTACGCGCCGTACATCGTCAACGCCGGCGCGCTCGAGGGGACCGGGCAGTTGCCGAAATTCGGCGACGACCTGTTCGCGCTGGTCGGCGATCAGGATTTCTATCTCGTACCGACCGCCGAAGTCCCGGTCACGAACCTGGTGCGCGACAGCATCGTCGAGGCTGACGATCTGCCGCTGAAATTCGCCGCGCATACGCCTTGTTTCCGCTCCGAGGCGGGCTCGCACGGGCAGGACACGCGCGGCATGATTCGTCAGCATCAGTTCGAGAAGGTCGAGCTCGTCCAGATCACGCGGCCCGAGGACTCGTATGCGGCACTGGAGGAACTCACCGGTCACGCGGAGACGGTGCTGCAAGCGCTCGAATTGCCGTATCGGGTCGTAACGCTGTGCGCGGGCGATACCGGGGCCGGCGCCGCCAAGACTTACGATATCGAGGTCTGGCTGCCGAGTCAGCAGCGCTACCGCGAAATCTCGTCTTGCAGTAATTGCGAGTCGTTCCAGGCGCGCCGCATGGTCGCGCGCTGGCGCAATCCGGCCACCGGGAAGCCGGAGCTCGTGCATACGCTGAACGGTTCGGGTGTCGCGGCCGGCCGTGCCTTTATCGCCGTGCTCGAGAATTATCAGACGGCCGACGGGCACATTCGCGTGCCCGACGCATTGCGCCCGTACATGAACGGTATCGAGATGATCGGTGCGTAGCGATCCGGGCCTGCGTCGGCTCTTGCTCGCGTGCTGCGCGCTTGCGCTGCTTGTAGCCTGCGCGCCCGACGAGCAAGGTCGCGGTGAAGGCGCGCAGCTGGTTGCGGAACCCGGTCGTTATCCGGCGGCGGCGCGAGGCGACGTCGCCGACGACTATCACGGCGTGCGCGTCCAAGATCCTTATCGCTGGCTCGAGGATCTCGAGGCGCCGGACACCGCCGCATGGGTGGCCGCGGCGAACGCCCATTCGCGGCCGTACCTCGACGGGCTGCCGACGCGCGAGCATTTCGCGGCGCGACTCGCAGCGCTGGTCGACTACGAGCGGTTCGGCGTGCCCGAGCGCAGCGGGCCGCGCTATGTCTACACCTATAACTCCGGGTCGCAGGAACAGGACAGCGTCTGGGTGACGGACGACATCTCCCGTCGCGGCATGGCGCTGATCGATCCGGATGCGATGGCGGACGACGGCACCGTGTCGGTCAGCGGCTTCGTGCTCGGACCTGAGGGCCGCCACCTGGCTTATGGCGTGTCGGACGGCGGCAGCGACTGGCGCACCTGGCGCATTCGCGATGCCGACACCGGCAAAGACCTGGCAGAGGAACTGCGCGGCATCAAATTCTCCGGAGTTTCATGGGCGCCCGACGGCGACGGCTTCTATTACAGCCGGTACCCCCGAGCGGACGACGGCGCCTACGACGATCAGCGCCAGGTCAGCATCTGGTTTCATGCGCTCGGCACGCCGCAGTCCGACGACGTCGAGGTCTATCGGGTGACCGATCATCCGACCCGCAATCCTTACGCGACCGTGACGGACGATGGCCGCTATCTGGTGATCGATCTGTTCGACGGCTACGCAACGAACGGTGTGTATTACAAGACGCTGACCGATGGCGTGGCGGGGAACGAGGTCGTGCGCCTGCTCGATGCGTGGGATGCGCGTTACGAGTTCCTCGGCAACGACGGCGCGACTTTCTTCTTCAAGACCGTCAAGGACACGCCGTTGGGTCGGGTCATCGCGATAGATCTCGCGCGGCCGACGCCTGATCACTGGCGTACCGTGGTGCCCGAGGCCGACTACCCGATCCGCGCGGCGTCACTCGTCGGCGGCCGATTCTTCGTGCAATACATGATCGATGCGCAGTCGGCCGTGCGCGTTTTCGATCTCGATGGCACGCGACTGCCGGACGTCGAGCTGCCGGGGCAGGGTTCGGTCGGCGGGTTTGCGGGTCGGCGCGACGACGACGAAACATTTTACTCGTACACGGATTTCACCACGCCTCGTTCGGTCTATCGCTACGACATCGAAACCGGTCGGAGCGAGCCCGTCAGCGAGCCGGTCGTCTCCGTGGACACGTCGCGGTTCACAAGCAGGCAGGTATTCGCGACCAGCCGCGACGGCACGCGCGTGCCGATGTTTGTCGTGCACCGCAAGGACATCGACTTCGCAGGAAGCAATCCGACCGTGCTCTATGGTTACGGCGGGTTCAACATTTCGATCCTGCCGAGCTATTCGTCGATGCGCATGGCCTGGCTCGATGCCGGCGGCGTGTTCGTATCCGCGACGCTGCGCGGCGGGGGAGAGTACGGCGAGGACTGGTATCGCGCGGGCACCGTGCTGGAAAAACAAAACGTATTCGACGACTTCATCGCCGCGGCCGAATGGCTGATCGATAACGACGTGACGACACCCGACACGCTGGCAATCTGGGGCGTCAGCAACGGCGGGTTGCTCGCGGCGGCGGTCGGCCTGCAGAGGCCGGAACTCTTCGCGGCCGTGGTGCCGTCGGTCGGTGTCCTCGACATGTTGCGCTACCACACGGCGAGTGCGAACGCGCGCCAGTGGTCGACGGACTACGGTCTCAGCGAGAACGCCGACGAATTCACGGCTCAGCATGCGTACTCGCCGTATCACAACCTGCGTGCAGGGGACTGCTACGCGCCGACGCTGATCCTTGCGGATGCGAACGACGACCGCGTTCTACCGTGGCACAGCTACAAGTTCGGGGCAGCGCTGCAGCACGCGCAGGGCTGCGACAACCCGGTGGTGATGCGCATCGAGACGCGCAGTGGCCACGGGGCGGGGCGGTCTACGTCGAAGAACGTCGAGCAGTACGCGGACCAGTGGGCGTTCGTCGCGGCACGCACGGGCTTGAAGATTGACGCGCAATAGAAAAAGCCCCGCGCGGGCGGGGCTTTGCAGGCAATCTGTCTGCGTCCTCAGTCGTCGCCGCCGAGGCCGAACAGCATCAGCAGGTTCAGGAACAGGTTGTAGATGCTGACGTAGAGCGTCACGGTCGCGAGAATGTAGTTCGTCTCACCGCCGTTGATGATTTCACTGGTCTGATACAGGATCAGGGCGGCCATCAGTACCACGACGCCGGCGGAAATGGCCATCTGCATCGCCGACAGGTCGACGAACAGGCCCAGCACGATGACGCCGAGCAGGCCGAGCATGCCCACCATCACGAAGCCGCCGAGGAAGCTGAAGTCCTTGCGCGTCGTCAGTACATAGCCGCTGAGGCCGGCGAAGATCAGCCCGGTCGCCCCGAGCGACGTCAGTACGAGTTGCCCGCCGTTTGGCACTGAGGTCAGGTAGAAACTCAGGATAGGCCCGAGCGTCAGCCCGAGGAAACCCGTCAGTGCGAACACGCAGACGAGCCCGAGACCCGAATTGCGGAATCGCGACGTCATGAACAGCAGCCCGAAATAGACTGCGAGCGTGAGAATCGGGTTCAGGAACGGCATCTTTGTGACGATCCCGATGCCCGCGGTGAGCCCGCTGAATGCGAGCGTTGCCGCGAGCAGCATGTAGGTATTCCTGAGAACCTTGTTGGTCGCCAGCGCGGATTCGCGCACCGCGTCCTGATACGAGGCGGCCGATCCCTGGGCTGTGCGAACTGTCTGACGTTCTGGTTGCATCGTGCGCTCCTGAATATGCGTTGCTTAGAACAAGTCTAGCACGCCTCCGGCCTGCGCCAGGGCGGCCCGCCGTTAGCCGCTGCTCAACCGCCACCGACCGGCGTGGTATCAACGCCGTCGAGCCCCTCGCGCAGCTTCACCGCCCAGCGCCGGGCCAGCCGTTTTACCTCGGCCCAGGTTGTTACCGCACTGGAGTAAACGGAAGCCTGCCCCGGCCGCTCCGCGGCGCGCCGTTCGGCGGCGCGCACGAGCGTCTCGCCACTTTGCGAGTCTTTCAGCTCCAAGACCAGCGTCGCTTCCCCGACCCGCGACAGGTAGACCTCCGAGCGGCCGGCGCGCTCCGGTGGGACGAGCGAGACGATGTCGAGCAGCGCGCCGCTAATGATCAGTACGTCCGGCCCGGGCGCGTCGGTCATCGCGAACCGCGTGCTCTTCGCGAGCTCCTCGTTGAAGACGTCGCTGACGACCTGCTGCAGTTTTTCCTTGTCCTTGTCGCTGATCCAGAACTCGCGCTGGTTCGAGCTTCGCGAGGTCGTGCCGGTCTTACGCACGGCGCGGAACTCGAACTCTGCGGGGCCCGGCATGATCTTGGTGTAAGGGGAGAGGTCGGCATCGGGGTCGGCCCACGCGCGCTTGAACGCGGAGTTCTTGACCGGCACGAGGCCGTCGAACGTCACCTCGGCGTCGGGGGATGTGTCGAGCGTCGGCTCCGCGGTGGCGCATCCTGTCACAATTGCGGCGAACAGTGCGCAAACTAGAAATTGCGTTTTCATGAACTGGATTTCCTTTCTGGATGCCGGCTAGCTATTTGTTCGGCGCGGCGGATCGTTCGGATCGGCCGCCGCGCGCCAGGCTTTTGGCGATTCTCCGGTCCAGCGGCGAAATGCTCGCGAAAAATTGCTCTGATCCGAGAAGCCGAGCAGAAACGCCACCTCCTGCAACGAGATATCCTGGCGTCGGACATAGTCCGCCGCCATCGCCTTGCGCGTGTCTTCCCGCAGCTCGCTGAACGACGTCCCCTCTGCCCGCAGATCGCGCTGCAACGAGCTGCAGCTGCGGTTCAGCCTTCCGGCGATGCGCTCCTGCGAGGAGTTGCCCGACGGGAGCATGTCGATCAGCAGTTTTCGCACGTCTCTCGACACCGATGCCGGGTCGAGACTCGCGAGATAGTCGTCGCTCATCCGGTCGCTCATGTCCGCGAGCGCTTCGTTGCCGCCGCGGGCAGGGGCCTCGACGAGTTTCCGATCGAAAACCAGCTTGCATGCCGGTTGATCGAAAAACACCGGCGCGCCAAGCGCGCTGACGTAGTCGCCCTCGCGGCCGTTACCTGAGTGCATCATGTGAACTTCCCGCGGGGCCGGGTCGGTGTCCGCGATCCAGCGACACATCTCGATGATGGCGACCGCGAATGCATCGTAGTCCATCGGCCTGCCTTCCAAACGCCTGCCGATGATGAGCGCGTAGTGGTCCTCGGCGGGGGCCAGCTCGATCCGGTCGGCCGTCGAGACGATGCGATCGTAGCGCGACAGGCGCTGAAACGCGCCGAGCAGCGATGCGCTGGCCAGCCACGCGAAGCCAAGCGCGAAAAAAGTCGTCGGCCGCACGTATTTACCGATCGTCAGGCCGATGCAGTCGTCGCCGGTCCGGCGCCGCAATTCTTCAGTCACCGAGTTGAGCAGCGCTTCCGGGAATCGTGCCCCGGGCACGTCGATGCGCGACAGATCGAGGCCGAGATCCTCCATCATCGGCCGCGGGTCGAAGCCGTAGCTTTTCTCTGCGGCCTCGATAAACACGCTGACGGCGCTGGCGAGTGTGGTCGATTCGAATTGCATTGTGCCGGATCAACTGGAATTGATCGCAAATATAACAGTTCGGCATAGGCGGGGTTTGCGTCCGGAGACGGAAAGATTGTCGACCTGAGAGTAAAAACGGGCTGTTAGACTTGACCGTCGTTCATGGAGCGACTGGACGCGGGCGACGGCCGCGGCAACAATCAATCGGGAGTATGAGCATGAACAGACGCGACCTGCTACTCGGAATCGGCGGCGCAGCGGCCGGGATTGCCGGTGTGTCGGCGCGGGCGGCGGGCGGCCTCGATCTCGCCAGCCGGGACGGCTTACTGACGGCAGCGGTCAAAATGCGCGGCAGCCTGGATGACCGCCTGTGTATCGGCTGGGTAATCGGCACGCGGTACGCGGTCATCGAGCACCGGGCAATTCCGATGATGGGTCTGATGGCCGCGACGTTTACGCGCTACCAGCAAATCCGGGACGACGCGTTCGCAGCGAAATCGCTCGAGATCGCGTATTTCACCGACCTCGATGATCGCCGGCTGCTCCAATCCTGGGTTAACCCGGTCACGGGCAAACGCGTCGACGTGCCCAGGACGCGCATGGGGCCATCGCGATTCGTGTTGACCGCCGACGGGCTCGATTTGCAGGTGCCGGCCGGAGAGGCGCGGGGCCTGGAGTTGAACCACCGTTTCGACACACCGGTCGTGCGCGGCGACGACGTGTGGATCACCGAGGTCATCGATGCCGCCAGCGAGCCGCGGCCCGACCGCGCGCCGTTCGTTTACAACGAAATGACGACCTACCATGCCAGCATGTCCGACCTCGTCGATCCCGGGCAGGCTGCGGTGGCGACGAATGTGTCTTTCCACGGTCTGGTGACCTTTCGTCCGTGGATGGGTTTTGGCGATACGCCGGGACATACGACCGCGCACGGCGCCGGCACGCGCGCGGCGCGCGTGGAGGACCTGCCGGCATACTGGCTCGAATTGACGGAAAAATTTCATCCCGACGTTCTCGACGACCCGCTCGGCGCACTCGAAGGTGAACCGGACGACGATTAAGATAGCAATGTGAGAATCGAACGACGACAACCAAGAAAAAAGGAGCGTTGCAGATGCTAAGACTTGTTTTATCGGTAGCACTGATGATGATCGGCGCCGGAGTCATCGCGGCCGAGCCCACGGGGACGCTGGCAAAGATCCGCGATAGTGGTGTGATCAAGCTTGGCTACCACCGCGACGCCGAGCCCTTTTCCTTCGTGAATCCGCAGGGTACGCCGGTCGGTTACTCGCTGGACCTGTGTCGCAGAATCGCGTCGTTGGTAAAGAGTGAACTCGGTCTGACGGAGCTTAAAACCGAACTCGTTCTCGTCAACTACGAGAATCGATTCGATGCCGTGGAGAGCGGGAAGGTCGACATCGAGTGCGGTACGGCGACGATGACGCTGTCGCGAATGCAGCGTGTCGATTTCTCGCTGATGACGTTTGTGACCGGCGGCAGTCTTGTATCGCGCGCGGCCGCGCCATTGAGCAAGGTCGAGGACGTCGCCGGCAAGAAGGTCGCGGTCATTAAGAGCGCGACGGCGGAAGCGGCGCTGAAGGCGTATTTGGAAAAAAATTCGATCGAGGCCCAGCTGGTAGCCGTCGCGGACGGCGAGGAGGGAATCGCGCGGTTGCTGGAGGGCGATGTCGACGCATTCGCCAACGACCAGGTGACGCTCATCGGGCAGATTATCAGGACGCGGAGGCCGGCCGAATTTGCGCTCGCGCAGGGGCTGTTCTCATTCGAGCCCTACGGTTTGATGATCCGTCGTAACGACGCGGATCTCCGTCTTGTCGTCAATACCGCGCTGGCGCGACTCTATCGCTCCGGCGAGTTTCAGGCGCTGTTCGGCAAGTGGTTCGCGCGCGTCGGTATCGAGCCGTCGCCCGTCCTGATTGCCATGTACTCGCTGCAGGCGATTCCTGAGTAGCGGGCCGGGGGGCCGGGCCGGGCTCGGAGCGACGGGGCGAAAATCAGTGTTTAACGCCCGGGTCCCGCGCCGTTAGAATAAGCGCGTGCGTGAAGTTCGTTACATCAGTTTCGGCGGCGGGAAGCCGCCAAATCCGCTCGTGCAGATCCTTGGGTTCGTCGCGGCGATCTGCATCACGGTGGTTGCCGTCATCGTTGGCGGAATCGTGCTGGCCGGGCTCCTCGGTTTCGTGCTGCTGGCCGCGATCTTCATTTACGCGCGGGTGTGGTGGGTCACGCGAAAATTCAGGGCCGCGGAGCGACAACGCGATCCGCCCGGGTCGAGCGAGACGGTGGAAGCCGAATATCGCGTAATCGATATCAGTGAACCCGACGGCGACGGGCCGCGGGGCAACAATGATTGACGGAAAGCGTAATGGATGAGAACCGCCGCAGGCGCCGTCGCCGCAGACGAATTCTCGCGAGCGCCTTGTTTCTGGCGTTCGCGCTGACGCTCGCGTGGATTTTCGAATCGCAGGCCACGACGACGGTTGTGTTCGTTCGCTATGCCGAACTTGCGAACAACGGCAGTGCAAATCCCGGCCTCAGCGATGCGGGTCGCACTCGCGCGGAAGAACTTTCACGCGTGGCTGGCGACATCGACGTCGTCGCCGGCGTCGACGCGATATTCGCGACGCAGTATCGCAGCACGCAGGAGACTGCGGAGCCACTGGCCGAGCAATTGCAATTGCCGGTGCAGGTCGTCGACTCGAGTAATGTCGACGGGCTCGAGCAGATGATCCTCAAAGCGTACAAGGGCAAGATCGTGCTGGTGATTTCTGACCGTGAGGCGATACCGGCCCTGATCGAGGCGTTTCACGGCAGCAAGCGCTTGCCGGCGATGGCCACGACGGAGCATGACAACCTCTATATTGTCAGCATCCCTTGGTACGGCAAGGTCAAGACGTTGCGGCTGAAGTACGGCGCTCCGTACCTGCCCTGACCCGCGCCGATGTCAGCGTATCAGCAGGCGCTTGAAATCAGCACGCGCGGCCGCGGCACGTATGAACTGAGCGCCGAAATCCAGTCAATCGTCGACGGCTCCGGCATCGCCACCGGAATCTGCCAGGTTTTTTGCCGCCATACGAGCGCATCCCTGGTACTGACGGAAAACGCGGATCCGGACGTGCGCGCGGATCTCGAGTCGTTCATGAGTCGCCTGGTTCCGGACGGCGATCCGATCTACCGGCATACGATGGAAGGGCCGGACGACATGTCAGCGCATGTTCGCGCAATGCTGACGCAGTCGGCATTGAGTCTGCCCGTCGGCGACGGCCGGTGTCTGCTCGGTACCTGGCAGGGCGTGTATCTGTGGGAGCACCGCGCAGCCGGTCACCGGAGGACCGTCACCGTTACGGTACTCGGCGAGGTTCGTTAACCGGGCGTCACGGTTGCGTCCGGCTGGCGTGCGATCGGCGGCGTGCGGCGCACGAACAGCGCAAACACACACAGCGCTGCGTTGATAGTGCCGACCAGCACGAACGGCGCGGCCGGACCGATCGCGTCGTAGATAATGCCGCCGACCTTGGTGACGAACAGGATACCGGCGGCGCCGAAGACCGCGAACATGCCGGTGATCGCGCCGCGCGCCGGCGGCGGGGCTTCCTGCCCGACGAGTGTCTGGCAGGCCGAAGTTACGCTCATCTGGCCAATGCCGACGATGATTCCAATTGGAATCATCCAGGCGCCCAGCGGGTCGGGTATCAGGCCGAGGCCGATGTAACCGATGGCGGCGATACCGAGGGCCAGCATCATCACGGTCGTCCTGTCCATGCGGTCATTGATAAAGCCGAGAATCGGCGCCCAGACGAGTGCGGTCATCATGATGATCGCGAACCGGATGCCGGCGACTTTTGTCGCTTCATCGGCGCTCATGTCGATTGCGAGGCCTGCCTGGGTCAGCCACAGCATGTAGAACGTGCCGATGACGACCATGTCGCCGCGTGAGGCGAAGGCAGAGAAGTAGGCCAGCAGTATGCGCGGATTGTTGCGGCCGGCCGCGACACCGGTCGCGAAAAGCGTGCTGATCGGCACGTTCTCCTCGACGTAATCCGGGCGTCCGCCCTTCAGCCCCACGAATGCGACGATGGCCGTGACGAATGAAAACGCCGCCATCGTCAGCGCCGTGTACTGTCCCGCAGCCAGCGCCGAAATGCCGAGGTTTTCGACGAAAATGTTTGGCAGGCGGGTAAAAAACACGCCGATCAACAACTGGCCGATCCCGATCGCGAGTCCGGTGAAGCCGACGATTTTGCCGCGCGCGGATTCATCCGCGTAGTCGACCTGGACCGCAATGATCATGACATTGAACAGCGCAATGCCGGTCGCGAGAATGACCTGGATCATGATCAGCTGTGTCAGGTCGTCGACGTAGCCGTACAGCGTGTAACCGACGCCGATTACGAGCAGGCCGGCGACAAATATGATGCGTCGCCCGGTGCGGTCCGACATTGCGCCGATCAGCGAACTGAGCGCGATCAGCACGATTTCGCGATAGAAACCCATGTCGCCGGCGACTCCGCCCTGCTGATCGATTGGAACTGCGAGATTGACGTTCAGGATGTAAGGCAGGAACGCGCCGACGAAAGTCGACAACGTAATGCCTGCGAACGTGGCGTAAAGGTACGCGACGAGGTGACGGCGTTTTATGCCCGGGGCGAGCAGCATCGGGCCAAGGTGGGCCTGACTGGACATGATGGTTTTCCGCGCGATGACTGGGACCGCGATGATAGAGGGATCGCCGGGCAGGGTCACCCGCCGTTGCGACCTGATCGGACCGGCGGTTCGCGCAACGGTTAATATGAGCGGGAGGAGTGACGCATGTCGACACCGAAACTCGACCTGAAGCGCTACCGACAACGCTTGCTGGAACTCCGGCAGTCCTTGCGCGAGGTGCAGGATACCGGCGACGATGCGGCAGCGACGGTCGAGCTCGATCAGACCCGCCAGGGACGCCTGTCGCGGATGGATGCGCTGCAGGCGCAGGCGATGTCGGTCGAGGCGAAACGCCGTCGCGAAGAGCGACTGCGGGAGGTGGGCGCCGCACTGGCGCGGCTGGACAGCAACGATTTTGGCTGGTGCGGGGAGTGCGGCGACGCGATCGACCCGCGGCGCCTCGACCACGATCCGGCGGCGCGGCTGTGCATCGGTTGTGCGGAAAACGCCGAGCGCGCCTGATTAACCTTTAATATTGCCCGTCGGCGCGGCTATGCTTCGCAGCGGTCGGGCCCCGGTAGCTCAGCTGGATAGAGCGTCCGCCTCCTAAGCGGAAGGTCCCAGGTTCGAATCCTGGTCGGGGCACCATACTTTGAATATCATAAAGGCTCGCTAAGTCTTTAGTTAATAGCAAAAAGTAAACCGGTGCTCAGTCCTGTCGACGAAGTTCAGGCGCTTTTCGACGCGCAATCGATATCAATGCTTCGGTTATTTTAACGGTTGAAATTCCGGTTCGAAGCATGTAATTTGCAACGACGGCTCCACCGATGACGCGACACCGATGGGCCGAGAAAAAACGTATTAGATATTGTGCGGGGCGGAGCTCGATGGAGGTCGTGTTTCCGGGCTCGTGACACAAAAAAGCTCGACTTTAAGGGGAATCATTATGCGGGCGAGAGTAGTTTTCGGATTGATCGTCGCGGTCTTTTCGTCTCACGCATTGGCAGCACCGGTCGTTTTCACGTACGAGGTGTTTCAGTCTGCATTTACCGACGTGGCCGTTGGTACGCAGATAACCGTTTCACTGGATTTCAGCCCGGGTGTGCCGGCGGATACATCACCGCCGTATGACTCCGGCGCTCCAGGTGAGGACCAGCTGGGGGGATCTGGCAACTCTCAGTTCGAAGACCTAGCAACCATGACGATCACGTTCGACGACGGCCGCATCATCAATGCGACGGACGGACAGGTGACGACGGGGAATTTCAGTTTCGATCAGTTCCGCGTCGTCCATGACGCCGCCGAACTGGCAGCCGGCGCGCCGGGTGACCTCGAGTTCGATAGCATCAACAC
>JBPCXI010000176.1:0-3081 GCA_051008895.1 Gammaproteobacteria bacterium | reverse complement strand
GAAACTGTGGTAGCAAGGCGACGCCACGCAGGTACAATGCCGTATGGCTACCAAACACATGAACGCGGCACCCGGCGATTTCGCCGAAACGGTGTTGATGCCCGGCGACCCGCTGCGTGCGCAGTACATCGCCGATACCTACCTCGACGGTGTGCGGCGCGTTACGGACGTCCGCAATATGTGGGGGTTTACCGGCGAGTACAAAGGCCACGCCGTGTCCGTGATGGCGCATGGTATGGGGATTCCTTCGGTGTCGATCTACTGCACCGAGTTGATCACTGAGTATGGTGTCAGGCGTGTCGTGCGTGTCGGCAGTTGCGGCACGTCGCATCCGGACGTCAAATTGCGCGACGTTATTATCGGCATGGGTGCGTCGACCGACTCCAACGTCAACCGCATTCGCTTCGGCGGGTACGACCTCGCGGCGCTTGCAAGTTACGATCTCGTCAAGAAGGCCGTGACGGCGGCGGAACAGCAAAGCGTGCGTTATCACGTCGGTAACATATTCTCGGGCGACCTTTTTTATACGCCCGATACGGACATGTTCGCGACGATGGCGGCGTACAACATTTACGGCATCGAGATGGAGGCGGCCGGCATCTACCCGATCGCCGCCGAACACGGCGCCGAAGCGCTCGCAATCTGCACGGTCAGCGACGACATTCCCTCGGGCAAGGCGCTGTCGTCCGACGAACGGCAGACGACCTTCGACGAAATGATCATGGTCGCGCTCGAAGCCGTTGTTGCCTGAGAAAAATGGCCTGAGACGGATCGCTCTCAGTTCGGTTCGACTTCCACCGCGTCGACGATACCGACGACAATCGATCGCACGGGCGCGCTTGCGTCATCGAGAATCTGGCGTGCGCCATTGCCCTCGTCGAGAATCAGAACGGTCTCGCCGTTACCGGCGCCGATGGCATCGAGTGCTATGACGTAGCCGCCGCTAGGGCGGCCTGTCTGGTCAAGCCGCTCGGCGACGAGCAATTTGTGGCCGTCCACGATGCGGTGGTGAATGGTCGACACGACGCTGCCGGTTACGCGGCCGAGGATCATCAGAGACCGTCCTCGGGCGGATAGAGCCGCACATCGTCGACGAGGCCGACGATGGCGTCGTCAATCGGCACGAACCACGGGTCGAGCGTCAGCGCGGCTTCGCGGCTGGCGACCCAGTAGATCATCTGGCCGGGCCCGGCCATGCGCGTGCCGTCGGCGCAGACAAGGGGCTTGCCCTCGGGCTCGCCGTCGCGGTCGAGGGGTTGAACCCAGAGCAGCGGCGTGGCGCTGATCTCGTCCACGACCATTGCCGGTACCACGGTGCCGATTACCCGTCCCAGGAGCATGCGATCTCCTCAGGATATTCGGCGCCCGACGGCTCGAAGGCCGGGCACGGTCCAAACCGCGTGCCCTGTCCGAGGACAGTGCGCAGGTCGTTGTCCAGTCGCGGCAGCAGCGATTGCGCGAGCAATTGACCGCCGGCCCGGTCGGTGCAGATGCCGAGCGCGGTCTCCGCATCAGTCAGATCACCGCTCATCAGTGCTAGTGCGTGGCCACCAAGGTCATCGCCGAGGCGAATCTCTGACAACGTAACAGGCGTGCTTTTGATGGCGGCATCCACAGCGGCGAGTAGCGCAGGTGACGAACGGGTCTCGAATACGGCGAGCGCATCGCCAGCAGGCTCCTGCCGCGTGCCGAGCACTGCGTCGTGCAGATTCGGATGCACGTCGCCGAGGAAGATGCTGCCGCTCAAAGTGCCCTCGGACTCGCCGCGTCTCACACCCACGAAGTAAGCTTCTTCGGTGCTTGCGACACTACCGCCGACAAGAATCAGGAAGCGGCCCGGATGAATCGAACCGCAACGCAGCAGGGCGATCGGCGCGCGCTTGACCATGAGGTCGCTTGCGCGGATGCCGGCGGCGACGTTCGCGAATTCCAGCAGGGCCAGGGCGCCGTGTCGCTTCTTGGTCTGCGCCATGTGGTTCAGACGATACGGAAGTGATCGACGAGAACGCAGCGACGCAGCCGGCTGAAGGCAATCGGCCCGGTTAGCCCTTCGCCCGTCGGACTCGCGATGGTGAAACTGCAGTGGCCTTCGCCGCCTTCACCGAGTCCGGCGTAGAACGGGCCATTTTTCGTAAAAATACTGGTGTTGATCGTCCGCGCCATTTTGCTCAACGCTTCGATGTCGCGCGAATACATGCCTGCCGAGTGACCGAAGCCGTGTTCGGCCTCTTTGGCCAGTTCGATGCCCCGCCCGACATCGGGTACGGACGTGACCGGCATGACCGGCATCATCTGCTCGGTCCAGACCAGGGGATGTCCGTTCGAGACACGCGCAACCAGCAGTAACGGATCGCCACGAGACGCGATGCCGGCCCGCTCGAGAATCTCGCCCGCGTTCTTGCCAATCAGGTCTTTCTCGACGACGGCACGCTTACGTGGCCCGCGCTGCTCGCTGAAGATCGCCTGTTCTACCTGATGCAGTTCGCGCTCGCTCAGGATGTAGGCGCCGTGCTCACGCATCTGCGCAAGCAGGTCTTCGACAATGGTTTCCACCGCGATGACTTCTTTTTCGTCTGTGCACACGATGTTGTTGTCGAACGAGGCGCCGGCGACGATGCCGCGGCCGGCAAGTTCGAGATCGGCGGTCGCGTCAACGACCACCGGCGGGTTACCCGGGCCGGCGCAGATAGCGCGCTTGCCGCTCGTCATTGCCTGACGCACCACGCCGCTGCCGCCGGTCACTGCAAGTATGCGCACACCTTTGTGAGCCATGAGCGCCTGCGCGGATTCAATCGTCGGTTCGGCCACGGTCGTCACAAGGTTGTTCGGGCCGCCGGCAGCAACGATAGCGCGGTGCAGGAGCCGGACGTTTTCCATCGAACACTCCCGCGCATTCGGGTGCACGGTGAAGACGATGCTATTGCCCGCAGAGAGCATCGCAATCGTATTGCAGATTATCGTCGACGTTGGGTTGGTCGTTGGCGTAATGGCGCCGATCACGCCGTACGGTGCGTACTCGGTCAGCGTCAAACCGTTGTCGCCGGTGACAGCCTGCGGTGTGAGCGTCTCGGTCCCGGAGGT
>JBPCXI010000175.1:0-3321 GCA_051008895.1 Gammaproteobacteria bacterium | reverse complement strand
GCCTGTACTGGTTTACCGTGGAATTCGGCTTGCTGAACACGGCGAGTGGCCTGCGTTCATACGGCGCCGGCATCATCTCGTCGCCGGGCGAGCTCGAGTATGCGGCGGCGAGCGACATTCCCGAGCGCCGGCCGTTCGATCCGCTGGACATGCTGCGCACACCGTATCGCATCGATATCTACCAGACGGTGTACTTCGTTATCGAAAGCTTCGACGCGTTGTACGAGCTGGCGCGCGCGGACCTGCTGCAGATGGTGCGGGCGGCGAGAAAGCTGGGCATGCATGCACCGACGTATCCCGTGAAGCAGAGCGCCTGAACCGGGTCAATAAATATGTCTTTAGCCTGCGACCTGACGAACAAACACTGCGTGCCGTGCGAGGGCGGGATCGATCCGCTTGGTCGCGACGAGGCCGAGACTCTGCTCGCCGGCTTGCCGGGCTGGGTGCTCGGCGACGACGGCAAAGCAATTCGCCGGCGCTTCGAGTTTCGCGGTTTCCTGAGCACGTTGTCGTTCATCAACGCGATGGGCTGGCTCGTCAACAAGCAGAATCACCATCCGGATTTCTCCGCCGGCTATAATTACTGCGAAATCGGCTTCACCACCCACGCAATCGACGGGCTCTCCGAGAACGACTTCATCTGCGCGGCCAAGGTTTCGGCGCTCGTCGACTGACTGGCCCACTGACCGGCCGACTGACCCGCCGCGGTCGCGCGGCGTCAACGTGTTGCTCTCCTGCAACAAAACAGGCCCAATCAGGCCGAATCCAGAAATTTCAGCGCATTAATACTTGCAACTAACGTCGTTTATAGCCGACACTTGTAACCACACTGCTTTTAGTTTATCTATAAACTACTGTTCACGCACCTGGGGGGAATCCAATGCGCATTTACAGGATCATAGGTCTGTTCGTAACAGCCGTTCTCTTGCCTGTCACCGGCTTGCCTCAAGGCACCGCCACTGGAGTCGTGCTCGACGAAATGACCGTCACGTCCCAGCGTCGCGAAGAGAATCTGCAGGAAATTCCTATCAGTGTTACGGCGTTTTCCGGCGATGCGCTCGCGCGGCAAAATATCAACGACGCGGCCGGCTACCTTGCACTCGTACCGAACGTGAGTTTTGACGATGCCAACCAGCAGGGTGGTAGTCGCGGAATCAATATCGCGATTCGCGGCGTTGGTAACAACAACACGGACGAGAGCGCTTTTATCCAGTCGATTGGTGTTTATCTCGACGAGTTCAGCGTTGCGTCGGTCGCGAACGCGACGATTAACCCGCAGCTTTACGATATCGAACGTATTGAAGTTCTTCGCGGTCCCCAGGGTACGTTTTACGGGCGTAACGCTGTTGGTGGCGCCCTGAATATAACGACGAGGAAGCCCACGGACGTGCTGGAAGGCGAGGTCAGGGTCGGCGCCCAGGGCTGGGACACGACCGGCAACCAGGTCGATATCGGCGGCGTTATCAACGTACCGGTCAATGATCAGTTCGCCATGCGTTTCGTCGGCTACTACGAAGACAATTCCGGCATCGTCGAGAACATCGTACCCGGTGGGGAAGATAGCGGTCACGAGTACACGATGGTGCGTGGTGCGTTTCGGTTTGAGCCGTCCGACCGCATTACGCTGGACGCGATGCTGATGTATACGGACGAGACTCAGGGCATCGACGAAGCCGTGCCTTCCGGTGTCTGGGATACCGACTCGGTCGCGACTTTCTTCCTGAATGATCCGGGCGGTGCTTCAGTTCAGTCGCCGCTGGACGACGGCCAGGGCTTCTGGCCGAACAATCGTGACAAGGTCGCCCACAGCGCTATCGGTCAGCGGACCGACGTTGAATCACTGGTCGGTATTTTCAAGGCCGGCTGGTCGATCGGGGATATCAACCTGCACTGGATCACCGGCTTGATCGACACCGACCGTGAGAAGGTGTTCGACAACGACCTGGTCCCGGAAAACATGGTAGTTCGCTACGAGCAGACGGACGCATCCTCCTGGAGTACGGAATTGCGATTCGACTGGAGCATGGACAAGGTCAAGTGGATCGGCGGTTTCCTGTATTCCCAGGATGAGATCGATCAGAACCGTCTGAGTACGGCCGGTGCGCCATCCGAAGGCGGAGCCGGTGTCTACCTTGCAGAAACGACGGCCGTCGATACTGGCGTGTCGCTCACGTCATCGCCGGCTGGTTGCGATTCGACCGTTTCCCCATGTGGCGGCCCGAATATCGTCGACTTCTTTGCCGTCGGTGCGTTCCCGCCGTTGTTCGTCGGGATTCAGGACAATACGCCGGACGGCATGCTCCCGCTTTGTCTGGGCTGTACCCAGCGTAATTTCGACCTGGAAAGCTGGGCGATCTTTACCGACATCGGCTGGAATGTCACCGATACACTCGAGTTGGTCGTTGGCGGGCGTTACACCGAAGACAAAACGTCGCCGGTGTTCACGGGCTACGGGCTGACGCGCACGCCGCGAATTCCCGATCCGTCCGATCCGTCCGGGATGACCGCGCTTTCGTGGGGTAATTCCGAGACCTTCACCGATTTCTCGCCGCGTCTGGCGGTTAACTGGCAGGCGACCGACGACATGCTCGCCTACGGCACGATCTCGAAGGGCTATAAAGCAGGCGGTTTTTCGTTGGGCTACAACTCCGCCGGTGGCGCTCCCAATATGGGGATCGTGAACGAGAAGTACAATGAGGAAGAACTCTGGAACTATGAAATCGGCTTCAAGTCCGAGTGGATGGATAATCGATTGCGTTTTAATTCGGCGCTGTTCCTGCTGCAGTGGGACGATTTCCAGTACGAGACGTTCTTCTTCACCGTGCCGGGCGATCCGACGTCCATTATCAACCTGACGAAGAACATCCAGGAGGCCGAAGCCTGGGGCGCGGAGTTCGAATTTGCCGCGGCGGTCACCGAGCGGTTCACCATCAACGCGGCGCTGGGTTATCTCGACACCGAGATCAAGAGTGACGATACGGCCAGGCTGAGCGGCAACCTGATCGTGGATCTGAAAAACGAGCCGTTACCGCGCTCACCGGAGTGGACCTGGAACGCTTCCGCGGATTACTTCTGGCCGATGGGCGACAACGAAGCGTTCGTCCGCCTGGAATGGATATTCCGTGACGAATCTTTCTCCACGATCGAGGACGTCACCTATCTGCAGACCAGTAACGCGCCGATCCTGGACGGCGGCGGCAACGTCGTTGCCAGGGTCCCCGATCGATCAGATGGATATCCCTTTATCGCGCCGGATCATCACGTATTCAATCTCCGTGCCGGCTTTGACCTGGGTGACCAATGGGGGTTCAAGCTCTGGAT
>JBPCXI010000174.1:0-2692 GCA_051008895.1 Gammaproteobacteria bacterium | reverse complement strand
GCGGAAAAAGCAGAGTGTCCCCAATCAACCCAATCAATCCGGTATCGCGATGGTCGCGGTGCTGGTATTCCTGCTCGTCGTCGCGGCCGCCGTCGCGCTGCGCGGCGGGGAAGAGCTGGGCGAAATTCACGTTGCCGCGGCCGACGCCGAGGCCCGCCGTCTCGACTACGCGGCGCAGGCCGGCCTGCAGCGTGCGATCTGGATGGCCGAGAACAGCGCGTGCGCCGGCGATTTTACGATTCCGGCGACATCGCTCGATGCGGACAAATACAGCGCGACCGCGACCGGCGTCGGCACGACGACAGCGTTCACGTTGCCGGTGGATCAGGATGCGTGGATTCGGGAGGACAACCCGACGAACAATGATGGCAGCAATGACGACGTGCACATCCGCGGCGAAGCCGGCAAGCTCGAACAGGCGCTCGTGCGATTCGATCTTGCGGCGCTGCCGGCGGGTGCGCGCATCAACTCGGCGTCGATCTGGTTCTATGTCGAGGGGGGGGGAGAGCACCCCGAAGGCGCGATCACCCTGCATCGTATTACGGCCGACTGGGCCGAGATGGCCGTCACGTGGGACTCGTTGAACGGCAGTTTCGATCCCGCGGTTCTCGGTACGATTCCGGCACAGGCGGCGGGCGGCGTCTGGGTGCAGGTCAACGTCACGGCCCAGGTGCAGGCCTGGGTCAACGGTCAGCCGAATCACGGCATCCTGCTCGGCACCGCGGCCGAAAGCGTGCGCGCCGAGTACGTGAGCCGCGAAGGTCCTTCAAACCAGCACCCGCGCCTCGAGGTCACGGTCGGCACGGCGCCGCCGGCGAAATTGCAGATCCAGGCGACTGGTACGCTGGCATCCGGCATGGTGCAGAACCTGTATCGGCCGAATGCGAGTGTTTACCAGTCGCCTAGTGAGATCGTCGATCAGCTTGACGCGGCCGCCAGCGCCGACGCCGAGATCTGGGAACAGGCACCGCTCAACAACTACGGCGACATGGCTGAAACGTGGGTCTCGTCCGATCCGACCGATACGACGCGCACGCTGCTGCGTTTCGATCTGGACTCGATTCCGCCCGGAGCAAAGATCCTGGGCGCGACGCTGTTCCTGGAAAGACAAAGCGGCTCGGGATTGAACGAACCGATCGCGGCGCATCGCATCACGCAGTCGTGGAGCGAGGGGTTGGTATCCTGGCTCGGCCGGGAATGGTTCACGCCATGGAACACCCCGGGGGGCGATTTCGATCCGGTCGCGGTCGCGACTACTTTGGTGGGGTCGGGCAACCAGCGCTATGACTGGGACATCACGCCGCTGGTGCAAGGCTGGGTTGACGACAGCTACCCGAACCACGGCGTCATTCTGGTCGCCGGGGCCGCCGGAATCCTCGGCCATCGATTCTATACGAGCGACCAGGGCGTGCTCGAAAGACGACCGGGCCTCGAAGTGAGCTACGCCTGCGAATGCGGCACTGTCTGTATGCCACCCCAGGGCAGCGGCAACATCCTGCTCGTCATCGGCAGCAGCCCGTTCAGCCCGGCCCCGGAGGACGCGGCGATTCGCGACGCGCTGGAGAGCCTGGGTTATACCGTCAACATGATCCAGGACGACGACAGCCAGGGGAACTACAACGCTGCATTCGCCGCCAACGACGTCGTATTCGTCTCCGAATCCGTCGCCACCAACAATATCGGCACGAAACTGACCGGTTCGCCAATCGGAGTCATCACGACGGACGGGCGACTCAACGACGAGCTCGGCATATCGACCAATCGAACCACTCCGGTCGCCGATACTGTCGATGTCGTCGATAACTCGCATTTCCTGACGCAGGTATTTCCGCTGACGCCGATCCAGTTTACGACGGGCGCGATTCAACTGGAGGCCGTCGGTGGCACGGTCGCGCCGGGCGCGCAGGTGTTGGCTCAGGTTGGTGGCGCGGGCAGCATCGTTGCGGTCGACACCGGTGCGACGCTGTCGACGGGCGGCACGGCGGCCGGTCGTCGACTACTGTTGCCGATCGGTGAGGCGAGTTACCAGTGGGGTTTCGACATGCTGACCGGCAATGGCCTGATCATGTTGAATCGCGCGCTGGCGTGGGGAATGAACGCAGACGTCGGCAGCACCGGCAGCGTGCTGCTCGTCGTCGGCAATGCGGGTAGCCCATCCAGCAAGGATACGGGGCGCCAAGCACTGATGGAATCCTGGAGCTTCGCGGTCACAATGATCGATGACGGCGAGAGTCAGGCCAACTTCGATGCCGCCGCCGCGGCCCACGATGTCGTCTACGTTAGCGGCACGATCGGCGGCGGCACGCTCGCGGACAAGCTCACCGGTTCGCCGACGCCAATTGTTAGCGAGTTTCCCGGCAAGATGGACAACTTCGGCATCTCGAGCAGCACAAGCTCAACGGTTAGTGACGATACGTTCTCATCCACCGACGCGTCTCACTACATCTCGTTGCCATTCTCGGGAGGCGCTGCGACCGCGTTTACCAGTTCGTTGTCGATGCCGGTCCCGGGCGGCACGCTGGCGCCGGATTTGCAGATCGCGGGCGACGTCAGCGGCACGCCGGCGTTGGTAACTCTGGATGCAGGTGCGCAGCGCTGGGACGCGACGCCCGCGCCTGCGCGTCGTGCCCACTTGCCGTTCGCCGCCGCGGAGACCAGTGAATTGACTGCTGATGGCGGGACGATTATGCGC
>JBPCXI010000173.1:0-3324 GCA_051008895.1 Gammaproteobacteria bacterium | reverse complement strand
AGCAGGAACAGCTGCTGCCGGCCAATCCCGTAATACGATGTGCCGACCTGGCCGAGGTCGACGTTGCCGCGCGTGCCGGGTGAGTTGTTTACGCTCCAGAATACGTCGAGGCCTGCGAATGTGGCAGCTGCATCGGCGGTCAAAACGAACTGTATCCCGCTGTAGATCGTATCGAGAATGGCGAATGGTGCCGCGGCGCGCGCGCCGGTGTAGCTGCCGCCGCCCCAGCCGGTTCCGGCCGTAAGATTGCGCGTGACGTCCGACGACCCCGTATTGAATAACGCGCCGTCCAGTACATACACGGGGCGGCTGGCGAGTACCGGCGGACTGCCGCTGTCGTCGTAATTGTCGCGCACCTCGACGTCCCAGCCAGGTGCGCCCGGCCTTTTGAGCTCGGCCCGCACGCGCACACGCACCATCGTGTCCGTTGTGACGTTCGAGAAACTGTAGCTGCCGTCATCGCCCGAGACCGTCGACCCCTGCAACGCGCCGTTGTCATCGAGCAGCTGCACCGTTGCGCCGCGAATCGGGCGCACAACCGGAGCAGTCAGGTTCAGGCCGAGGCAATTGGCATTCGGCTGCACGAACTCGTAGCTGGCGGTCCCGGCAACCGTCAGAATCGGCTCGCCACCCTGATTACCGCCTTTGTTACCGCCACCACCGCCGCAAGCCGCCAGCGCAAGCAGCAGCGAGGCGAGCAGCACGCGGCTGCTTTGCGAACAGATGTAGCTGGTCCTGGGTATTGCCGTCACGCGATGCTCCGTTATCACATAATATTGTGCGAAGTAGGTCCGAACTGAGCGGGCCAGTATTGATAAACTTTGTCCTCTGAACGAGCGCCGGGTTCACATTTCCGGTCTCTCAAACTGGGTCACCACGGATTACAAATGGAAAACGGCAAGATTCTCGTGACCGGCGGCGCCGGTTACATCGGTAGTCACGTCGTGCGCCAGCTTGGCAACGCGGGCGAGAACGTCATCACGCTCGACAACCTGTCGACCGGCTTCGAAGCCGCCGTGACCTCGGGCGATCTCGTCATCGGCGATACCGGCGATGCCGCCCTGCTCGACAAGCTGTTCAAGAATCACGATATCGACACCGTGATGCACTTCGCGGCGCACACGATCGTGCCCGAATCGGTCGCCGACCCACTCAAGTATTACGGCAATAACACGGCGAGCAGCCGCACACTGCTCGAACGCGCCAACGCGCGTGGCGTCAAGCATGTCGTATTCTCTTCGACGGCTGCGGTCTACGGTATCCCGCCTGACGGCAAGGCGTCGGAAACCACGCCCACACGGCCGATCAATCCGTATGGCAGTTCCAAGCTAATGACCGAATGGATGCTGCGAGATCTGGCCCTGGCGGGCGGCCCGAGTTACGTGGCGCTGCGCTATTTCAACGTCGCGGGCTGCGAGCCGAGCGGCACAATCGGCCAGTCGACGCCGAACGCCACACTGCTCGTCAAAGTCGCGTGCGAGGCGGCGGTGGGCATCCGGCCCGGGGTGAGTGTGTTCGGCACGGATTTTCCGACGCCGGACGGCACCGGGCTGCGCGACTATATTCATGTCGAAGACCTCGCGACCGCGCACATCGATGCGCTCGATTACCTCCGGTACGGCGGCAAGTCGGTGACGCTGAATTGCGGCTATGGCCACGGCTATAGCGTGCGCGAGGTGCTCGCCGCCGTCGAAAAAGCCAATGGGGAGCCGCTGACCATTGCCGAGGAGGGGCGCAGAGCCGGCGACCCGCCCGAACTCGTTGCGATCGTCAAGAAGATCCACGATGTGCTTGGCTGGGAACCGGAGTTCGACGACCTCGACACGATCGTGCGCACGAGTCTCGAATGGGAGCGCAAGATCGCCAAACAGGACCCGAGCGCCTACTGGCCGGCCTGATGCCGGGCCCTGCAGTGCTACACTTCGCACATGAAATTCCACCGCCCACGATCGCTTAACGGCCTGATTCTCGTAGGGTTTGGGCTCGTGGCCGTGCCGCTGCTCGTGGCCGTCATCTGGGCGCTGGTGAACCTCGACCGACTCGCGGCGCAGAGTGAGCGACTCGTCTTCACGGGCGTGGCGGCAGCCGAGAACAACCGGCTGCTTGTGGAGCACGTCGGCTCCCTGGAACGCGTGGCGCGCCAGTACCAGGTGCTCGGCAGCACCGAGAGCCTGCAGCTATTGCGTCAGGACCTCGCGACGATCGATGCACGCCTCGCCGAGATGGCGCCGCTCACCGAGCAGGCTGATGCGTCGGCGCTGGCCGCCTCGATAGGCGCCGGCGCGCGCCGTATCGTGATGACACTCGAGGGTACGAACCTCAGCGATGACGACGAGAGCCGCACGATCGCCGAGTTCGCGCTGCTGCGCGACCGGGTCAACGAACTGACCGGGCTCTTGACGGCTTTTGTCGACACCGAGCTTACGAACCTGCAGGACAGCACGCGGCGGGCGCAGCGCATCTCGGCGTGGCAGGTCGCGGCGCTGGTGCCGGGAACCGTCATCCTCGTGTTGTTCTTTATATTGCTCGTGTCGCGGCCGATTCGGCAGCTCGATTCGGCCATCTCACAGCTGGGCCAGAGCGGTTTCTCGAAGCCGATCGAGGTCAAGGGCCCGACTGACCTCGAGCGCCTGGGCCGGCAGCTCGAGTGGCTGCGGCAGCGCCTGCTGGAACTCGCGCAGGAGAAAAACAAGTTTCTGCGCCACATGTCGCACGAACTCAAGACACCACTCGCCAATATTCGCGAGGGCACCGAGCTGTTGCTCGACGGCACGGTCGGCGACCTCGACAAGCCGCAACGGGAGGTCACCGATATTTTGCGTGTGAACGGCCTGAAACTGCAGCAACTCATCGAAAATCTGCTGAGTTTCAGCGCCTGGCAGACGAAGACCGAGGTGTTGACACTGTCGGACTTTCCGATTCGCGCACAGGTGATATCGGTCGCCAAAGCACAGCGATTGGCACTGAAAGCGGCGCATATCCAGCTTAAACTGGAAGTCGAGGACATAATTGTGAACGCGGATCGCGACAAAATTCGCACGGTTATTGATAATCTGCTGTCGAATGCAATCAAGTTCACGCCGAAAGGTGGGCTAATCACGATTCGCGCAAGCCGTACTCCGACGAGTTTCGTGCTGGAGTTTGGCGATACGGGGCCTGGGATTCCCGACGAAGAAAGCCCCCGAATCTTCGAGGCCTTCTTCCAGGGACGCACCGAACAGGGTGGCCAGGTCGGCGGAACGGGCATCGGATTATCCGTGGTGCTCGAGTGTATCCAGGCCCATGAGGGGTCCGTGGAACTGGTTGATTCGGATGAATTTTCGG
>JBPCXI010000172.1:0-9596 GCA_051008895.1 Gammaproteobacteria bacterium | reverse complement strand
GAACAGCAGACGAGCGACGCGAGGCCACACTTCGATCGCTGGCTCGACATCGACGCAGATGCGTGGGTCGTTTCCGGCACCGGCATGCCGTCGCTGCCGCTGATCGAAGAACTGGCGTCGGCGGAACGGCCGATCGTGTCGTCGAACGTCGCGCTCGCAACGGCGGGTCTGTTGTCGCTGAACCGGAACACAACGCTGGCGCAGACCGAACCAGGAGATCACGATGGCTGACGCGCCAATCCCGAACAAGGTCACGAGTCTCATCGGCGGCGAATGGTCGACGCCGCGCGCGGGCGCCGCCGAAATTCCCATCGTATGCCCCGCCGACGAACGCGTCGTCGGCACGCTGTACGAGGCCGACGCCGACGAGGTCGACCGCGCTGTCACCGCGGCGGCCCAGGCATTTCGCGCCGGCGAATGGTCGCAAGCGCCGGTCGACGAACGCAAGCGCGTACTGCGGAGGATCGGTGAGCTCGTACACGCACATCGTGACGAGCTCGTCGCGCTCGAAGTGACGCACACCGGTGTACCGATCCGTCAGGTGCACGGACGACACATCGTACGCACGGCCATGAATTTCGAGTTTTTCGCAGAATTCATCAGCCAGTCGTCTGCGCCGATATTCGATCAGAATCCCGACTACCTGACCTGGGTGCAACGCGAACCGGCCGGTGTCGCCGCGCTGATCGCGCCGTGGAACGCGCCGCTCGCGCTGGCAAGCATGAAAGTGGCCGGCGCAATCGCGTTCGGCAACAGCTGCGTGCTGAAACCGTCCGAGATGACTCCGCTGAGTTTCGTCCGCTTGATGGAGATCCTGCGCGAAGCGGGCGTGCCGGACGGCGTCGTCAACCTCGTCAACGGACGCGGACCCGTGACCGGCGCAGCGCTGGTCGCACACGACGACGTCGACGTCGTCGCGTTCACCGGCGGAACGGCGACCGGCAGGCAGATCGGCGCCAGCGCGGGCGCCGGCCTGAAGAAAATCGTCACGGAACTCGGCGGCAAGTCGGCCAACATTGTCTTTGCCGATGCCGACCTCGAACGCGCACTCGACGCGGCGCTGATCGCGATCTTCTCGAACAACGGCCAGCAGTGCCTCGCCGGCTCCCGCATCCTGTTGCAACGCTCCATCGCCGACGAGTTCATCGACAAATTCATCGCGCGTGCGCGGAACCTGCATATCGGTGACCCGTTCGATGCCGCCACCGAGATCGGCCCGCTGATCTCGGCCGCCCAGCGCGACCGCGTGCTGCAATACGCGGAGGCAGCGCGCAATACGGCGGGCATCGAGGTCCTGCACGGCGGCCGGGCGTGGCCCGATGCCGACACGGGCTTTTTCGTGGAGCCGACCGTCTGCCGCGCGGCGAGTAACGACGCGGCGATCTGCCAGCAGGAGATTTTCGGCCCGTTCGCGACGTTTTTGACCTTCGACGACTTCGACGAAGCGATGCAGATCGCCAACGGCACCGAGTTTGGGCTCGTGGCCTATGTATGGTCTCGCGATTTGAACACCGTCATGGCGGCCACCGAGGCGCTGCAAAGCGGTGTGGTGTGGGTGAACACGTCACTGACCCGCGAACTGCGGGCGCCGTTCGGCGGTTACAAGAACTCGGGCGTCGGCCGCGACGGCGGCGAATGGAGCCGCACACTTTTCACCGAGGAGAAGACGGTCACAATACCGCGGCGGGACTTTCCAATCGCGCGCCTCGGCGCAGGAGAGTGACGCGCGATGCGCTCACTCGATAAATTCGTTCAGCTCGATCAGGAAGCCATCAGGATCGACGAGCGTGCTGACGCGCACGCCGATCGTCCCGGTGCCGTCGTAAGAGGGGTAAGTGGTCTCCGTCGGCTCGTCGATTACGCGCACGCCCGGCACGGCGGCGGCCTGCGCGAATCGCGGCCCCAGATCCGTCGTCGTGAACAGCAGCACCGCGCTGCCGGTACTGAACGGCTTCGGCTCGGGCTCGCGCACCGGTTTGCGCGGCTTCGTATATTCGAGCAGGCCGATGATGCCGATATAGTCGTCGTTCGCGCGCACGAATACGAGGCGCCGGGAGATCTCCGCTTCGTCGTCGGTCTTTACCGTACGCGGCGTGCGGATCATGTTGTCGTAGATAACTTCGAAACCGAGCGCGTCACGGTAGAGGCGCAGCGAATTCTCGATATCGCTGACGATCAGCGTGGTGCGGCGAAGGTCGATGGCCACGCGGTCGGCTTCCGCAACCGGCGCGGCGTTCGCATGCAACACGAAAAGAACCAGGGCGACCAGGAGCGCAAAGCGCGGCGATATCTTTTTCATCGCACCGTTATAACCAACGCGTGCGCGAAAAGCGAATAACCGACAACAGCGACGGGGGAAAGCAATGACGCAGGACAGACGCAATTTTCTAAAGTCGACCGCGCTGGCCGGCACGGCCGGCCTGCTGACCGCAGCACTCGGCCCGGACGGAGCACGCGCGGCGATGGGCAAAGGGGCAGACCGGCATTCGATGGCCAATGACGGCAGTTACGCGGTCGTTCCGCTCGCCAAACCCGCAATAACGCTGGGTGTCGTGCAATCGCGCGTGCGCGGCGTCCGCATCGACAATCTGGCGCAGGATCGCGAAGCGAACCTCGTGCACATGCTCGATCTGATCGACAACAGCTTTCACTTCGGCGGCGGCGCGGACATCCTGTTCTTTCACGAGTTCCCGATTACCGGCTACAACACGTGGAATCGAAAAGAGGTGTTGCAGGTCGCGATCGAGGTGCCCGGCCCGGAGACCGAACGGGTCGCGGCGAAGGCGAAAGAACACGGTTGCTACGTCGTCTTCGGATCCTACGTTCGCGACGACGACTGGCCGAACCACGTCCTCAGCATCACGACGATCATCGGCCCCGATGGCGAGATCGTCGACAAGCACTGGAAGGCGCGCAACATCAAGGGTGTATTCGTCGGCATCGAGCTGTTCACGACGACGATCTACGACGTGCTCGACGAATATGTCGAGCGCTACGGCGCCGACGCGGTGCTGCCGGTCACGCGCACGCCTTACGGCAACCTGGTCACGTCGTCGGTGCAGCTCGAACCGGAACTGTTTCGCGTGTTCGCGATGAAGGGCGGCGAGATATTCCTGCGCACGGCGACCGGCGGCTTCACGCCGTGGGACATGCAGGCGACCGCCGGCTACAACCGCGTATATTGCGCGGTCTGCAACAATGCGTACTCGCCGGAGAATCCGGGGTTCTTCGCCGATGCCGGCTCCGGTGGCTCAGCGGTCTACGACTCGCGCGGCAAGATCATCGCCGAGGCCGACACGAAGTTCGAAACACTGGTACCGGCGCGCATCCCGATCGCACAGTTTCGCGCGACTCATCGCCAACCGATCGTACACATGGAGCTGTACCGAGACGTATTCGACACCTATCGCAACGCTTACGCGCCGAACCTTTTCAGCGAGTATCAGCCGACAGACCTGTATGACTCGAAGGCATACCTGAAGGATAAGTCGCGATGGAAGTGATCAAGTGGCTGCCGCTCGCGTGCATGCTCCTACTTTGGGGCTGCGCGCCCCGCCCTGACGCGGCGGGCGACCCGGTCGGCGACATGCTCGCGGTGATGGAAGGCACGTATGAGACCGAGCCCGACGCGGCGCCCGACGCAGAACTGCCCGAACTCCTCGATCGCCGCGTGCGCGTCGTCGCGCCCGCCTTCGGCGAGCACGTCGTCTACTGGCAGCTGAACTCGGGCCCGGACCGCGAAGTCTATCGCCAGCGACTGCTGTCATTCGCACCTGACGGCGACGGCATCGTACAGACCACCTGGTCGTTCGTCGCGCCGGAGAAATTCGTCGACGCGTTCGAATCTCCGGAGTTATTCGCAGAACTGAGCGATGCCGACGTCGAACCGACGTTGCCGGACGGCTGCGACCAGGTCTGGCGGAAAACCGCAGACGGCTGGTACGGCAGCGTGAACCCGGACACCTGCCGCGTCTGGTCGGAGCGCCGACAGCAGTGGCGCAGGATCGGCGCCGAAGCGATGGTGCTGCCGGATGCTTACCTGCAGGCGGAGCGCGGTTTTGACGACGATGGCAAGCAATTATTCGGCACCGCACCCGGGGAGATGTACCGGCTGACCCGGACGGCCGGCGACCGATGACCGACGACCAGCGCGCGGAGACTTATACGCTGGGTTACGGCCAGGGCTCGATGGAATGGATGACGAGCCGGACGGCCGACGGCCACGGCGCTTTTCTGCTGCCGTTCCTGCAGCCCGGCATGCGTTTGCTGGATTGTGGTTGCGGACCCGGTACGCTGACGATCGGGTTCGCGCGACACGTCGCCCCCGGCGATGCGATCGGACTGGATCGCGACACCACACAAACGGAATCCGTCGCGGCGGTCGCCGGGCGCGAAGGCATCGCGAACCTTAATTTCGAGGCAGGCGACGTCTACAAACTGCCGTATCCGGATGCATCGTTCGACGTCACGTTCGCTTCAGCGGTGCTCGGCAGCGTGGCGGACGCGGAACGCGTCGTCCGCGAGATGCTGCGGGTCCTGAAACCGGGCGGCGTCATTGCGCTGAAGGAATTCGATCACGGCGGCGATCTGATCTGGCCGCAAACGCCGATTATTGCGAAGAGCATCGAGCTCTATCTCAGGTTACGCGCGGAAAACGGCCACGAGCCGCACGCGGGCAGCCAACTGAACGCTTATCTGAGCCGGAACGCGTGCCGGGTCGAGCACCTGCAGGCAACGTACACGGGACGCTACACGCCGGAACAACTCAAGGTGTACGTCGAACGCAACAACAAGCTCTTCGACGAGGTGCTGTCGCAGCAGTACTACGATCACGGATGGACGACGCCGGACGAAATGGCCGAGTCAGTGGAAGAGTGGCGTCGTTTCGCGCGCGAACCGGGCTCCGTCTTTTTGTCCGCCTGGGTCGAGGCTGTGGGCATCAAGCTGTAGCGGGCTAGCTCAGCAGGTACCAGAGCAACAGAACGATAAGTCAGTCACGTGCCTTCATCCCGCTCAGCGCTCGCGCCTTCGCGCTTGCGGATACGCCGCTGCAGGTTTTCGAGTTTGCGTTTGTTTTGACTGCGCTCGAATAGCGTCACGCCGATCCACAACGCAACCGCAATCCCGATACTGAGCAAAAACCATCGATTCATCGTCGATCTTCCGCGCCTAGCCGAGCATCTCGAAAAAATCCAGGCGCACACCGCAGGGCCCGCGTGCGGTCATCATGGTCACGTCGCCGTCCGGCGGCATCGACAGGCGGCTGGGCGAATTAACGATCGGCACATCGTATTCGATCAGCCGTCGATGCAGTGCGTCGACGTCGTCGACCGGAAACCGCAGGCTCACGATCCCGCGATTCGGCGGATCCGCGAGCGGCGCAAAATCCCGTCCCGATATGCCCGGCAGCGAGATGATCTCGACCGTACCGCCCTGCCGGCCCGGCGGCTTCAGCATCGCGATATTCCAATGCTGCGTGGCGGCCAGTTCGTCCGGCACGCCGAGCACGTTTTGCCGCGGCTCGGGCATCATCGGCTGGTCGTTCACCTCGACCTCGGTCGTGAAGCCGAGAATCGTGGCATAGAAATGTCTCGCGACATCGATGTCGTCGACGATCTGCGTCGAATTGAAATGCGGCCCCATGCGGCCCGGCATCTCCTCCGGCGGCAGCGGCGGATGGACGCGTTCGATCAATGCCCACTGCACACCGTCCGGACCGGCGGGCACCCACTCCTTCACGGTAAACGGCCCGAAGTCGTATTCGATCGGATCGGAAACGCCGCCCCAACCGAGATCCTGAATCTGCTCAAAACGCGCCTGCATGTTTTCGATGCGAGCGTTCAGATCGAACCAGCCGCCCGTCTCCCACGGACGGCCGTACGAACGTATGACCGGGTGCCGGCCGCCGCGAAATTCGACAAAGCGGACGAATCCGAATGCGGCATCCCGGCAGCCGACGACTGCCTCGCGCGCCTTCGTTCCGGGCAACACGCGCAGGTACTCGATCGCATCCCGCGACAGATCGCCCTCGTAGCGAATCTCCCAGTTGCCGACCTCGAGGTAGGTTTCAACCCAGCGATCGACATCGCCGACGCAGACCAGCGTCTCGCGCCAGCCGTCGACGATCGGCCCGCCGGCCGGCTCGGAACCGTCACTCATGTCAGTCTCCCGGAAGCGAACAAACTCCGGATCCATTCTCGGGAAATTGCGGTCCGACGGCAATCGGCCGGACCAACTAAAAGGCCCCGCAGTGCGGGGCCCGAGGTCTTCGCGTCGAGACGAGCGCCTAGAAGTCGGCGCCGAACTGCACCCAGACCTTGTCGGTGTCGACGGACCATTGGTCCGCGCTGTAGAGCGCGAATTTGATCAGGACGGAGTAGTGCTTGCCGAGCTTCCAGCTCGCGACGAAATCGAGCTCGTCGGCGTAGTCCGCACCGCCCGTATTCGCGGAGAAGTTGTGATAGATCAGGCGCCAGTTACCCTGTAGCAGCTTGATATTACCCTCGAGGTAGAAGTCCTCGAGGCCGCCCGGCGGCGTGGTCAGGAACTGATCCGCCCAGCCGTTAAATTTGTGCAGCGTCGCGAGCGGCGTGCGGAATGAACCCTCCGCGGTGCCGTCGCCCTCGAGCGTCTCAAGCCCGAGCCGAAAACCGAATGTCTGCCAGGACAGCGCGGCATCGAGCAGATAGTAATTCGCATCGTAGCTGACCGGGTTGTTTTTATAATCTTCCTGGCTCGCGAACTCACCCTGGTAGCTCAGCGTCGGCCCGTCCCTGAACTCGTAGCTGCCGGTCGCGCGGATACCGAACGTCCGGTTCGACAGCGATGCCGCGTTGTTGAACTTCATCAGGTACGCATAACCCATCAGCTTGATCGCAGGACTGAACGTGTACGCGGCGTCGAGCAGGTGGCTGTCGCTGCGAAAGCTCGCGGTCGGCACGCCGTCGTCCGGGCCGAATATTCGCTTCACGCGATCGACGTACGCGTAGTACAGATCCAGCTTCTCGACCGGCTGGAACGCGGCCGACAGCGAGTCGAAGGTTTGCTCATTCTGGCGCCAGCCAACGTTGCCGACAAAGCGGTGATTCGCGCGGATGATGCGCTGGCGGCCGAGCACGAATGTCGCGTTCTCCAGCCCGGTATACGTCAGCGACGCGAGGTTCAGATCCGTACCCTTCGGGTCCGCAACAACCGGATACTGCGTCTTGCCGTTGCGCGTGTCATTGAAGTTACGCCCGATAACGGGCCTCAGGTCATCCAGGTTGAGCGTCACGAACGTATCGAAAAGCGGTGCGCTCTTGTAGACCAGCCGCGTCCGCAGCGTCGACGCGTTTGCATTCTTCGCAAAACCATTGACGTCGACGAATTCGTAGCGATAGCGGAAATTCAGATCGAACTCACCGTTCGTGAATGCGCTCGCGATGTCGTCACCAATCGCGTTCTGCGCGATCGCGGCGGGCGCCGACAAAGCAAGCACAACAAACGCGCACGTCAAGAGTGAAAACGATACACGAGTGAAGGCGGGGCCGCTTTCGCGGCCCCGCATCAGGTTATTGGCAGACATCCGGATACTCCCGTCAGATCATTCTGCGATCAGCTTCAGTACAGGTCGTTCATGGTGTTGTACATGTTGAACTTGCCTGTCGGCGTGACGACTTCGTCGCCCTTGATCACATGCTTGAGCTTGCGCGTGGTGTCGTCGACGACGACGATCGCCGACTCCTCCTCCTTGCCGCTCCAGACGGAGAACCAGACTTCGTCGCCGGCTTCGTTGTACTCCGGATGTACGACGCGCTTCGGTCCCTCGCCGAGATCGGCCCACTCCGCGATCGGCAGTACCTCATAGCCGGCATCCAGATTTTCGATGTCGAAAACCGCGACGGACTGGCTAATCGGCGCCTCAGGATTCAGTGGCGAATCGACCCAGAGATTCTTCGATTTCGGGTGCGTCTTGACGAACAGCGAACCGCCGCCCTGCCCTCGCAACACGCCGACCGCCTTCCATGCGTGCTGCGGATGCCCTTCAGGATCAGTTGCGATCATCGTGATGCTATCGTCACCCAGCGCACTGGTCACCCAGACGGGGCCAAACTCGGGATGCACGAAGTTCGCGCCGCGACCCGGGTGCGGAATCTTCTCGACGTCAACCATCGCGGCCAGCTTACGGTCCTTAGAGTCGATGACCGCGACCTTGTTCGACTGGTTGGCAGCCGTCAGGAAGTAGCGTTTCGTCGAATCCCAGCCACCGTCGTGCAAGAAACGCGCCGCGTTAATCGTCGTTACGCCGAGATTCTCGATGTCGCTGTAGTTGACGAGCAGGATCTTGCCGGTCTCCTTGACGTTGACGATGAACTCCGGATGCTGATGCGACGCGACGATCGCCGCGACCCGAGGTTCGGGATGATACTCCTGCGTGTCGACCGTCATACCACGCGTCGACACGATTTTCAGCGGCTCGAGCGTTTTGCCGTCCATGATCACGTACTGCGGCGGCCAATAAGAACCGGCGATCGCATACTTGTCATAGTAGCCTTTGTACTTCGACGTCTCGATCGAGCGCGCCTCGAGGCCGACGCGAATTTTTGCGACCGTTTGCGGCGGATCCATGAACATGTCGATCATGTTGATCTTCGCGTCGCGACCGATGGTGTAGACGTAGCGGCCGGAGTGCGACGGCCGCGAGATATGCACCGCGTAGCCCGTCTCGATGATCTTGGCAATCTCGTGGTTGTCACCATCCACCAGGGCCACCTGACCGCTGTCGCGAAGCGTAACCGAGAACACGTTATTGAGGTTCAGGTCGTTCTGCTGTTCCGTCGGCCGATCCTCCGGTGCGACGAGCACTTCCCACGTGTTCTTCATTTCGGCCATGCCGAACTCCGGCGGCAACGGCGGTTCGTGCTGCAGGAAACGCGCCAGCAGATCGATATCTCCTTCTGTGATCTCGCCCGACGTGCCCCAGTTCGGCATGCCGGCCGGTGAACCGAAATTGATCAGGGCCTTGAGGAACTCGGTACCCTTCTGCTGCGTGACGTCAGGCGTCAGCGGCTTGCCGGTCGCACCCTTGCGCAGTACGCCGTGACACCCGGCACAGCGCTCGAAATAAAGCTGTGTCGCGCGTTCGAATTCCGGTTCGGTCACATCCGGCGCGCCGGGCGTCATCACAATCTTGACGTCACCGGCCAGCTGCCGCGGCTGCGCCTTGTAGGCCTGCGCACCCTCGGGGCTGCCGGGATGCCGCTCGCCTGAGCCGGTTGAGGCCTGCAGGCCCTCCTTGGCACGGTAGTCGTTGACCTGCGCCGCCGTTATCTCGCCGCCGCTGTTGCCCCAACTCGTGTTCACGTAGGTCAGGATCGCGGCGAGGTCGGAATCCGGCAAATAGGCGACGGCGGGCATCACGTTGTTGTACTCCTGGCCGTTGACCGTAATCGGCCCGGACAGACCCTTGATCGTCGCTTCGATCAGCCGCTCCGGATTGCCGGCAAAGTAGTCCGACTCGGCAAGCGGCGGGAACGCACCGGCCAGCCCCTGCCCGTTCGCCTGGTGACATGCCCCGCAGTTGTTCTGGTACAGCTCCGCGCCCGACCCGCTCGGCG
>JBPCXI010000171.1:0-3379 GCA_051008895.1 Gammaproteobacteria bacterium | reverse complement strand
GCGCGCCTCGTCTCCTACGATGTCCAAGGCTCGATTGCGCATGCCGAAATGCTCGCGGCGACGGGCCTGATTAGCGATGCGGACTGCAGCACGATACGCGACGGGCTCGAGACTCTCGCAGCAGACTATGACGCTGGCAAATGGCAGATCAGCCTCGAGGATGAGGACGTGCATACGGCGCTGGAATCTCGTCTGACGAGTGATATCGGCGAAGCCGGCGCGCGCCTGCACCTTGGGCGTTCACGCAACGACCAGGTCCTGACCGCTTTGCGCCTTTACTTGCGCGACGCCGCGGAGGACCTCGCCAGCCGCGTCGACAAGTTATGCGACTCGATCGGGGCGCTCAGCGACCGTCAGGGCGGCGTCGCCCTGCCCGGCTATACACACATGCAGCACGCGATGCCATCGTCGGTCGAACTCTGGTGCGGCGGCTTCCGTGAGGCCTTTGCCGACGCGATCGCAGGCCTGCAGGCGACGCGGCGGCGCATCAACAGGAATCCGCTCGGCAGCGCAGCCGGCTACGGCACGCCAGGGCTGCCGCTCGATCGTGAAATGACGACCGCAAAACTGGGCTTCGATGCCACGCAGGCGCCGGTCACCGCGGTGCAACTGTCGCGCGGCAAGGCTGAGAGCACACTGCTCTTTGAGATCACACTGCTGACGCAGGACCTCGGGCGCATGGCCACCGATCTGCTGTTGTTCTACACGCAGGAGTTCGCGTACATCAGCCTCGCACCCGACGTGACGACCGGTTCTTCGATCATGCCGCAAAAGCGCAATCCCGACGTACTCGAGCTGCTGCGCGCCGCCTCGGGCACGGCGCATGCGTGTCTCGACGAGTCGCTCATGATCACGTCCAAATTGCAGTCCGGCTATCAGCGCGACCTGCAGCGCCTCAAGTCGCCGCTGTTTCGCGCCATCGATCTGGCGATCGACAGTGTCGACATCATGGCCTACCTCCTCGATGGCATGCGCTTCGAACCCGAGAACATCACGCTGGATGAAGGCATTTTTGCGACAGAAGAGGCGTATCGCCTTGTGACTGACGAGGGTGTGCCATTTCGCACCGCCTACAAACGCGTCGCCAAACGCTATTCAAAGTGAGCACCGGGCCTCTATAATCGACCGATCTCCCGAATCGGCCAATACTGATGAAACCCACGACTTTCGCGCTAACCGCATTCCTGCTTACCCTCACACTCGCCGGCTGCGGCCAGAGCGGACCGCTCTACGTCCCTGGCGACCCGAGTTCGATCAAGGCGCCGCCGGAACCGGCCAATAGCGGCGAAGAAAGCGATGAGAATGGCGAAAACGGCAAGAACGGCGAGGAAGCCGACAGTCCGTAGACCGGAGCAGTTCTGATGTCCGGCGCCGACCTGGTCCTCATCGACGGTTCGTCCTATCTCTACAGGGCGTTTCACGCGTTACCCAATCTCACCAATTCCGCCGGCGAGCCGACGGGTGCGCTGCACGGCGTGCTCACGATGATCAACAAACTCGTTCGCGAGCAGCCGGATGCGCAGGTTGGCGTCGTGTTCGACGCGCCGGGCAAGACTTTCCGCGATGACCTGTATGCGGACTACAAGGCAAATCGGCCGCCGATGCCCGACGAATTACGTGATCAGGTCGGACCGCTGCTCGACGCCGTGAAATCGATGGGCCTGCCGTTATTGCAGATCGAGGGAGTCGAAGCCGACGACGTCATCGGCACGCTCTGTCGTGAAGCGGCCTCGAGCGGCCTCGACGTACTCGTGTCGACTGGCGACAAAGACCTGGCACAACTCGTCAACGACAACGTCACGCTCGTCAATACGATGAACGACAGCGTGCTCGACCGCGACGGCGTCAAAACGAAATTCGACGTCTTTCCCGAACAGATCATCGACTACCTTGCGCTCGTCGGCGACAGCTCCGATAACATCCCGGGCGTGCCGAAGGTCGGCGCCAAGACGGCAGCGAAGTGGCTCAATCAGTACAACAGCGCGGACAGCATCATCGAACACGCCGACGACATCAAAGGCAAAGTCGGCGAAAGTCTGCGTGACAGCATCGAGCAGCTCAAATTGTCCAGACAGTTGGCGACGATACGTGTCGATGTCGACCTGCCTGTCGCGGTAGAAGCACTGTGCTCCGCCGATGCGGACACGGATGCCTTGCGACAGCTGTACGGCCGTTTCGAACTTCGCACGCTGCTGCGGCAGCTCGATGAACAGGCAGGCGCTCCGGAGCCCGAACCCGACTCGGTTGCCGGCGAGTACGAGACGGTCCTGACCTGGGAAGCGTTTGACAGGTGGTTGCATAAAATTACCACTGCTGATCTGGTTGCTTTCGATACGGAGACGACGAGTCTCGATTACATGGCTGCCGAAGTCGTCGGCGTGTCGGTTGCGGTCACGGCAGGTGAAGCCGCGTATATCCCGCTGGCGCACGATTATCCCGGTGCACCCGATCAGCTTGCACGTGAAGAAGCATTCGAGAAACTCAGAGACTTTCTCGAGAGTTCAGAGCACAAAAAAGTCGGCCACCACCTCAAATACGACGCGCATGTCCTCGCCCGCCATGGTCTGCAACTGCGCGGCATGGCCTACGATTCGATGTTGGAATCGTATGTTCTCAACAGTGTCGCCACTCGCCACGACATGGACTCGGTCGCCCGACATTACCTCGGCCGCGAGACGATTCATTACGAAGACGTCGCCGGCAAGGGCGCCAAGCAGCTGACGTTCAACCAGATCGATCTGGAAACGGCCGCGCCTTACGCCGCGGAGGATGCCGACATCACGTTGCAACTGCATGACGCATTGTGGTCGAAGCTTGGCGAGATCGAGTCACTGCAGGCCGTGTACACCGAAATCGAACAGCCGCTGGTCCCGGTTCTTCTGGCCATGGAGGAAACCGGGGTGCTCGTCGACCGCAAGATGCTCGCCGCGCAAAGCGGTGAGCTCGCAGGCAAAATGGCCGAGCTCGAGAAAGAAGCACACGAACTTGCCGGCGGTCCGTTCAATCTCGGCTCGCCGAAACAGCTACAACAGATCCTGTTCGAACAGCTCGAACTGCCGGTAGTACGAAAAACACCCAAGGGGCAGCCATCGACAGCGGAAGACGTTCTGATCGAGTTGGCGGACGACTACGACCTGCCGCGTGTCATCATCGACTACCGCAGCGTCAGCAAACTGAAGAGCACCTACACCGACAAGCTGCCATTGCAGATCAAAGAGCGAACCGGACGCATCCACACTTCGTAGCACCAGGCGGGCGCCGCGACCGGGCGTCTTTCGTCAACGGACCCGAACCTGCAGAACATCCCGATCCGGACCCCCGAAGGTCGTCGCATCAGGCAGGCCTTCGTGCCACCCGATGGGCATGTGCTGCTGGCGGC
>JBPCXI010000170.1:0-7763 GCA_051008895.1 Gammaproteobacteria bacterium | reverse complement strand
TACTCGGGTGTGTAGTAATTACCAGTCCCGGACGAGGCCATCCGGCGACACGAAGCGCACACTAAACGAGCGTTGCGGGCCGGCAAATACGCTGATTCCACGGGTTGACCTGTGGAATTTACGTATGCGCTTTGCGCTGCCGGCGGTGGTCGGGACTCAAGGAATAACGTTTTTAAAACAGATGTTTACTGAGTGTTTTTAAGGTTAAATATTAAAAGGTACCGGAAGCTGGCGAGACCGCGCGTCAGAACCTCATCGTCAACCGCGCGCCGAACGTGCGCGGAGTCGGCAGCAAGCCGAAGAAATGCGTGTTGCCGAGACCCGCGGTAAAACCCAGTTCGGTAACCTGTTCGCCGAAATCCGGGCCACTGCCGCCAGTCTGAATCGTGCGATCGTCGAAGACGTTATCAACGTAAAGCAGGAATTCGAACGTCTCGCCGGTCAGCCCGACGCGCGCGTCGAAGAGCCAGTAGTCGTCGAACTTGACCGCATTGTCGGCGTCGAGAAAGCGTTCATCCTGGAAGTTTGCCGTGCCTTCCACGAACCAGTCGACGGCCGAGTTCATGAACGGCGCCGTGTACTGGATATTGCCGACGAACGCGTTCTCGGGCGTGCGCTCCAGCTTGTTCCCGGTCAGGTTCAGCGCGCAGAATCGCCGCGCCGGGTTCGCGAGCGCGGGGTCGATCTGATTACCGGACTCGTCGAAGCCGATGATCGGGCACTGGCCGGCATACGCCGACCTCACGACCGACCTGGTGCGGTCGACGAAATCCGAGTAGGTCGCGTCCAGGAACGTGTAGTTGGCGCTCAGCACCAGCCCCTCGAGGAATTCCGGCTGCCACGCCGCCTCGAGTTCCAGGCCCCAGACTTCAGCGCCGGCCGCATTGACGACGCGCGGCTGGCTGATGCCCAGCTCGTTGACGATCTGCGTGCCGATCTGCTTGTCGGTGTAGTCATTCAGGAACAACGCGCCGTTCAGCCGCAGGAAGCCGGCGATCTCCCAGTCGGTCTTGGCGCCGACCTCCCAGGCCTGCACCTCTTCCGGCCGGAAGCGTTCGTCGTCGATGGTCGTCGGCGTGCCGCCGGCCGCGAGTGTATTGATACCGCCAGGCTTGACGCCCTTGCCCCAGGAAAAGTAATACGTCGACGCGTCGGTCGGCTGCCAGTTCAGCGTCACTTTCGGCGTATTGAAACTGGAACGTTCCGAGCCTTCGATCAGCATCCAGTCGCCCGTCGTCGAATTGGCGTTGTCAGGAATGTTCGGATTCAAACGGCGCTCGTTGACGCACACGACGTCGTCCGCCGCAGTCGTGACCGGTCCCTCCTTGTCGCCGGTCGCGGTGGGCGCGGTGCCGAAACCGAAGAACAGGTTCGTGCAGGAACTGAAGTTGGGTCGCAGCAGCTCGAAGCTCTCGTCGACGTAGCGGTTTTCGACCAGCAGCTCGAACGTGTCGGATATGCTCCATGACAGGTTGAAATACGCAGACCAGTGCTCGGTCGTCGCGCGCCATGGCGTCGGCGTGCGCTCCGCCTGCAGGCAGTTGCCCTGCCCGGTCGGATCGGAAACCGGATTTCCGCTGGAATCGTACACGCACGGGAAAATATCGAGCGCGCGTTCCTGCCAGCTGCTGATCGTACCGTTCGTGCCATCGCAGATACCCGAAATAAAGGCAGACGGATCCGGGAAAACCCCGACCGCGGACTTGCCATATTCGATGCAGCTGATGATGAAATTCAGATCCTGCTGCGCGCGCTCCTCGCGCCAGAACAGCCCACCAATCGTGAAGTTGATCGGACCGTCGAGATTCGTCGCGAATCGCAGTTCATTACTGAATTGCTCGGTGTGCAGGTCAGAGCGCCCCTGCTGGTGGGCCTTCCAATCGAATGCGCCGACCGGATTGACCTGGTAATCCTGGTCGAGCTCGTCAAAAGCGTTGTAATCGGTCCAACCCGTAATCAAACTGACGGTACCGACATCGTAGTCGAGCGTCGCATTGAGCGTCGTGCGGAACAGCTGTGACTCGGTGCCCTGGTAGTCACGGCCGGTGACCGGGTCGGCATCTACCGCGGGCTGCAGCCCCTTGCCCGTGCCGTATCCGGCCGGCGCGCAGAAGCCGCCGAACGAAGATCCCTGGTCCGGAAATCCATCGGGGCAATACTCGCCGAAGTCAGACTGGCGGGTCGACGAACTGCTAGGCCCCTGGATGAGGTCCGTATCGATCGGGTATGGATAGAACACGAGCCCGTCGTCGCCGGCCGCGCCGGTCCGGCCGCGGCTGCCGCCGCCGCGCCTGATGTTCGGTCGTTGGCCGAGCTTCGAATCGCTGTATTCCGTGCGCAGTTTAAGCTTGATGTCGTCACCGGGCGTGAGCACCAGTGTCAGTGACGTACCCCAGCCACTCTCGTCGCCCATGTCCTGGCCGGTTGTCGCATTGGTATAGAACCCGTCACGACTCCATGCAGCGCCGGTCCAGCGCACACCGAGCAGCTCCTCAAGACGGACGACGGGGCCGCTGATGAAACCGTCGACCTGACGCCGGCCGAAATCGCCCGCTTCGAGCCGCAACTGACTCTCGAACTCGGTGCCCGGTTCCTTCGTCGTATAACTGATCGCGCCGGCGAACGCCGCGCGTCCGTACAGCGCGCTTTGCGGTCCCTTGACGATTTCGATGCGCTCGACGTCGGTGAGCAAGCGCTGATTCGCCAGCAACCCGGATCCTGCGGAAATGAAGTTCTCGGTCGTGATGTCGACGCCGTCGACGAGAAACGCAACGTTCGAACGTCCGCGCGTATTGGATAGTCCGCGCACCGCAATTCGAGTGTCGGCCGGACCGAATGACTGGTCGAATTGCACGCTCGTCGATAACTTGACGACGTCGGCCACGCTCGAAATCCCGCGGCGGGCGATTTGTTCAGCGGATATCGCATCGACCGCGATCGGAACATCCTGAATGTTCTCGGTCTTCTTGCGCGTCGTCACGGTAACCTCGTCCAGCTGCGCCCAGCCGGCGAGTGGCAGCGTCAACAGCGTGGCGGACAACGCGATAACCGTTTTGCGCACGCAAACCGATCCCGCTGGCTGCGGCATGGATCTCCCCCTCGAAAATCTCTGATCGCATCCCATTGCGAAGGCTAGACAGTAGCCGATCGGCGGACGGTGTGACAACAACAAGAAAGGCCCCGGACCGCTGTGGGACCGGGGCCTCGACCTGCATCATGCTTGCCGGTCGCGCTGGCTAGAAGCGCATCGTCAGTCGCGCGCCGACGGTGCGCGGCGGCGGCAGAACGCCGAAGAACTGCGTCGTACCGAGGCCCGCGGTGAAGCCGAGTTCGGTTACCTGTCGGGCGAAGTCGGGGCCGCTGCCGCCGGTGCGGAGCGTGTCATCGTCGAACAGGTTGTCGATGTACACGAGAAACTCGAACTTCTCGCCGGTAAAGCCGGCGCGCGTATCGAAGAGCCAGTATTCATCGACTTGCTGCGCGTTGTCCTGATCGATGAATCGTCGATCCTGATAAATGGAGTTGAGTTCGACGAACCAGTCGAAATCGGTCGCCATGAACGGTGCCGTGTATTGGACATTGGCATTGAACGCATTCTGCGGCGTTCGCTCGAGCTGCTTGCCGCTGAGGTCCAGCGCGCAGTAGCGCTGGAATTCCGGCACGGCCATCGGATCCAGGTTCGCGTTCCCGTCTTCGTCGAGGCCGATCAGCGGACATTGGCCGGTGTTCGCGGCGCGAATTACCGAGCGCGTGACATCGGCAAAATCGGTGTACGTCGGATCGAGGTACGTGTAACTCGCGCTGAGCAAAAGACCCGGCAAGAAATCGGTCTGCCAGATCCCCTCGATTTCGAGACCCCAGACCTCCGCGGCCGCCGCATTGACGACGCGGGCCTCGAGCTGGCCGTCGGGTGTCACAATCTGCGTGCCGACCTGTTTGTCGGTGTAGTCGTTCAGGAACAAGGAGCCGTTGACGCGCAAAAAGCCGAGGAAGGCCCAGTCTGTCTTCGTGCCAAACTCCCATGCCTGAACCCGTTCCGGCAGAAAGCGCTCATCGTCGATCGTGGTCGGGGAACCGCCTGCCGCGATCGTGCTGATGCCGCCCGGCTTGATGCCCTTACCCCAGGAGAAGTAGTAGAGCATGCTGTCATTCGGCCGCCAGTTGAGCGTTACCTTCGGTGTATTGAAGCTGGATTCCTGGGTGCCCTCGATCAGCATCCAGTCGCCCGTCGTCGAATTGGCGTTGTCCGGAATGTTCGGATTCATCCGCCGCTCGCTGTCGCAGACGATATCGTCGGCCGCGGTCGTGACCGTACCTTCTTTGTCTCCGTTTACGCGCGTGTCATTGCCGGTGCCGAACCCGAAAAACAGGTTGGAGCACGGGCTGAAACTGGGCCGCATCAGGTCGAATCTCTCATCGACGTAACGGTTCTCCAGGACCAGCTCGAACGTATCGGTGAGGGCCCAGGTGAGGTTGAAATACGCGGACCAGTGCTCGGTCTTCGCGCTCCACGGCGCCGGCGTCCGTCCTGCCTGCAGACAATTGCCCTGTCCGGTCGGATCTGCGATTGGATTACCGCCGGAATCGTACTCGCACGGAAACAGATCGAGCGCGCGCTCTTGCCAGCTGGAGATCGTGCCGTTCGTGCCGTCACATATACCCGGTATAAAGGCCGCAGGATCGGGGAAAACGCCGGTTGCAGCCTTGCCGTATTCGATGCAGCTGATGATCATTGTCAGATCCTGCAGCTTGCGATCCTCGCGCCAGTACATGCCACCCAGCGTGAAATTGATCGGTCCGGCGAGAATCGACACGAAGCGCAACTCGGTGCTGAACTGCTCGGTATCAAGGTCGCTGCGACCCTGCTGATGACCTTTCCAGGCATTGCCGATCGATGCGACCTGGTAGTCCTGATCGAGTTCGTCGAGCACGCTGTAGTCGGTCCAGCCGGAAATCAGATTCACCGTGCCATAGTCATAGAAAATCGATGCATTCAGCGTCGTGCGCCACAGTTGAGCGTCGCTGCCCTGATAGTCCCGGCCTGTCACCGGATCCACGTCGACGGCGGGCTGCAGACCGCTGGCGCTACCGAGCGTGGCCGGCTGGCATACGCCGCCGAACGGCGAGCCCTGATCCGGCACAGCATCGGGACAGTACTCGCCGAAGTCCGCGAGTCGCGTCGACGCGGCGCTGGTGCCCTGAATGATGGCGGGATCGATCGGATACGGATAGAACTGCAGGCCCTCGAACGGACCGGCGTTCGGCCGGCCGAACGATCCGCCACCGACGCGCACGTTCGGGCGCTGGCCCGTCTTGCTATCGCTGTACTCGGTGCGCAGCTTGATCTTGATGTCATTGTCCGGCGTGAAGACGGCGGTGAGCGCGGTACCCCAACCGCTTTCGTCGCCCATATCCTCACCCGTCGTCGCGTTTGTGTAGTAGCCGTCGCGGTTCCACAGTGCGCCGGTCCAGCGCAAGCCGAGGATGCCCTCGAGACCGGATACGGGCCCGCTGACGAACCCGTCCAACTGACGCTTGCCGTAGTTGCCAGCCTCGACGCGCACCTGGCTCTCGAACTCCGGTCCGGGTTCTTTCGTCGTGTAACTGATCGCGCCGGCGAACGCGGCACGGCCATACAAAGCACTCTGCGGACCCTTGACGATCTCGATGCGCTCGACGTCGGTCAGCAGCCGCTGATTCGCCAGCAAGCCGGAGCCGGCGGAGATAAAGTTTTCGGTTGTCACGTCGACGCCATCGACGAGGAACGCAACATTCGAACGCCCGCGCGAATTGGAGAGACCGCGAACCGCAATGCGCGTGTCCTGGGGTCCGAAGGACTGGTCGAACTGCACGCTCGTCGACAACTTGACGACGTCCGCGACGTCCGTGATGCCACGACGCTCGATCTGCTCGGACGAGATCGCATCGACCGCGATCGGCACGTCCTGAATATTCTCGGCGACCTTCCGCGTCGTGACGACGATTTCTTCCATTTGCGCCCAACCCGCCAGTGGCGTCGCGAACACAAGGGCGGATAGCGCCCAAGCCGCGCCACTCGCGCTGGTCGGGCAACTTCTCTTCGACATGGATTCCCCCAGCAACTCTCGGACCCGTCCGCGCCGGCTTGCGCCGTCGCCTCGAGTGCCTTTTCTGAATAGGGCGTCTGCCCCAATAAACAGGCGCCTTTCAGCGGAAACTAGCGGATAGAACCACCGCCATCTACACGGGAATACCCGTATATTTGTTAACGCGTGCAGACGGGCGTGCGGCCCGTCGCGGTCAGAAGCGCATGGTCAGACGGGCGCCGATGGTACGCGGATCCGGAAGCACGCCAAACTGATGAGACACACCCAGGCCGGCTGTGAAACCCAGCTCCGTCACCTGCTTCGCGAAATCCGGGCCGCTGCCGCCGGTTCGGATCGTCTGGTCTTCGAATAAGTTATCGATATAGACGAGAAACTCGAACGTCTCGCCGCTGAGACCGATGCGCGTGTCGAATAACCAGTACTCGTCCAGGAAGGTCGCATTGTCGACGTCGAGGAAGCGCTTGTCCTGATACGTCGCGGTACCCTCCCAGAACCAGTCGAAGCTCGAACTCAGGAACGGCGCGGTGTACTGAAAGTTGCCGACGAACGCATTTTGCGGCGTTCGCTCCAGCTGCTTGCCGGATTGGTCGATGGCGCAGAAGCGCCTGGCAGCCGGAACCGACGACGGATCCACACTGTTGCCCGCGTCATCGAATGCGACGAGCGGGCACGAACCGGAATAGGCGGCACGAATCAGCGACCGGGTCAGGTCGATAAACGAAACGTAGGTCGGGTCGAGATACGTATAGTTCGCGGCCAGTACGAGGCCCTCGAGGAACTCAGGCTGCCAGGTCGCCTCGAGCTCGACGCCCCACACCTCGGCAGCAGCAGCGTTGACGACTCGCGGTTGCAGCACACCCTGATCGTCCACGACCTGCGTGCCGATCTGCTTGTCGGTGTAATCGTTCAGGAACAACGCGCCGTTAAGCCGCAGGAAACCGGCGACCTCCCAGTCCGTCTTGGCGCCGACCTCCCAGGCCTGCACTTCTTCCGGCAGAAAGCGCTCGTCGTCGATCGTCGTCGGCGAACCACCCGCTGCGAGCGTGTTGATACCGCCCGGCTTAATGCCCTTGCCCCACGAAAAGTAATACGTCGACGTGTCGGTCGGCTGCCAGTTCAGCGTGACCTTCGGCGTCGTGAAACTGGATTTCTCGGTGCCTTCAATCAGCATCCAGTCGCCAAGCTGCGGGTCCGGAGCCCCCGGGACATTCGGATTGAGCCGGGCCTCGTTGGTGCAGACGATGTCGTCGGCCGCGGTCGTGACCACACCCTCCCGGTCGCCGTTAACGCGCGTGTCACTGCCGGTGCCGAAACCGAAAAACAGGTTCGTGCACGAACTGAAATTCGGCCGCAGCAGCTCGAAAGATTCATCGACGAGCCGGCTCTCGAGGAGCAGTTCGAAGGTCTCAGTGAGATTCCACGACAGGTTGAAATAAGCCGACCAGTGCTCGGTCGTCGCGCGCCACGGCGTCGGCGTGCGCTCCGTCTGCAGGCAGTTGCCCTGACCGGTCGGATCCGCGATCGGATTACCGGCCGAATCGTATTGGCATGGGAAAATGTCGAGCGCACGTTCCTGCCAGCTGCTGATCGTGCCGTTGGTGCCGTCACATATGCCGGGTATGAAAGCCGACTGATCGGGGAACACCCCGGTCGCGGACTTGCCGTATTCGATACAGC
>JBPCXI010000169.1:0-5706 GCA_051008895.1 Gammaproteobacteria bacterium | reverse complement strand
CATATATCGCCGACACGACAGACGCGGCCAACCGCTCCGCCGGCATGGCGATTGTCGCCGCGTCCGGCGGCATCGGCACGATCATCGGCCCGGCGCTCGGCGGGGTGCTCGCCAAGATCGGCCCGGTCGTGCCCATGTATACGGCGGCTGCGCTCGCACTGGTCGCCGCCGTGCTCAGCGCAGCGAAACTGACAGAGCCCGCGCGGCATGCGGACATGTCGACCGGCGCCCGGGTCAGGGTGACGGACGGCCGCATTTTCCCCTACCTGCTCGGCTGGTTTGTGATCTTCATGGTTTTCACGGCCGTGCAGGTGATTACCGCGTTCTATATCGAGGACCGTTTCGGTGTCACCGAACGCGCCGATGTGATCGACGTCGCGAGCATTGCGCTGCTGAGCATGGCGGTCGTGACGCTCGTCGTGCAGATCGTCGTGATGCAGGTCTGGAAGCTGAGTCCGAAGCTGCTGTTGCGAACCTCGTTCCCGATTTTCGCGGCGGTGCTCGCGGTCTTCGCGTTCTCCGACAGCCTGACCATGTTGTACCTGTCATACGCCGGCATGGGTTTAGCATTCGCGCTGGCCGCGCCCGGCCTGAACGCGGCGGCCAGCCTGGCCGTCGAACCCCACGAGCAGGGCGCCGTCGCGGGCTGGCTGTCGTCGGCACCGGCGTTCGGCATGATCTTCGGTCCGGCACTCGGCGGCATCGTCTACAACGTTGCGCCCGACCTGCCGATGCTCGGGGGCGCCGTCCTTTCCGTGCTCGTCGGCATCTATTTCTGGTTCGTCGACATTCCCGAGCCCGAGGCCCAGACTTCCGCGGACGAGACTCCCGAGGACCATAGTGTCTGAGCGCATCGCGATTTTTGGCGCGACCGGCGGCACCGGCAAGCGCCTGGTCCGGCAGGCCCTCGACCGCGGCTACGCGGTGACCGCGTTCGTTCGAGATCCGGCGAAGCTCGGCATCGACGACGACAACCTGCATATTGCGCAAGGCGATTTCCTCGACGTCGACGCAGTCGCAGCGGCGCTCGCGGGCGGCTTCGACGCGGTCATCTGCGCGGCCGGTATTTACCAACGCGAGTACCGCACGGATCTGTCCGACGGCACGCGCAACATCGTCGATGCGATGCAGAAGCATGGGATCCGCCGGTTGCTCGTCGTCTCTTCGATCGGCGCCGGCGACAGCAAGGGCCAGGGTGCGTGGTGGGTGCGGGCCTACTACAAGCTGATGCTCAAATACGTCATCTGGGACAAGGATCGACAGGAGCAACTGATCCGCGACAGTGGGCTCGACTGGACGATCGTCCGGCCGCCCCGACTGTTCGAACGCGACGAGCTCAATCCGGACGTCGTGGTCTGGTCCGGCCCGCAGCCGCAACGCAAGCTGGCTTGGAGTGTGACGCGTCCGACGCTGGCGAAGGTCATGCTGGACGCGTTCGCCGACAATCAATACGTCGGCGTCGCGATCAATATTTCCGACCCCGGGAACTGAAGCCGTCGCAGGCGCGGACGCGGCGCCGGCTATTTGTCGATCAGGAACGCGGTTAGCTGCTCGGGGCCGTCGTGCAGAATCGGTTCGCCGTGCGCGAACAGCAGATGGCGAAACGCAAAGTCCCGCAGCACGCGCCGGTAGGCCTTGGTCAGGCCGGCGCGCACCGCGTCGGGGTTGGCGCCGAGCATCTTGTCGGGCACGAACATCAGCGGTCCGTCGTCCCGGCGCACGATGCCGTCGCCGATGAACAGGCAGCCGCCTTCCCTCGCGAGGTACAAGCAGCCCTCGTCCGGGCACAGGTAACCGACTTCTATCGATACGAGGCCGCCGGGCAGCGTGTCGCCGAAGTGGAAACCGCGCACAGCCTCCGCGTTCTTGAACTCGTGCAGCCCCTGCTCGACGCACCAGGTTTCGCAGTCGTAGCGCGCGGCGAATTCGGCGCTATGCCGGTAGTGATGACGCATGCTCAGGACGACGTGCTCCGGCGGCGTCGCCGAAAAACGCTCGATGCCCTCGTCAGGAATCAGCGGGTCGATCAGTATCCTCTCGGGTTCGAGGAAAAACGAGCTGACCGCGATCTTTATCTGCGGATGGTTCTGCGTCCAGTGAAAGACGCCCGGCAAAATTTCCTGCATGGCAACCTCCCAAACGGTGCGGACCTACGATAACGCTAATCTTCCCAGAGGTATTTCGCCTCCGCCAGCCCCTCGGCCACGATTTCCGGCGACTCCTCATGCACGTAGTGGCCGGCGTCCGCGGACGAAATCAGGATGTTGTTCCGGAAACCGGCGCGCAGCTGCGCGAGTTCTTCCGGCGACTTGTTGCGGTCCTGTTCGCCCCAGACGATCGCGACCGGCACGTCGACGTCGCCCATCATCTGCGCCTCGGTGGCCTCTTCGTACTGGCCCATCATGTGCGTCGTGCCGGTCAGGTAGCCCTCGCTGCGCACCGCGAGCTGCAGATTGTCCATCACCTCCTCGGTGACGATGTCGGGATTCACATAGGATATCTTCAGGAACCGCTCACGGAATGCGCGGTCGCCGAACTGCTTCGCCGACAGGCGCTGGAACGGGAACGGCAGATAACGCGTGTACTCCGGCACGCCGGTCGTGATGATGCCCGGATTGAAAACGACGAGGCCGCTGATCTCAGGTTCATTCAGCGCCACGCGCATCGCGATCGCACCCCCCATTGAGTGGCCGCCGACGATAGTTTTCTCCATGCCGAGCTCGCGGATGAACTCGCCGATCACGCGCGCCTGGTTCGGCGCCCGATAGTCGAAGTCATCGGGTTTTGACGACAGACCGAAGCCGGGTATGTCGACCGCGACGACGTAGTATTCCTCGGCCAGCAGCGGCGCGACCTGGCGGAAAGACTGCAGCGTATTGGCCATGCCGTGCAGCAACACCATGTTCGGCTTGTCCGCGCCCGGCGCACCGTAAGTCCGGTAGCGGAGCTCCAGGCCCTCGACCGCCGCGAATCTGTCATCGGGTCCGGCGAGGCTGCGCGCCGGCACCTCGTCGACGCCGGTCGGCCAGTATGCATAGGCTATCAGGCCGCCGTAGCCGAGCACGATCAGCAGGGCCAGCCCTTTCAGAATCGTCTTGAAAATGCGCATGTTGTTCTTGCCTGTTGTCGAAGCAGGTTCATTGTATTCGATCGTCCGTTCCCGTCGATCAGCTAGAATAGCCGGACCATCAGGAACGGGGAAGCGCGATGCATCGGACGGTAAGGGAATTCGGATTCGGCTCGTTGCTGGCGGTGTTGGCCGCGACTGCCACGCCGGCCGCCGACTGGGGATCGATCGAGGTCGTCGGTCGACAGATCGCGCCGGGCGAATCCCTGCGGTTTCCATTCATCCCGGATCGTTCCTTCGAAGCGTCGTTCCTGAATATGCCGGTCTTCGTCGCGCGCGGGTCGATGCCGGGGCCGACACTGTGTCTGACCGCCGGGATCCACGGCGACGAGCTGAACGGCGTCGAGGTCGCGCGGCGAGCGTTCGCACAGGCGGATCCAGAAACGCTGCGCGGCACGCTGATCGCATTGCCATCGATCAACGCGGAAGGCGTTCGCACCGGCAATCGTTACATGTCCGACCGGCGCGACCTGAACCGCGCGTTTCCGGGCAGGCGCGGCGGCAGCGTCGCGGCGCTGATCGCGGAAGCCGTATTCTCCGACGTGCTCGTGCACTGCGATGCGCTCGTCGACCTGCATACCGCATCGAACAATCGTGCCAACCTGCCGCAGATTCGAGCCGACCTGTCCGACCCGGAGATTTTCGAACTCGCGGTGCACTTCGGCCTCGGCATCGTCGTCGGTGGCGCCGGACCGGACAACAGCCTGCGGCGTGAGGCCGCCAAGGCCGGCATTCCGGCGATCATCTACGAGGCCGGCGAGCCACTTCGCTTCCAGGAAGAAGAGATCGCGCGCGGTGTCGACGGCGTCGAGAACGTAATGGCGTATCTCGACATGACCGACCAGCCCGATCGCGAGATCCCGGACGCGCGCGTCTACGAGCGGTCGCGCTGGGTGCGCGCGACCCTGGGCCATGGTGGATTCTTTTTTCCGACCGCGAGTCTCGGTGACGACGTCGAGGCCGGCGACAAGCTGGGCAGCGTCGTCGATCCGCTGACGGACGCTGAAGTCGCCGTCACGTCGCCGATACCGGGCGAGATTATTGGCATGGCTGTCTCGCAGCCGGTGCTGTCCGGCTATGCGCTGTTCCATGTCGCCTGGAAGGACTGAGCGTCAACCGCGATTCTGAATGACAGGAGGGAGTGACGTGATTGAGCTTTCCAACCTCAATGTGATCGCGGTCGTTGTTGCGACAATCGCGGGCATGGCGATCGGTGCACTATGGTATTCACCGGTACTGTTCGGCAACGCGTGGCTCGCGGCGCTCGGCAAGACGGAGGAGGAGCTGTCGTCGCCGGCGCCGGCGATGATCGGCAGCGTCGTGGCCAGCCTCGTATCGGCGATCTGCATCGCGATCATCGTTGCCGCGTTCGGCGCGACGACGATCGCATCCGGCGCGCTCGTCGGCGCGCTATGCGGTATCGGGCTGGTCGCGATGGCGATGCTGTCCGACAGCTTGTTCTGCGGCTGGGGCTGGCCGCTGTATTTCATTCAGTCCGGCTACCGCGTCGTGTACCTCGTCGTCATGGGCGGTATCGTCGGCGGCTGGCCCGACTGACGTGCCGCGACTGGATCGGCTCGACGGACGCTACGCGGTCGCGCGACTGGCTGCGGACGCACCGGAACCCGACTGGGTTCGTGGCGATATCGTTGCGGTAACGCGCACGCCCGACGAATTGTCGATTGCGTGCGCCGAGGACGCCGTGCCGGACGACGTCCGGGCCGAGCGGGGCTTCCGGTGCCTGCGGGTCGAGGGCCCGATCGAATTTACCGCCACCGGCGTGCTGCACTCGTTGCTGCAGCCGCTGGCTGACGCGGGGATCAGCATTTTCGCGGTGTCCACCTACGATACCGACTATATTTTCGTTCCGGATGGCGATCTCGATCGCGCGTTGGGTGCGCTGCGCGTCGCCGGACATTCAGTAAGCGGATAACTCGGAAATACAACTATGAAACACTTACTCGTCGCGCTGATGTCAGGCTTGATTTCGTTTTCTTCAAGCGTCGTGCTGGCCGCAAATCACGAGAAGTCGGCCGCGGTGCCGATCGCAATCATCGGCACTGGCGAAGTCGGGTCGGCTCTCGGCGAGAGTTGGGGCCGCCTCGGTCACCCGATCATCTACGGCAGCCGATCGCCCGATAGCGACAAGACCCGGAGCCTCGTGAGTCGCAGCGGTGATGCCCGCGCGGTGCCGACCGCGGACGCCGCCGGCTTTGCAGACATCGTCGTCCTCGCGCTGCCGTTCGCGGCCGCGCTCGAGCTTCTCCCGCGCCTCGATGACCTCGACGGCAAGATCCTGATCGATCCGATGAACGCACTGACGTTCGATCGAGAACGCAGACTCGTGTACCAGTCCGATCAGCGCCTCGCCGAGCAGCTGCAGAAGCTCGCGCCGGGCGCGCACGTCGTCAAGGCGCTGAACGCCGTCAATGCCAGCAATATGGATCCCGAACGCAGGTTCGAAGGGCCGATTTCAATCCCGGTCGCCGGCGATGACGAGAAGGCGAAACGGGTCGTGATCGAGCTGATCACCGAGCTCCGCCTGCACGGCCAGGACGTCGGCCCGCTCTTCAATGCCC
>JBPCXI010000168.1:0-18461 GCA_051008895.1 Gammaproteobacteria bacterium | reverse complement strand
CGGGCTCGCGCACGAACGCGGAAGAATAGCGCGGCAGTCGTTCGCTCGCACCGGACGCGATGTCGTCGAGTGCGGCACCGAGATAGTGATAGAGACTCGCGATGTCGCGGTCACCGCCGTCGACCTGGTACCAGATCGACGGGTGGCCACGATCCCGGCCTACATAGCTGCAGACCAGCGTCGTCTTGCCCGAGCCAGGCGGACCCGAAACCCACACGCAAGGGGTGCGACGCGCCTCATCGAGGCGATCGAACAAGCGCAGGCGCGTGTGGACCTTGCGCTGTCTGGGGGGACACACCTTCGCGGGGGGTGCGCGCTTGTTGTTCATATATGCGCCCCGGTTCCCAAACTGATAACAGTTCCGATTTTAATAATTTACATAACACGCCGCAATAGTCCAAATGGATGATGCGTTCACCCATTTGAACGACGCGGGTCGCGTACCCGGACTGTTACCCCGACCTTGCTAATTTTATTCGTGAAGCGAAAGACGGAGAACGGTCATGAGTAAGCATCATCGCAACGGTACCTGGCTGGCGGCATTGCTGCTGATCGGCGGATCCGGCATGGCCAGCACCGATGCACCGCGGGCCACAGGGGTTGTCGACTTGCAGATCGAGCCGACGGCCCGGCAGACCCGATCCTCGAAGGCGAGGGCGGCTGAGACCGACCTGGTTCGGCTCGAGGATTCACTGCAGTGGACCAGCCGCAAGCCGGTGGAGTTGCCGGTATCGCTTTTTGTCACCGATCTGTTACCCGGCAAATGCTGAGCGGATCGGCGGGAATCGTCAGCAACACTCAGGAGTAGAACGATGTCAACATTTTCGAGATCTCACGGTGCGAAGTTTGCGGCGGTCGTTGCTGCGATTGCGGCGCTGTTCGCAGTCTCTGCGAGCGCGCTGGCGGGCGATCGCTATGAGCTGCGGGCCCACGACGCAGACGTCTATGGCAAATTCGCGCTACTGGACGGGAATATCGATGTCAGCATCGAGCGGTTCGAGAAAAGACTGGCCGGCGCTCGCGCCCACAGTTTCCGGGCCCCGTTGCTGATCAATCTGTGCGCTGCATATACGATGAAGCGCGATTTCGTGAAGGCCGAAGAGCGCTGTGATGCGGCGATCGAGAACGGTTGGAACGTGAAAATGGCGCACAACAACCGCGGCATCATGCACGTAGCCAGAGGCGATTACCTCGCTGCGGTGGATGACTTCGAGGCGGCCGCGAGCGGCCGCGAAAGTGGTCTTTATGGGAAGCATCTGCTGCAGGCGCGGAATCGTGTCGAGCAGGGGGATAGCGACACGCGCCTTGCACGGGCGTCCGACATCGGCGCTACCGCGGTGGGAATGGCCGCAGACTAGGTTCGGAGCGATTCTGCGATTACGGCGCGGCGTATGATCTCGACATTGACGCCCCGGGTCCCGGCAGGGATCCGGGGCTTTTCTGTTTATTGCGCGCCGCTACCACGGAATCTCCTCGCCGCCGTGCGAAACGAAGCTGCCGGTGATTTCGAGGTCGAATTGGTCGATGACGTTGATCACGGCTTCGGCGCTTTCCTGCGGCGTCAGCAGCTTGAACTTGACGCCCGCGCGGTCCAGCGCAAGGTTCATCATGTCCGTGTCGACCGCGCCGGGTGATACGAGCGCGACCGTTATGCCTTTGCGCTTCAGCGCGCGCGAGTTCGAGCGCATCGCCATGTTCAGCGCGGCCTTGCTCGTGTTGTAAAACACGATGCTCGGGCTGCGTACCGACGAAATCGAGCCCTGCGTGCTCGTGATCGCGACGATTTTTTTCTGCGTACTCTTTTCGACGTGCGGAATGAAGGCCTCGGTCATCTTCATCGTGCCGACGACGTTGACGTTGAACACGCGCTTCATCAGGTCGAAGTCCAGGCTGCCGAGGTTCTGCTCGTTCGGTTCGCCGAGAATCGCCGCGTTGTTCAGCAGCACGTCGATCGGCGTATCTGCGAGACTCTCGGCCAGCGCATCGATGCCGTCCAGGTCGAGCAGGTCCATGCGCACGACGCTGACCTTGCCGTTCTCAGCGGCGATCGCGTTCAGCTCGTCGGCCCGCTCCGGCTTGCGCGCGGTGCCGATCACGGCCCAGCCCCGCTCGGCGTAGTTGCGGACGAGTTCGAGGCCGATGCCGCGATTCGCGCCGGTTACGAGTACGGTGCCGGTGACGTCGCTACGCTTCGCCGCATCGATGTTGATCTCGACTTTCGGTTTCTTCGGTCCGGTGTGCCCGCCGGCGTACACGCCATTGGCAACGCCAAGCGTAAGCAATGACAGAAGGGCGACTATAGAGGCGAGGTTGACGTTCATGCTGTGCTCCGAGGCTGGCGAGGCGGTTCCTGCGGTCATTGTAGGGGACGTGGCGCGGCCGGGGGAGGGCCGGCGAATGCGAAGTCCCGCAGCGAGCGGCGTTGGAGGCGCGCGGAGCAGGACGCGAGAGCGCGCCGGAATCGCTTCGGAGGCGGCCAGGGATGGCCGCCGGAGAATTAGCGAGTCGCGGGACTTCGCGTTCGCCGGCCGCGCGCGCGACCTAACTTCCCGTCTGCTGCCGCCGCAGCTTGTCGTCGTACATCCGCGCGTCGGCGTCTGACAGCAGCTTTTCGACCGAGTCGTGCCGCTCGGGATCGAACTGAATCTTGCCGACGCTCCACGCGAGCTTGAGCTTGATCTCGCATTCCTCGGCCGCGGCCATTTGCTCGAGGCGCTTCACCGCAGTGTCCGAGCAGCCGCGCGATGCGGCCATCAGCACGACGAATTCGTCGCCGCCGAAACGCGCGATCACGTCGGCGTCGCGGAAGCACTTCAGCAGTAGCTTCGCAAAGTGTTTCAGTACGTCGTCGCCGGCGCCATGGCCGTGCGTGTCGTTGATCGCCTTGAAGCCGTCGAGGTCGAAGAATACGAGTTCGGCATCGATGCCGGTGCGTTCGCACAGCGACAGCAATTGTGTCGCGACCATATTGAAACCGCGGCGGTTGGCGACCTGCGTCAGGTCGTCGACGGTGACCTGCGACGATACCGCCAGCTCGTCCTCGACCATGCCCGCGAGGTCGCGGAGCGAAATCATGTCCTCGTCCGACATCGATCGCGCTCGTTTGTCGATCAGGCACAGCGTGCCGATGCGATGGCCGTTCGGGCCGTGCAGCGGGCAGCCGGCATAGAAGCCGATTGACGGATCTTCTGTCACGAGGGGATTGTCCGCGAAGCGCGGATCCTCACTCGCGTTCTCTACGATGAACAACTCGTCGCTCAGGATTGCGTGCCCGCAGAACGAAATATCCCTGCCGGTCTGGCACGCCTCGAGGCCCTGCTTCGACTTGAACCACTGTCGATTCGAGTCGACGAGACTGACCAGGCAGATCTCAACGTCGAACAGCCGCTGTGCCATGCGCGTGATGCGATCGAAGCGCTCTTCGGACGGGGTGTCGAGGATCCGCAGCGAATGCAGGCTTACCAGCCGTTGCGTTTCGTCCATCGGTGTCGGTGGTTTAAGCAAGGTCGTTCTCCCGGAATAATGGAAGAGGTATCGGCACGTTGGGGGCCAGACTTTAGGGTTATTTTGCTGCCCCCGGCTCGGTAAGATATCCGCATGTCCACTGCCACCCGCCGGAATCTGCTGTGGTCCGCGCTTGCGATCGCCGCGGCGGCGCTGGCGCTGTCCGGCGCCGTCGACCGGCTCGGAGAGGCGGGCGCAGCGGAAGCGCTGAAGCGCGCGCTGGTTACGTTTGCGGTATCGCGCGCGCTGAACGGCGCTATCTCGGTGGCCCAGGGCACCGAACTCGCGATCGAGCCGGCGGGCGTCGGCGTGATCCTGACGCTGGGCCAGGTGCTCGACCCGATCAACGATCTCGTCGAGCGGTTTTCGACCGTGATGCTGGTCGCGGCCAGTTCCCTCGGCCTGCAGAGCCTGCTGCTCGACATTACGTCGACCGGTGCGTTCACTGCGGCGCTGTGCGCCGGCGCCGTGCTGTTGCTCGTCACCGCATGGTCGCCGGGCGAGAAACTGCAGCGCTGGTCGCAGCCCGCGCGGCGCCTGCTGCTCGCGCTGTTATTCCTGCGCTTCGCGATCCCGGTGCTGGTTATCCTGAGCAACCTCGTGTTCGACACCTATCTCGAGTCGGCGCAGGCCCAGTCGGTCAGCGCGCTGGAGGGCGTGCAAACGCAGATCGAGGAGATCAACGAATCGCCGGCGCCGGCGCCGGATGCTTCGCTTACCGCCCGCCTCGGCGCGATGCTCGACCGATCAATGGATGCGATGGATTTCGGCGATCGGATCGACCAGCTGCAGGCGCAGGTCACCGACGCTAGCGAGCACATAATCAACCTGATCGTGATCTTCGTACTGCAGACGATACTGTTGCCGGTCGCGTTCATATGGCTGTTGGTCGAAGCGCTCAAGGGCATCGGCCGGCGCCTCACCGGGGGCTAGAGGCCAGTACCGGTAACACCTGCGGGCCACCAATCCGGCTGATCCGATCGGCGGAATAAGTCGTATAAGATGTAAGAAAATCAAGTTCTTTGCTGCCTGTACGATGGGAAATCGGGAGTTCATGGCAATAAGATTCATTCCCCGCAAGCCCGCGGTGCTGATCATCGTTGGCGCGATCCTGGCTACCGTCGCTCTGATTGCGACTCGCGACCGTTCCGCGCCAATCGAGCGTCCTGAACGTGCGTGGGCGGTCGACGTCAAGCAGGCCAAGCGAGAGACGCTGCGGCCAACGCTGGAGCTGTTCGGCAGCGTGCAGTCGCCGCAGAACGCGCAGCTAAGCGCCGGAGTCGATGGGTTGGTGATGGCCGTCAACGTGCTCGACGGGCAGTCGGTGGCGGAGGGCGACGTGCTGATGCTGTTGGACGATCGTGACGTTCGTCTCGACCTGCAGCAGTCCGAGGCGGACCTGCGCGAAGTGCAGGCCAGGCAGCGCTTCGCGAAGATCCGTCTCGAGCGCAGTCGCGAAGCTTCGAAGGGCGAAGAAGAGCTGTTGCGCCTGACCGAGACCCGGCAGAAACGCGCTCAGGACCTGCAGGCCGACGGTCTGCTGTCGCAGTCCGACCTCGATACGACCGCCGAGAACCTGAAACGGCAGCAACTCGCCGTGAATCAGGCCCAGCTCACCGCCGAGGAAGTCGAGATTCAGTTGATGGAGTTGTCTGCGCAGGCATCGCGCGCGCGCGCGGTGCGCGATCAGGCCCGGCTCGACCTCGAGCGCACCGAGGTCCGCGCCCCGTTCGACGGCGTCGTGTCCGACCTCGCCGCATCGCAGGGCGACCGCGTGCGTGCGGACGATGAGCTGATGCGGCTGCAAAACCCCGCCGCGATCGAGGTGCGAACGCAGATTCCGGCTCGCTACGCGGAGGCTGTTACGCAGGGCCTCGCGGCCGGTCAGGGAATGTCCGCATTGGTGCAGACCGGCGAGCAGAGCATCACCGGCGAACTCGTGCGCATCTCTGGTCAGACCAGCGAGGCGAGCGGCGGCGTTGACAGTTTCGTGCGCTTTTCGTCACCGCCGCGCGCGCTGCGGCTCGGCAGCACCGTGCGGGTCTACCTCGATCTGCCCGCGGAACCTAACGTGATCGCGCTGCCAGCGGAGGCGCTGTACGGACGCAACCAGCTTTACAAGCTCGTCGACAATCGCATGCAGATGATCGAAGTCGAGCGTGTGGGTGAGCGCGCGCGCCCCGTCGGCGGTACCGAGGTGCTCGTCCGTTCGCCGAAACTTGCCGCCGACGACCTGATCGTCGCGACCAAGCTTTCCAATGCTGCGGACGGCCTGCTGGCGCAACCGGCGCGCGTCGAGTCCGTCGAACCCATCGTCGCCGAGAAACTCGGCGACGAGCCGCAGCAGGTGGTCAACTAGACCTCGTCATATGCACGGCATTATCCGCACGTTCATAAGGCATCCGGTCGCGCCCAACCTCGCGATGCTGAGTATCATCGTGCTCGGCCTGTGGGCCTCGGCCCAGCTGTCGCGGCAACTGCTGCCGGCCTTCGCGTTGAATTTCGTCAATGTCAGCGTGACCTGGCCGGGGGCCTCGGCCGAGGATGTCGAGGCGCTGGTTACGCAACCGCTCGAGGACCAGCTGATCAGCGTCGACGGTCTGCGCACAATCGAATCGACATCGAGCACCGGTCTGGCGAAAGTCACGCTCGAGTTTCCGCAGGGCACGGACATGAGTTCTGCTCTGGAGCAGGCCAAGGATTTCGTTGCCCAGGTGCGCAATCTCCCGGCGAGTTCGGAGGAACCTCGCATCACGTTGTTATCGCGCATCGAACCGGTCGCAAAAATAATCGTCGTCGGGCCCGTGCTCGAGCAGCTCCGGCCGCTCGTCAAGCGCTTCGAACGTGAGTTGCGCGCGGCGAACATGGCGCGCTTCGAAGTGACCGGGTTGCCGGAGGAAGAAATCTCGATCGAGTTGACGGCCGATCGGCTGATCGAGCTCGACTTGTCGCTGGGCGACATCGCCGCCAAGGTCGGCGGGACCAGCGCGGACGTGCCGGCGGGTACCGTCGGCGGCGCTGATATCGCGCGCCAGCTGCGTAGCACCGATCAGCAGCGCTCCGTGACCGGATTCGCCGGATTGGCAGTGTCAGCAGACCGCTCGGGCCAGCTACTCAAGCTCGGCGATATCGCCAGGATCAGCCGCCAGTGGAAGGACGATCAGCCGTTGCTGTTCGTCAACGGCCTGCCGGCGGTCGAAATCGCGGTGAAGCGCGCGGAAGAAGAAGATGCGATCGACGTCGCCGAGCGACTGATGGCATGGAGTGACCGGGCAAGCGAGACGCTGCCGCCGAACGTCTCACTGGTTGCCTACGATGAGGTATGGCGCATCGTCGACGAGCGTGTGGACCTGATGGTCAGCAACGCGCTGAGCGGCATTCTGCTCGTCGTCGTGATGCTGTACCTGTTTCTGAATGGCCGGGTCGCGATTTGGGTTGCGGTCGGAATTCCGGTCTCCGTGCTCGCGGCGCTCGTCGCGCTGTCTCTGGCCGGCGGGTCGATCAATGTGATGACGCTGTTCGCGCTGATCATGACTTTCGGCATCATTGTTGACGACGCGATCGTCGTGGCCGAGGAGGCGGTGACCCGCTTCCAGAAAGGCGAAGGTCCGGCCGCCGCGGCCGAGAACGCGGCGATCGCGATGTTCGCGCCCGTAACTGCGGCATCTCTGACGACTATTGCCGCGTTTCTGCCGTTGATGGCGATCGGCGGCACCACCGGCAGCATTCTGTTCGCAATTCCGCTCGTCGTGATTTGCGTCATCGTCGCGTCGCTGATCGAGTGCTTCGTGATTCTTCCGGGTCACCTGCGACATTCACTGCAGGGGACCGCGGAGCGACCGCCCGGCAAGGTGCGGCGCGCCGTCGACGTGGCGATCAACCGCTTCCGCGACGATTACTACCGGCGCACGATCGAATGGTCGGTCGAGAATCGCGGCACCGTCTTCAGCATTGCGCTGGCGAGTATGATCCTGATTATCGGCCTGCTCGCCGGCGGCCGCCTCAACTTCGCGTTCTTCCCGCAACCCGAGGGCACGACGATTACGGCCAACGTGCGTTTTGTCGCGGGCTCGCCCGAAGAGCGCGTTGCCGAGTTCCTGAACCAGGCCGAGAGCGCACTGCTCAAAATCGAGGCCGACTCGGGCGAGGAGTTCATCAAGCTGACGATCAAGAAGCTGCGCGAGGACAACCGCGGCTCGACCGGCTCGCAACTTGGGCACATCATCGCGGAAATAACGCCGGGCGACCTGCGCGAGATCGACAACGCCACGATTATCAGCCAGTGGCGGCGGTCACTGACGTTGCCGCCGGGGCTCGAGTCGTTCCTCGTCATCGGCGCGAACGCCGGGCCGCCCGGGTCGGACATCGACATTAAATTTACCGGCAATGACGTCAACAGCCTGAAGCTCGCCGCACTCGATTTGCAGGACGTGCTGCGGGACATGGAGGGTGTCAGCGGCATCCGTGACGACACGAGCTATGGTCGTGAGCAGCTGATCTTTGAGTTGTCGCCGACGGGCACCGCGCTGGGACTGACCGGGCAACAGCTCGGTGAACAGCTGCGCGTCGCATTCGAGGGCGAACTCGTGCAGATTTTCCAGGATCGTGGCGAGGAGGTAGAGGTACGTGTGCGCCTGGCCGGCGACGAACGCGAATCACTCCGCACGCTGGAGACCTTACCCATTGTGCTCCCGGACGGCGAGATCACCGCGCTCGCGAACGTCGCGCGGCTCAGGTACAACCGCGGCTTCGATTCCCTGAAGCATACCGCCGGTTTACTTTCGGTCAGCGTCACGGCCGACGTGGACTTCAGCCGCAACAATCCGAACGCGATCCGCGCCCAGTTGGCGCGCGAAGTGCTGCCCCGGCTGACCGACGACTACGGGGTGCTGTGGGAGTTCGGTGGCGACGCGGCCAACCAGCGGGAGAGCGTCGGCGACATCGGGCTCGCACTGCCGCTCGCGCTGTTGACGATCTACATCATCCTTGCCTGGGTGTTTGCTTCGTACGTTTGGCCGTTGGCCGTGCTCAGTGTCATTCCGTTCGGACTCGTCGGCGCGATATTCGGGCACTGGCTGCTCGGATTCGATGTGTCGATGCTGTCTATTTTCGGATTTTTCGGGCTGTCCGGCATCGTGATAAACGATTCGATCATTCTCGTCGTGGCTTTCAAGCAGGCCCGCGAGCGCGGACTCACCGCTGCGGATGCGGCGATCGAGGCCGGTTGCCGCCGTTTGCGCGCGGTGCTGTTGACGTCCATTACCACGGTCGCCGGGGTCCTGCCCCTGCTGCTCGAGACGGCACTGCAGGCACAGTTCCTCAAGCCGATGGTGATCTCGATCGGATTCGGCCTGATGTTCGGTACGTTGATCGTGCTGTTCCTGTTGCCGACCATGCTGGTCAGCGTCGAGGCCTGGCGGTCGCGGTTGGTCGGCGTGCATAGCGATTTTTCTGCCCGGCTGCGCGCGCGTGCCCCGCGGGCGGCCGTCGCATCCGGCAGCCCTGCGTCTCTGACCACCGAGGACCCGACGTCGTTTCAAGACTGGAGCAATAAATGAACCTGCAACCTTCACCCGATGCGGCCAGGACGCTGGAATCGCGCGCGGGGGAAATCGCCACGGCGGCGGCCAATCACCTGCTGGATAATCATCCGCAGATTCGCGACCGGTTCGGCACCGGCGCGCTCGGCATCTGGACCGATCACCTGAATCAGCGCTTGCTGGAGCTCTGCGCGGCAATGACGTCGGGGCAGGCAGCGATGTTCGTGTCGCGCGTCAGCTGGTCACGCGCGGCGATGCTCGCGCGCAATGTCGACGCCCGCGACCTGGAAGCGAGTCTCGCGAGCCTGCGCATCGGCGTCGGACGGTTCCTGACCGGCGACATGCAGCAGGCGGCGGTCGAATGCATTGATGCGGCGATCGCGACGATCGGTCATGAGAATTACAACCCGGAGACGTCCACGCTGGATCCCGGCCTGATGCCCGAGCGCATCGCGCTGCGCTATATCCAGGCGGTCATCGCGGGCAATGCGATACCGGGCATGTCGATCGTGCTGGACGCGGTCGACGACGGGCTCAGCGTGCAGGAAGCGATTTTCAAGGTGTTGCTGCCGGCGCAGCGCGAAGTCGGCAGGCTCTGGCACGTCAACGACATTTCGATCGCCGAAGAGCACATGGTCACGATGACGACGCAGCGGCTGATGGCGGTGCTCGCGAGCGGCGCGCAGCGCAAGCCAGACCGCGGTCGCACGGCCGTCGCGGCGGCGGTGGCCGGCAACATACACGAGATCGGCATTCGCGCAATCGCGTACCTGCTCGAGTTCGAGGGTTGGCGCACGATCTACCTCGGCGCCGACGTCCCGAAAAGCGAGATTCCGGCGGCTATCGACTGCTTCGATGCCGACGTCGTGCTGCTGTCGCTGGCCCTGAGCTCGCAGCTGCCGGCCCTGCAGCGCACGATTGACGAGACGCGCAAGCGGGTCGGCAATCGCGCGAAGATCATGGTCGGCGGCAACGGCCTGAACGGTGTACCGGACCTATGGAAGGAAATCGGCGCGGACGGCTTCGCCGAGACCGCCGATGCCGCGCTGGTCGTAGCCGACGAACTCGTGCCAATTAACTAGCCGTAATTCGGCTACCATGCGGGTTCAATGACTCGCACCCAAACCTCTCGCTCGTTGACGCTCGCGCTGCTGTTCAGCGTCGCGTTTTTCAACTACATGGACCGCTACATGCTTGCGGTGCTCGTGCCGGCGATCAAGGCGGACCTCGACCTGTCCGATACGCAGATCGGCTTTATCACCGGCGTCGCGTTCACGCTGTTCTACGCAACGCTCGGTATTCCGATCGCGCGGCTGGCGGATCGGAAGAGCCGGCGGACGATCATTTCGGTCGCGATGATGGTCTGGAGCTTGATGATGGCGGTGTGTGCGCTGGCGACCAACTTCGCGCAGCTGGCGATCGCGCGCGTGCTGGTCGGGGTCGGGGAGGCGGGCGCGACCCCGCCGTCGCATTCGCTGCTGTCGGATGTGTTCCCGAAAGCGGAACGGGCGCGGGCGCTGTCCGTGATGTCACTGGGCGCGCCGGTCGGCATCCTGGCCGGATTTCTGCTCGGCGGCTGGCTGACGACGCTGTACAGCTGGCGCGTCGCGCTGTTCGCCGTCGCGGTGCCGGGACTGCTGCTCGGTATGGGCCTGCTGCGCACGCTGCCGGAACCGCCGCGCGGCGGGGCCGACGGCCTGACCGCAACGGCCGACGCGCCGCCCTTCGTCGACGCAATCTCGACGCTGCTCGGCAACGCCACGTTCCGGCACGTGTCGATAGCGACCGGGCTGTACACGGTCGTCTGGCTCGGCGTCGTGTTCTGGCTGCCGTCCTTTTATACGCGCTCGTTCGATCTCACGCTGGCCGAGGTCAGTACCTGGCTCGCATTCATTCTGAGCGGTTCGCAGATACTCGGCATGCTCGCGGGCGGCTGGCTCGCCGACCGGCTCGGCCGGCGTGACCTGCGCTGGTACGCATGGTTGCCCGCGGCCGGTATTTTCGCGTCGCTGCCGCTGTTTGCCCTCGCGCTGGTCATTCGTGAACCGACGCTCGCGCTGCTGGCCATGTTCCCGCCGTTCCTGGTCAGCATCATGCAGGGACCGGCGTCGTTCGCGACCATTCAGGGCGTCGCGGATTTGCGCGTGCGCGCGACGGCATCGGCATTGATGCTGCTGATCACGAACTTGATCGGCGGGCTGTTCGGCGCGCAAGTCGTCGGTATCCTCAGCGATGCTCTGGCCGGGCGCTTCGAGTCCGATTCGCTGCGTTACGCGCTGCTGATTGTCGTGATCGTGTTCGGACTCTGGTCGTCATTCCACTACTGGTGGGCGGCGCGCAGCATCCGCGACGATTTCAAGACATGAGCTGAATGAGTCGACGCTTGTCTTATGGAGCGGCGGCGAGGCCCCGCGCGATCGCGCGAAAGACCGCGACCGACTCCAGTTCCTTTTGCTTGCCGTCCTTGACGTAGTCCGGATATGCGGAACTCTTCGCGATCACGACGCCGTACTGCGGGTTGACATAGATGAACTGGTTGTGGATGCCGATCGCGAGGAAGTCGCCGTCCGGTCCCTCCGGTATCCACCACTGGTAGCCGTAACCCATGACCGAGTCCGACGCCGCGTTGGACCCGGGCTGAAGGTGCGGGCCGCCCGGCGAGACCGATGCGCGCACCCAGCCGGCCGGCAGGATCTGCCGGCCGTTCCAGCGGCCCTGGTTCAGGTACAGCACGCCGAGGCGTGCGTAGTCGCGCAGCACTGCGTTCATCCCGCCGAACGCCATCTCGACGCCGACACCGTCGACGATCCAGGAGGCATCCGACTTGGCGCCGAGCGGCTGCCAGAGGCGGGTCTCCAGGTATTCGGTGACGGTTGTGCCGGTGGCCTCGCGCAGCACCATCGCGAGCACCTGCGTGTTGATGCTCGCATAGTGATTGCGGGTGCCGGGTTCGTGCTCGCGCGGAAAGCGGGTCACGATCTCGTCGAGCGAGCCACCGAACGCAACGGATCGTCCGACGACATTGATGTCGGAAAAGAATGCGCCGTAGTCCTCGTCGAAGCGGATGCCTGACGACATCTGCAGCACGTCGCGGATCGGTACACCGTCGAACCCGGTGTCGCTGAGCGCCTCCACATAGTTGGTCACCGGCTCCGCGACGTTGGCAATGCGACCCTCGGCGATGGCAATACCGATCAGCGCGGAGACGAAAGACTTCGACAGCGACCACGAAATTGTGCGCGAGTCCGCGGCGTTGCCGAGGTAATAGTCCTCGAACACGATGCGGTCGTCGCGGATGACTACGAGCCCGGTCGTCCACGTATCCTCGAGAAACGCCGTGACCGATTTCGCCTGGCCGCCGTAAGTGTATTCGGCCGGCAACGGCGCGGGTTCGTGCGGGAACTCGTGGGTGTAGAAACTGCGGCGTACGGCGCGCGTCGGAAACAGCCGGTCCATCGACCGGAAATTTGCCGCGATGCGATCCTCATTGAAAAGGGTCAGCGCGTTGAAGGTGAGCGCCAGCAGATCCCGGTTGATGATGGCCGCGAGCGCCAGCACCGCGAGCGCGACTGCGCCGACCATGGCGAATCGGCGCGGTTGCCTATCGCGGGATGACATTGGATCGACGCTTGCTCCGCATCGTTCCAGTGTAATAAACGAATCGGGGCCGCGCCATTCGGCGCGGCCCCGACCAAGGTATCAGTCAGTTAGATCCGCGGGATCAGTCGCGGTGCGGCAGTCGCTGCGTGGCGCGGCGCTGTCGCAGTACGAACGGAATCGCCAGCATGCCGAGCAGCGCGATCGCGAGCGATCGAGGCTCCGGCAGGCTCACCGACTCGCCGTACAGGTCGAGTCCTAAACGCTTGCCGCAATTATGGCAGGCCCGATACGCGGCGCCGTTTTGACCCCATAGAGTCAGCATGTTCTTGTTGATCTGATTGATCGGCATGTCTTCGAAGTAGAACGTGCCCTTGTTCGCAACGTCGAGGCTCCACAGCGGCATCAGCCGGCCGTCGTTGTCGGCGTAGTAGTCGCCGCCGAGGCTGCCGCCTGTGACCGTCAAGTGACCCAGCTTGCCGGTGATGTTCGACAGCGTCGTGCCGTCCCAGTCGCCGGTCAATGATCCGCCAATGCGGCGTGAGTTGCCGTTCGTGTACAAATTGTCCAACCTGCCGTCGCGATTCATATCGAGATCGCTCTTGCCGCCATATTGGCTGGCACGATGTATAAAACTGCCGGACCAGTTGCCGATCGAGTGCGGACCGATCTTATAGGTCACCGACATCGCCGGCGCGTTCGCCGCCGCTAGCAAGCCGATCACCGATACGAGTAGCAATATCCCTTTGCGCATTGTTCTAGTCTCCACTTCGTCTGTCCTGTACGAAACTTGCTATATATGAAGCAATAAGCGTGCCAAACCGCTGAAACGTAGGTAAATCGTGGGTTTCGGCGATTCTTGAGATATCGTAGGGACCGGCGTGTAAAGAATTTCAACACGCGCAAGACCGGCGGTTTTGCCGACTGGCGGTTGGGCGCCAGGACTCTGTGACGCGTGTCCCGGAATTGATCCCCGAGTCAGATTTAAGTCAAACAACGGCGCAAGTTGCCAACCGCAGGCCGCCTCTCGCTTTTGCTAAATTATCCGACGCTGGATTATGTAGCGGGGGACGACGTCGCCGATGGTAAAATCGGGTCTGTTGCCATTGCCGACGGAGCCGATCATGCATACGGAACTCGTGGTCCTCTCAGCACCTGAATACTCCGAGCCTCATTTCTGGCGCAAGGTCGCCGCGTTCGGCCGCCAGGCCGGCCTCGAGGTCGTCGAGAAGGCGCTGTGGCTGTATTACGCCGCCGAGGCGCCGAATACCCCGCAATGGGCACGGGCGACCGTCTACGGCGCGCTCGCATACTTCGTCCTGCCCGTTGATGCGGTGCCGGACATCCTGCCGCTGGCCGGTTATTCCGACGATCTCAGCGTGCTCGCGCTCGCCGTTACGACGATCGGTTGTTACGTCGACGCCGGCGTCAAGGCGCGCGCGGCGATGACGCTCGCGCGCTGGTTCGACTGATAGCGCGCTAGCCGACCGGTATATCGTCGACCGGTCGATTCGTCGCGGTTCCGGCGATGCGCCAGCCCGTGTCGTTCTTGTTGACGAGTAAGTACATTTCCGAGAAGTCGAGCACCATCGGTTTGTCTTTGCCCTTGCGGTGCGTGACCGTTTGCGTCTGCGTCCAGACGACTGCGAGTTCGCCGTCAGCATGCACGTCGATGATTTCGATCTTGCGCTCGTAGGCATCAGTCGTCGGGAACAGTATTGCCGATACGGTGTTCCACATCGCCGCCATGTCTTCCGTCAGCGGAGGATCATCGGCCATGCCCGGGTGTGCCGGGTGCAGGTGAAACTGGACGCCGCCGTCGGCAAGTAACGCCATCGCGGTGTTCATGTCGCGCGTCGTGACCGCGTGGTTGAATTCGAGAATGGCCTGGGCTGCCGGGTGGTCCTCGTCGGCGGCGATGGCGGCGGGCGCAAGACCCGTCGCGCTCAGCGCGGCCAGGCAAAGCAGTATCGTGCGCAACATGGTCGGATCCTCCGATTGAGACGACATTCAGTTTGGCGACATGGTGTCGTCAAGAACATAGGGGTTTGTCCGTACCTCGGTGATGGGGACGGGCGAGTTTCATGGCAATGTGGCCTGCAAGCAATACAAGAAAGCGGAGTAAATGCGTGCAGCTTGCGAATCAAACGATCTGGATCACCGGCGCGTCGTCCGGTGTCGGCGAGGGCATGGCGACGGTGTTCCACCGCGAAGGCGCCGACCTGATCATCTCCGGCCGCCGCGAGGCCGAGCTCGAGCGCGTCAAGGCGACCTGTGACGACGGGCCGGGCAGCGTGACCGTGTTGCCGTTCGACATTACCGACAGCGATTCGCGTGAGGCGGCCGTCGCCCGCGTGCTCGAAGAGTTTCCGCGCGTCGACGTGCTGGTCAACAACGCGGGAATCGGCCAGCGCAGCCTAGCGGCCGAGACCGGGCTCGACGTCGACCGTCGCATTATGGAGGTCGATTTTTTCGGACCGATCGCGCTGACGAAGCTCGTATTACCGCGCATGATCGAGCAACAGCGCGGTCACCTGATCGTCACTTCCTCCGTCGCCGGCAAGCACGCCGTGCCGATGCACGCGGCGTACTGTGCGGCCAAGCATGCGCTGCACGGTTACTTCGACACGCTGCGCATCGAGCACCTGCGGGACAACATTGCGGTGACGTTGCTGGTTATCGCCGGCGTGCGCAGCCATGTTTTCGAGCACGCGCTGACCGCCGACGGTTCCGAGTACGGAGCCAGTGACTGGGGCGGCGGGTCGGGCATGACGGCCGAGGCCTGCGCGGAACGGGTCGTGCAGGCAATAACCGACCGCGAAGCGGAAGTCGTGATCAGTATCGACGAGGCGAAGCAGGCGATGCTGCTGAAGGACAAGGACCCCGAGGCCTTCACCTCGCGGATGGCGAAGATGCTCGACTGGATGTCGGCGTCGAAATGATCCGTCACCAATTCCGCACGCTGGCGGCGTACAACCGGCAGATGAATGTCCAGTTCTACAGCGCCTGCGCCAGGCTCGATGACGCCGACCTGCGCAAGGATCGCGGCGCGTTCTTCAGCTCGATTTTCGGCACGTTGAATCACATGCTGCTGGTCGATCGCCTGTGGTTCGGCGGCTTCACCGGTAATCGCGTGGAATTCGGATCGCTGCGAGAGGAACTATTTGCCGACTTCCAAGAGTTGCGAACCGAGCGCGAGAAGACCGACGCCGACATCGTCGCCTGGGTCGAAACGCTGACCGACGACGCGCTGGCGGCACCGTTCAGCGAACAGCTTGCATTCCCGTTGTGGCTGACGGTGACGCATTTTTTCAATCATCAGACGCACCACCGCGGCCAGGTGTCCGCGCTGCTGAGCCAGTGCGGCATCGATTACGGTACGACCGACCTGCCGTGGGTCGACGGCATCGGGCCGCCGCTGAATCCCGGGGGCTGAGCTCCGGCGGCTGAAATTATGTTAACTTGGGAGTTGAGCCGACGGCCCGCGGCCGCTCGAATCGGCATCGCGGTCTGACCGTGATACCTGCCGACCGTATAATATTTGCATAACAGGCGGGCGGGGCCGGCGAACAAGAACAACGAATGCGCGCGCGGCCCGGACCAATCGGGTTGCAGACACGCTCGCCACAGGCGGTCAATCATGCGTCAGCGTAGCAACGCCCTAATGGGTCTCACCGGCCGGTTGCTGGTCCTGTCACTTTTCATCCTGATCGCGGACAGCGGATTCGCGCAGAACGGCGGTACGAGTCCGCGCGTGTCGCAGACCGTGCGGGAGCAGCTCGCGGATCGCGATACTGCGCGGGTCATCGTCAAACTGCGCGCGCCGGCATTACACCGCGCGGAGGGGCGCCTGGACCGCGCGGCGCGGCGCGCACAGCGACGCGATATCGCGCGCCGGCAGCTCCGGCTCATCGACCGCCTGGCCGGTCGCGGCCTGCGTGTCGTGCATCGTTTCCGCACCGTGCCGTACGTCGCGCTCGAAGTCGACGCGGCAGCACTTGCGCGTCTCGAGGCCGCTGGCCTCGACGTCGAACGCATCGCAGCCGACCGGCTCGCGAAGCCATTGCTTGCCGACAGCGTCCCGCTGGTCGAGGGCGACGTCGCGATCGCGTCGGGTCTCGACGGCGCCGGGTTCGCGATCGCGATACTCGACACCGGCATCGACAAAGACCACGAGTTCCTGACCGGCGCCGTTGTCGAAGAGGCCTGTTTTGCATCCGGCGAGGGCACGCCGGGCGACTGCCCGAACGGGCTGGCCGTGCAGTACGGTGACGGCGCGGGCGAACCGTGTTTCTTCGCGCCGGAAGCGTGCCGACACGGTACTCACGTCGCCGGTATCGCGGCCGGAGCGGGGCCCGATTTCACCGGCGTCGCGCCGGGGGCGGACCTGATCTCGATCCAGGTCTTTCACAGCACGACGTACTGCTCGCTATTCGAGGCGTCGCCGTGCGCGCGGGCGTATTTCAGCGACATCGCGGCCGGCCTTGAGCACGTTGCCGACCTCGCGGCTCAATATGACATCGCCTCGGTGAACCTCAGTCTCGGCGCCGCAACGTCGTCGTCGGGCGCGTGCGACAACGACGACCCGCAAATGGCGGCCGTTATCGATAACCTCGCGTCGCTCGGCGTTGCCACCGTCGTCGCGTCCGGCAACGGCGCCTTCGCCGGCGGGATCGACTTCCCGTCGTGCATATCGACGGCGATCAGCGTCGGCGCGACGACGAAGGCAGACGCGGTCGCATGGTTCTCGAACGTGTCCGAAGAGATGGATTTGTTCGCGCCCGGCGACGTGATCACGTCATCGGTGCCCGGCGATGAGTACGCCGTGTTCGGCGGCACGTCGATGGCGGCGCCGCACGTGGCCGGCACGTTCGCGATCATGCGCCAGGCGACGCCAGGCGTAAGCGTAGCCGCGACGCTTGCGAACCTGGTTGGCACCGGGCGGCCGGTGACCGACACTCGTGGTGCGACGCCGGTTACGAAACCGCGCATTCGCATCGGCGCCGCGCTCGGATTCGAAGCGCCGCCGCCGATTGTCGCATCGATCGCGCCGGACACGGTCGTCGCATGGCGCGATGACTCAAACTTCACGATCACCGGCAGCGGCTTCATCCGCGCTTCTGTGATTCACGTCGACGGTGCGCCGGCGCCGACGACCTACGTCAGCTCGACCGAACTGATCGGCGAAGTCTCCGCCGCGATTCTCGCGACGTTCGCGACCTCCACCAGCGTGACGGTCGTCACGCCGCCGCCCGGCGGCGGCACGTCGAATGCGGTGCCGCTGACGATCGCACAGCCGCAGCTGACCGTCGCGCAGAGCACGGCGACCGGGGGCGAAGACATCTCCGTCGTCGTATCGAATAATCCGGGCAATCTCCGCGGCTGGGTCGGACTATACGAAGTCGGCCAGGCGGACGGCGCATACGTCGAATTTGCGTACCTCGGCGAGGGCGTGACCGACACGACGTGGACCGTCACGGCGCCGAGCGTTGCCGGCCAGTACGAGTTCCGGCTGTTCCTCGACAACGGTTATACGCAGATCGCGACCAGCACCGCTGTGGCGGTCTCGGAGCCACCGCCACCGCCGCCCGATCCGAACGACCCGAGCCTGCAGATCAGCGCGGCGACGGTGACAAGCGGCGACCCGCTGACCTTGACGCTGACCGGCGGGCCGGGCGGCGCTGCCGACTGGCTCGCGCTGGCCGAGGTCGGGGCGCCGGATTCCGCATACGTGCAGTTCACCTACGTCGGCGCCGGCGTCACCGACACGGTATGGACTGTCGCGGCGCCGAGCATCGCGGGCCAGTACGAGTTCCGGCT
>JBPCXI010000167.1:0-2591 GCA_051008895.1 Gammaproteobacteria bacterium | reverse complement strand
CACTTCTGCACACACCATGGCAAGTGCACATATAAGGACAGTGGCGGCTGCATGTTGCGTCGGCCCTCTAGCGAGAACCCGTTTCGTGAAGCAGACGCGCCAATTCACGCAGCGCTTTGCCGCGGTGGCTGCGCGAATTCTTTTGCTCGGCGCTGAGTTCGGCGGAAGCCCGACCAAGCTCGGGATCGAAGAAGACCGGATCGTACCCAAAACCGCCATCGCCGACGCGTTCGCGCAGAATCCGCCCGCGCCACTCGGCCTGGGCTATGAGCGGCGCGGCCGCGTCGGGCAACACGAAACAGACTGCGCAGTGAAACGCGGCGCCACGCTCCGGCTCCGGCACGCCCTCCAGCTCTGCCAGCAGCTTGTCGATGTTTTTTTCGTCGTCGGCGCCAGGTCCCGAGTAACGCGCGGAGTAGACTCCCGGCCGTCCATCAAGCGCGTCGACCGAAAGCCCCGAGTCGTCTGCGATAGCGGCGAGCCCGGTTGCAGCGGCCGCATGTTTCGCTTTGATCAATGCGTTCTCTGCGAACGTCGTACCCGTTTCGTCAGCGTCAGCGATGCCGAAGTCCGATTGCGGTACGACCACGATGTCGAGATCGCCGAGGATTTTCGCAATCTCGCGCAGCTTGCCAGCGTTGCTGCTGGCCATAACGACCTTGTCCGGCAGCCTGGGCAAGTCCGACTCAGCCTCCCAGAATGTCGTTCTGTGCCGCGATGATCTCGGTCACACCTTTTCTCGCCAGTTCGAGCATCGCGAGAAACTCGTCGTTGCTGAATGCGTGTCCCTCCGCAGTGCCCTGGACCTCGATGAAGTTTCCCGCTTCGTTCATGACGATGTTCATATCCGTCTCGGCTTCCGAGTCCTCGTCATAATCCAGATCGAGCACCGGCGCGCCATCGCAGATTCCAACCGAGACAGCGGCGACCTGGCCGTGCAACGGATTCGACGGGATTTTCTTGTTGGCGGTCGATCGTTGCATCGCCAACGCCAGCGCTACGTAGGCGCCGCTGATAGCCGCCGTCCGTGTGCCGCCATCCGCCTGAATGACATCGCAATCGAGCGTTATGGTTCGCTCCCCGAGCGCGTCAAGGTCTGTTATCGCGCGCAGAGACCTGCCGATGAGCCTCTGGATCTCGAGGGTTCGCCCGCTTTGTTTGCCACGTGCGGCCTCGCGCGCGGAGCGCGTATGCGTCGCGCGCGGCAGCATGCCGTACTCACCCGTTACCCAGCCACGGCCATTGCCGCGCAACCACGGCGGCACCCTGTTTTCGAGGCTTGCCGTGCACAGTACGCTCGTGCCGCCGAATTGAGCCAGGACGCTGCCCTCTGCATGGCGCGTATAATCGGGCGTGAAACACACAGGTCTCATTTCGTCGGCTGCTCGGCCGCTTGGGCGCATGAAGTCTCTCCTGAGGTATTAAGGTCAGGCGCCGATCCACCGGAGCGCGGTACCCGTCGTGTTATCGCTGTAAGGTGCGTTCGTCGTCAAAGCCTGAATACTCAGATCTTTGAGATTGTCCGCGAGATTACTGTCGCCGGGCGCACCGATCTGCGCCATGTCGTCGTCGGCGAGCCCCGACCACAAGCCATCCGAGCAGGCCAGCAGCACGTCACCGACAGACAAGTCCTTTCTGCCCGTGATACTCATGTCCGGAACCGGAGCGTCGCCGCCGATACAGCACTCGACAAAGTTGCGCATCGGGTGATCGAGCGCCTCTTCCTCGGTGATCGCGCCTTCCTGAATCAGGACTTCGACATGGCTGTGATCACGCGAGCGCGTCAGCACGTGGCTATCACGCACCTGGTAGATGCGGCTATCGCCGATATGCGCCCAGAACGACCCGCCTTCCTGCACCAGACAGATCGCACAGGTCGCGCGCGGCCGAAAGTCCACGGCGACATCCTTGCCGAGATTGACGACTTCGTCGTGCGCCTTCGCCAGCGCCATATATAGAAAACCCTGTGGATCAAAGATGGGCAGCTGTTCCTCCATGAACAGATCCTGCACTACCTTGAGTCCCGTTTCGGCGGCCCGAGCCCCGTCCGAGTGACCGCCCATACCATCGAATACGAGCATCAAGGCCGCGTCCTCGGCGACCACGACGGCGGCACGGTCCTGGTTGTCAGACCGGTCTCCAAGCGCTGATACCTTGGCGTACTCGATTTGCATGGCGGTTGCGGGCTTTGATGACTTCAATAACAATGAAACGATGTTACACAGTATGACAGGCTTTGCACGGCAGTCCGCCGATACGGCGGTCGGCACATTGACGTGGGAACTGCGGGCTGTCAATCACCGCTATCTCGACGTGCAGTTTCGGCTGCCCGAGGAATTGCGGCCTCAGGAACAGACTTTCAAGCAGCAGGTCTCCGGCGTTCTCAATCGCGGCAAGATCGAGTGTGCGCTGCATCTGCGACGCGCGATCGACCAGAGCGCACAGATGCAGCTTAACGCCGATCTCGTCGCGCTGATCGGAACACGAGTCACAGAAATCTCCAAAACCCTGCCCGAAACAGCAGCGCCCAGCGCGATCGAAATTCTGCGCTGGCCGGGCGTCATCGCCGAAGCCGAGATCGATGCGGAACC
>JBPCXI010000166.1:0-11036 GCA_051008895.1 Gammaproteobacteria bacterium | reverse complement strand
GCACGGTCGAGCCCGCCAGGGTCCTCGATCCGATCAGCGCGTCGCCCTGGGGATACCGCCGCAAGGCGCGTCTGGCGGTCAAGCACGTGACGAAGAAGGGGCGGGTGCTGGTCGGGTTTCGCGAACGCAACAAGCCGTATGTAGCCGACATGCAGCGTTGCGAGACCCTGCATCCCGCGCTTGGCGAGCGACTGACCGATCTCGCCGCGCTGATCGACGAGTTATCCATTCGCGACCGCGTGCCACAGATCGAGGCTGCGGTAGGCGACAACGGGGTTGCGCTCGTGTTCCGTGTGCTGGATGCGCCGAACGCGGCGGACGAGGAACTGCTGACCACGTTCGGCGCGCGCAACGATATGCAGATTTACCTGCAGTCTGCCGGGCCGGACAGCATCGCCGCGTTGGCGGGGGCCGCGGAACCGACCGAACTCCGTTACACGATTCCCGGTTTCGATATCACGCTCGATTTCATGCCCACCGATTTCATCCAGGTCCATGCCGACGTCAACGGCGCGATGATCGGGCAGGCGCTCGATTTACTGGCGCCCGACAGCTCGAGTCGCGTGCTCGACCTGTACTGCGGGCTCGGCAATTTTTCGCTGCCGCTGGCGACGCGGGCCGGCGCCGTCGTCGGCATGGAGCTTGCGGCCGATATGGTCGCGCGCGCGCGGCGCAACGCGTCGTCGAACGCGATCGACAACGTCGAATTCGTGCAGGCCGATCTCGGCGCGCCGGCGGCCGCGGATTCGTCGCTGTGGACCGGCTTCGACCTGGTGCTGCTGGATCCGCCGCGGACCGGGGCGCTGGAAATGATGGATGTGCTCGGGCGCATCGCCGCCGGTCGCGTGCTCTACGTATCCTGTCATCCTGGCACGCTCGCCCGGGATGCGCAGCATCTCGTGCACGAGCTTGGCTATGAGCTCGCGGCCGTCGGGACGGCGGACATGTTTCCGCATACGAGTCACGTCGAGTCGATGGCGCTGTTTCAGCGCGACTGACACTCGCCGACGATTCGGTTAATGTGCGCCAGATGCGCCGCACCCTGACAATTTCTCTGACCGATCAGCGGCTCGAGGTGCTGGACGACGACGTTCCGCAGCGATGCTTTGCCGTGTCCACGTCGGGCTGGGGGCCGGGCGAGCGCATCAACAGCCAGTGCACGCCGCGCGGTCGCCATGTCATTCGCGCCAAGATCGGTGCGGGTCAGCCGGCCGGGGCGGTGTTCGTAGCGCGCCGGCCCACCGGCGAGGTATTTACTGCCGGCGCGGCCGAGCGGGAGCCGGAGCGCGACTGGATTCTGACCCGCATTCTGTGGCTCAGCGGCTGCGAGGTGGGCCACAATCGGCTCGGCGCGGTCGATTCGATGCGCCGCTATATCTACATTCATGGCGCTCCGGACGATGCGCCGATGGGTGTGCCGTTCTCGCATGGCTGCATCCGCATGCGGAACTCCGACGTGATCGAACTCTTCGATCTGGTTGACGTCGGCACGCCGGTTGTATTAACACCATAGCTATGAGCCTCGGACCCCTGATGATCGACGTAGCGGGCCTCTCGTTGACCGCGGAGGAGGCCGAGCGGCTGCGCGATCCGCGTATCGGCGGCGTCATCCTGTTCAGCCGCAATTTCGCGGACGCCGACCAGCTGCGCCAGCTCGTCGCCGATGTGCACGGCGTTCGTTCGCCGCAGCTGCTGGTCGCGGTCGACCAGGAGGGCGGTCGAATACAGCGCTTTCGGGAAGGCTTCACCGCGCTGCCGCCGGCACGCCTCATCGGGCATGAATTCGACATCGACGCGGATCGCGGACGCGAACTCGCGCGCGCCAGCGGCTGGCTGATGGCGGCCGAGTTGCTCGACTTCGGTATCGACATCAGTTTCGCCCCGGTCGTCGATCTCGACCTGGGCCTGAGCGACGTGATCGGCGATCGCGCTTTTCATCGGGATGCCGAGGCCGTAGGCGCACTCGCATCCGCCTATATGCTGGGCATGCGCCAGGCCGGAATGATGGCCGTCGCGAAGCACTACCCGGGGCACGGCGCGGTCATCGCGGACTCGCATCACGAGTTGCCCGTCGATCACCGAGACCTGGATGCGATGCGCGACGATCTGCTGCCCTATCGCAGACTGATCGACAACGGGCTGCACGGCGTGATGATCGCGCACGTGAAGTATCCGGCGATCGATCGGCGTATCGCCAGTCTGTCACCGTACTGGTTGCAAACGGAGTTGCGCCGGAATCTCGGCTTCACGGGTGCAATATTCTCGGACGATCTGAGTATGGCGGCGGCCGATGTGGCCGGCGACATGCCGGAGCGGGTGCGACAGGCACTGACGGCTGGCGCGGACATGGCATTGATCTGCAACGATCCGGATGCGGTCGCCCGAACCCTCGAAGAATGCGAGGAACTTGGCGGCCCCGCGAGTCTCGCCCGGCTCGCAGCGATGCGCCCCGAACACATCGAAGACGGGCCGCCGCGGCTGCGCGAGACGCCGGAGTGGCGAGCCGTCGTGGCGCAGATCGAGAAGGCTTCGGCCCGCCCGCCGCTCGTGCTGGACGGCTGACGTGGGCGAACTTCCGGGTGCGACGGTCGTTGCGACCGCGACGGAGGTTGACGCTGCGTACGCGCGTCTCGCGGCGGCTCTGCAGCCCGCCGTCGCGAGTTCGGACTGCGTACTGATCGGCGTGATGCTCGGCGGCCTGCTGCCGGTGGCCCGGCTCGCGTCGATGCTGACCGGCGACTATGCGCTGGACTATTGCCAGGTCAGTCGCTATCGAGGCGCGACGCGCGGTGGCGACCTGGAATGGCTGCAGCCGCCCAGGCTGCCGCTGGTGGGCCGCACCGTGCTGCTCGTAGATGACATTTTCGATGAGGGTGTGACGCTCGACTACGTGGTCCGTGCGTGCCGCGAGCTCGGCGCCGCGAAAGTCGAAACTGCGGTTCTCGTGCGCAAGCAGCACGATCGCGTGCGTGTCGATATGCGGCCGGATCATGTCGGGCTGGTCGTGGACGATCGCTACGTCTTCGGCTGCGGCATGGACTATCGCCATCGCTGGCGCCACCTGCCCGAGATTTACGCGCTGAGCGCCGACCCGTGAAGACGATCGGAATCATCGGTGGAACCGGGGCCATCGCGCTCGTGCCAACGGGCAGCGATGCCGGTCGCGCGCCGTGCACGCCGTTCGGCGAGGCGTCCAGCCCGATCCTGCGCTGGGATAGGCCCGGCGCGTCGATCCGCTTCATTGCGCGGCACGGGCTCGATGCGTCGATTCCGCCGCACCAGGTCAACTACCGCGCCAATATCTGGGCAATGCACGAAGAGTCGCCGGACTACGTCGTCGGTATCAATGCCGTCGGCGGTATCGCGGACTGGGCCAGTCCTGCGCGGCTCGTGTTTCCGGATCAGATCGTCGACTACACCTGGGGCCGCGCGCACACGTTTTTCGACGGTAAAACACAGCCTCTGCGGCACGCGGAGTTCGCGCAACCGCTGAGTGCGGCCGTGCGTTCGACGCTGCTGCGGCGGGCCGATGCGCTGCAGCTCGAGTTTCATCCGGACGGGACCTATGGCGCCACGCAGGGTCCGCGTCTCGAAACGGCGGCGGAGATTCGGCGCATGGAGCGCGATGGTTGCGACATCGTCGGCATGACCGCAATGCCCGAGGCGGCGCTCGCGCGGGAGGTCGATGTCGATTTCGCTATCTGTGCGGTCGTCGTGAACTGGGCGGCCGGTAAAGGTCCGGAGCAGGGCGGCATTCACGCCGAAATCGGCCGTTATCTCGACGCCGGCATGGCCCAGGCCACTGCGCTGCTGAGCGCGGTCTGAGCCCCGTTGCTGCGGACCGATCTCCAAGTGATGCGCATCACAGACTCGCCGGCCGCAGCTGCCTATATTTAACAAGTTTCCGGGATCGGACCCCGTCGTCATCTGGCCGGCGACGGGCCGCGGTATGGGCCGTCCAAACTTATAGAATTAGCTGAAAGTTAGTTACATAAACCATTGACTAATATCACGAAAAAAATTGCCTTGCAGGCACTCGATTCTGGCATGCAGGCGCTCGTGATCGTCAACGCACAGAAAAGCGGCCTGCCGGTCGTTTATGTCAATACGGCTTTTGAGACGCTGACCGGCCTCGCGGCCGGCGACGTGATCGGCGGGCGCCTCGACGAGTTGGCCGCAGGCGACGATGTGCCGGACCGCGCCGGGCAATGGTTGCAGGAAGACGGCGATGACGTCGAACAACTCTGGCGCCGGGACGGCGCCGAGCCGCTGCGCGTCAATCTGCGCAGAACGGCGCTGTTCGACCGGCCGGGCCGGCCTTCGTTCTGGATGCTGACCGCGATCGAGCCGCGCGACGTCGAAACGCCGGACGGCGAGGCCGAGTTGCGCCATGCGCTGCATGACGCGCGGCGGAAATTGAAGCGCCTCGAGCGCACCGATCCGGCAACTGGCATACCGAACGCCGCGGCATTTCATGAAATTCTGCGCCGCGACTGGAAGATCGCGCGCCGTGAGCAAAAGTGCCTCGGAGTCGCGATATTCCAGGTCGACTATCTGGAGGAGTATCGCGATTCACTGGGGCGTCACGCGACCGATTCAGTGCTCGGCAAGGTCGCGCATGCGATCAACGGTTCACTCCGGCGCGCGGGCGACTTCGGTGCTCGCGTCGACGACGACCGTTTTGCGGTCGTACTCGGCGCCGCTACGGAAGATCAGGTTGCCGATTTCGCGGCCCGCGTGCTCAAGAAGGTGGCGAGTCTCGCCATTCCACATCCCCGATCACCGGTGGCCCGGATGATTACGATCAGCTACGGCGGTGCAGCGGAAGTGCCGGAGTGGAAGTCGGTATTCAACACGCTGCTCGATACCGCCGAACAGCGGCTTTCCGCCGCGCTGGACGCGCGTCCGGTTGTTGACCCGACCGCGGAGAAGACCCAGGACCCGCGCACGGACATCGCGCGGTCCGGTCAGTAATCGTCCAGCAGCCGGTCCGGTCAGTTATCGTCCGGCAGCGTGGCCTAGTTCGCCGCCGCCGCGTCGGCCGTTTCTTCTTCTTCGTCTGATTCTATGCGCGTAATTCTCGCGATCAGGCCGAATTGCGGGTGGTCGAAGTACTGCGCGCTGGTGCCGCGTATGCGCCGCGATTCCTGCAGTTTGAATGCCGTTGTGGCCCGATCGTTCTGCAGCGGCGTCGCCTCGGGGTTGCCGCCGGTAAAGACGTCGCCGAACGCGGGCCAGGGTCCGGAATCCTGGGTCGCTTGCGGTGGCGCGTCGGGGCCAAGGTCAAGGTCGACGGCAAGGTGAACGAAGCGCTCTTTGTAGACCGTGAGTGTGCCGTCCAGTCTCAGGTCGCCAGCCGCCAGGTCGCCATCCGCAGGCGCCGTGACGCGCATCGGCACGGATTGATCGGCCGGACGCGCGGCCTGGCTCCAGGCGCGGTGGAGTATCGGTTGGTAGGCGTCGAGGCGTTCCAGCCGGCTGTAGACGTTGCCGAGCTGCTCGCTGTCAGCGTCCAGCGGCGTGAAATCCGGGTACGTGCCGCCGACCTCCATCAGTTCGAACGTGACCTCGGGTGGGTATAGCGGTTGTTCATCGATCAGAAGTCGGTCTGATTCCGCGGCGTCTCTGCGCTCGTTCGACTCCGGATACAGCGCGAGAGACGAGAATCGGTCGATGATTTCCGTCGCGGCCTGTTCCGGCGTATTGCGGCTTTGATCGACGTGGCGAAAGACGATGATTTCGACCTCGTAGCGGTCCGCCATCCAGGGTTCTTCCGTCTCCGCCTCCGCCTCCGGCTCTTGCGCCAGCGCGACGCCGCCGACTACGCCGACGAGTACCGCGAATAGTCCTTTTCCGTAACCCGTCATCTGCATGTTCGGCTTGATCCGTTAGTGGTTTGCGGCGTCGCCGCCGAGGCGGCCCAGCAGTGCCGTTACGTAGTCGAAGCGGTCTTCCTCGGCGACCTCGTCGATGACTTTCAGGCGCTGCGCGCGGTCGAGCCTGTAGCGATCAGGTTCGGATTCTAGCAGCTGGACCAGGACGGCGGGATCGACCGTTGCTGCCGGTCCGAATTCCACGAGACCGCCATGCGCGGACAATTCCAGGCGGCGTATTCCCATCGGTTCGGCGTTGAGCCGGATTTCCGTGACGCGAAACAGGTTCTTCGCGGCCTCCGGTAGCAGACCGAAGCGGTCGATCAGTTCCACCTGCAACTCGTCGAGGGCGCGGCGGTCCGCGGCGCTGGCGATCCGCTTGTAGTGGACGAGCCGCAGATGCACATCGGGAAGGTAGTCTTCCGGGAGCAGGGCGGGTACGTGCAGGTTGATTTCGGGCCCCGGTTGCGCGCCGACCTCGAGATCCGGTTCCAGGCCGTCACGCAGCGCCTGCACCGTGCGCGATAGCATGTCGTTGTACAGCGAGAAACCGATTTCCTGAATCTGGCCGCTTTGGCCCTCACCGAGCAGTTCGCCCGCGCCGCGAATTTCGAGATCATGCGTCGCGAGCACGAAACCCGCGCCGAGGTCTTCCAGCGACTCGATCGCCTCCAGGCGTTTTGCCGCATCGGCGGTCAGCGCCTCGCGCGCGGGTGCCAGCAGATAGGCGAACGCCTGGTGGTGCGAGCGACCGACTCTGCCGCGCAGCTGATGCAGTTGAGCGAGTCCGAAGCGATCGGCACGATTGATGACGATCGTGTTGGCGGAGGGGACATCGAGGCCGCTCTCGATGATCGCGGTGCAGACCAGAACGTGGAAACGGCGATGATAGAAGTCGTTCATGATGCGTTCGAGTTCGCGTTCACGCATCTGGCCATGCGCAATTTCGACCCTGGCCTCCGGTATGAGGTCCGCGACCTGATCCGCGATCTTGCGAATGTCTTCGATCCGGTTGTGCACAAAGTAGACCTGGCCGCCGCGCTTGAGTTCGCGCTGGCATGCCTCGCGGATCAGTGCGTCGTTCCACTGCGTCACGAAGGTCTTGATCGACAACCGCGATTCCGGTGGCGTTGCGATCAGCGACAGTTCGCGCAGGCTGCCGAGGGCCATGTTCAGCGTTCGCGGAATCGGCGTCGCGGTCAGCGTCAGGATATCGACCTCGGTGCGCAGGGACTTCAGGCGTTCCTTGTGGCGGACACCGAACCGATGCTCTTCGTCGATCACCGCGAGCCCCAGGTCTTTGAACGCGACGCTCCGCTGCAGCAGACGGTGTGTGCCTACGACAATATCGGTTCTGCCGTTTTCGAGGCTCTCAATAACCTCGCGGCTCGCACGTTGTCCCTGGAAGCGCGACAGCAGCGCGACGTTGATCGGCCAGTCCGCAAACCGGTCCACGAACGTCTGGTAGTGCTGTTGCGCCAGCAGTGTCGTCGGCACCAGCACTGCGACCTGACGTCCGTTGGTCACCGCTACCAACGCGGCGCGCAGCGCAACCTCGGTCTTGCCGAAGCCGACGTCCCCGCATACGAGGCGATCCATCGGACTCGCGTCGACGAGGTCGCCGAGCACATCTTCGATGGCTTTGGCCTGGTCCTCGGTCTCTGCAAACGGGAAACCGTCGGCGAAACGCTCGATATCCGCGGGGTCGACGTGGTAGCTGAAGCCTGTTCGCGCGGCGCGCTGTGAATACAGGTCGAGCAATTCGGCCGCGACGTCGCGGATCTTTTCCGCGGCCTTGCGCTTGGTTTTCGCCCACTGATCGGAGCCGAGACGATGCAGCGGCGCCTGTTCCGGCGCGGCGCCCGTATAGCGCGAGATCAGGTGCAGCGAGGCGACCGGCACGTGCAGTCGGTCGCCGCCGTCGTATTCGAGCGTAACGAACTCGGTCGGCGTGTCGTCAAACGCGAGGTTCGTCAGACCGACATAGCGACCGACACCGTGTTCGGAATGCACGACCGGTGCGCCGGGTCGGAGGTCCGTCAGGTCGCTGATCAGCGCCTCCGGATCGCGAATGCGCCGGTGCCGTCGCCGTCGCTTCGGCCGGTCGCCAAAGAGTTCGAATTCGGTAACTATCGAGATAGCGGCAGCCGTCATGACCACGCCTTTGTCGAGCGGCGCGACGCTGACGCCGACCGACGCCGGGCTGCCGACGAATTCTCGCCAGCCGTCGACCTGGGTCGGTGCGGAGTTCTCCTGGCGCAGAATGTCCATCAGCAATTCGCGGCGGCCGGCCGACTCGGATGCGAACAGCACGCGTCCCTGCCGCGCGGCGAGGAATTCTCGCAGCCGCGCCGACGGTTCGGCGGCGCGACGGCTTATCAGCATTCCGGGCGGCGCGCCAACATCGAGGTTTTCGGTGTTGTCATCGAGCGACTCGCCGGGAATTTCAAACGGGTCGATGTGGATTACCGCTCGCTCCGCGAGCGCATCATGGTGATGCGGTGGGGCCCAGAACAGCTCGTCGGGATCGAGCGTCGGCCGGTCGGGATCGAGGCACGCCTGCTCGTGGCGGTCCAGTGCCTGGCGCCACGCGTCGTCCAGCGGCCCACCGACGTCGTCGTAGCAGATGACCAGCGAGTCGCCGGGGAGATAGTCCCACAGCGACGAAGTCGCGGCGAAGAACAGCGGCAGATAATTCTCGACGCCGCCGGGCAGCCGTCGCTCGGTCACCTCGCGATAGATCAGCGATCGTGACGGGTTGCCTTCGAAACGTTGTCGGTAACGGCGGCGGAAATCGGTGACCGACGCCTCGTCGATCGGGATCTCCCTCGCGGGCATCGTATTGATCGCATCGATGCGGCCGGTCGACACCTGGGAGTCGGGATCGAATTCGCGCAGCGTCTCGATCTCCGCGTCGAAAAAATCGACGCGCAACGGCGCATCGTGACCAGTCGGAAAAAAGTCGACGAGGGAACCGCGCACAGCGTACTCGCCATGCAGACCGACCTGGGACACGCGCTGATAGCCGGCGTCCTCGAGCTGCGTGCGGAACGACTCCTGGTCGAGCTGCTGCCCTGCGGCCAGGCGAATGCCGCGCTCGACCAGGTAGGACCGCGGCGGCAGCCGCGGCAGCAGGCTGGGTGCTGCCGCGAACAGGGCCGGGGAGCGGCCGTCCGGCAGCTCACGAAGGATGCCGAGGCGTCTTGATACGAGGTCCTGGTGCGGGCTGAAAGCGTCGTAGGGCAGCGTCTCCAGGTCGGGAAACAGGCTCGCCGGCGGCCTGCCGGCACGGAAAAACGCGACCTCCGCGGCCAGGGACTCGGCCCGCGCCACAGAGCCGGTCAGAATCAGCACGCAGCGGCCTTCGCGGGCCGCGCGCTCGATCAATTCGGCGACCGCGATCGCGCCGGCAGCGCCGTACGCCTTGCCGAGGCGAACGCTCGCGCCGGGTGCGGTCGGCAACGGAAAATTGGCCTGCAGAATCGTCGCCGACATGCTCGTGACTTTGGGTGGCGGGAAGGAAAGCGGGACGCGCGATTATCCCACACGCACGCGAAAAAACACGCACCGCGAACGCGGTTCGCTCAGTTATGTTTTGGCAGCGATGCTTTGCCAGCGATGTTGGGTCGGGGGTGGCCGGTCCGGCCGGACGCGAATCCGGTATCAGGGGGCGGTGCGGACCGCGTGAATGACGTTGCGGTACTCGAAATAGACGACGAACGTCGGATACTCCCAGCGGGTAATCGGTGGGTCACCGACAGCGCCGCGCTTCGACCTCGGGGTGCCCCAGCGCGCTTCGACGGAATCCATCGACATGCCACGATTCGGTCGGACGCCGGCATTGGCTTCGGCCTGTTTCACATTGCTGATGATCAGGCGGTCGCCTTCGGCGCGACTTTCTTGCGCCTGCAGCGGCGCGGCGGTCATGATAACGGTGACGGCTGCAATCGACAGTAAGACCTGACGAACCATCTCTACCTCCCAAGGTATACTCCGCCAGATATTACCTCGCCCGATCAGGCAGAGAAACTACCTGTGCTATGGACATGATAACGGAAATGGTGTATCCGCAGACCGCGCGCGCTTCATCATTATGTCATTCGCGTCGCGAGTCGTGCCGATGATGCGTCCAGTAGCGGCGTTCGTCGGTTTGCGCTACCTGCGTGCCCAGCGCGCCAATCAGTTCGCGTCGTTCGTCAGCATCGCGTCCGTCGTCGGCGTGGCGCTCGGGGTTGCTGCATTGATCGTGGTGTTGTCCGTAATGAACGGTTTCGAGAGCGAACTGCGAACGCGCCTGCTCAGCCTGTCCGGTCACGCAACCGTGCGGGCGGATGGAGAGTCGCTCCTCTGGCGCGACCTGGCCGAGGAATTGCAGGGTCGTGACGACATCGCCGCGGTGGCGCCTTATGTCGAAGTCGAGGTCATGCTGTCCAGTGGCCGCACATTGTCGGGATCGGTGCTGAGCGGCGTCCTGCCTGACTTCGAGCGCGAGATTTCGACCGTCAGTCGGCATATGCGCTCCGGGTCGCTCGATGCGCTGCGCGCCGGTCAGCAGGGGATCATCCTCGGCCGCGCGCTCGCATTGAAACTCGGCGTCGACACCGGCGACAGGGTTACCGTCATGGCGCCACGCAAGGCGGCGGGGCGCAGTCTCGATACGGTGCTGCGCGAATTCACCGTCGTCGGCATATTCGAAATGGGGCTCCGCGACCACGACGCGATCCGGGCGCTCGTGCATCTCGACGACGCAGCGGTCCTGACGGGCAAGCGGGGCACGGGCGTGCGCGTGCGGACCCGTGATGCGTTCGCGGCCCCGCAGCTCATCCGCGAGTGGCAGAGCGAGCGCGCCGACGCCGGCGCGCAGCCGGTTGTCGTACGCGACTGGACGCAGGATAACGCGACCTATTTTCGCGCGGTGCGCATCGAGAAAATCATGATGACGCTGCTGCTGTCGCTCATCGTCGCGGTCGCGGTCTTCAATATTGTTGCCACGCTGGTCATGACGGTGACCGACAAACGTTCGGGTATCGCGATACTGCGGACGCTCGGCTACTCACGGCGCACGATCGTTCGCATCTTCGCGGTGCAGGGTATCGTGATCGGCTGGATCGGTGTCGTCATCGGTGTCGCGCTCGGCGTTGCGCTGGCGCTGAACGTGGACAC